>JBLIRT010000060.1:0-15349 GCA_049472445.1 bacterium
AGGCTGCTTCGGTAGTTATCATTCATCGATTACTGGCTGAGGGAGTCCATATCCTGGCCTATGATCCGGCGGCCATGGACCGGGCCAGCGAGATTTTCGGGGACAGGATTCAGGTTTGTTCCAATAACTACGAATGCCTTGATGGTGCGAACGGCCTTCTGGTAGTTACTGAATGGAATGAATTCCGCAGGCCGAATTTTGACCGCATTAAACAACTGTTAAAAGACCCCGTAATCTTTGACGGACGGAACCTCTACGACCCGAAACTGATGCGGGAGAGGGGATTTACCTATTATTCTATCGGCCGCCCATAAATGGGATCAGCAGTATTCGTGAAATGGATATGATTTTGGAGACCTCAAAAAAGGTACAGCCGATCGGTAACATAGAATCTATCGTCACCGGGTATAGACAAAGAGGGCAGACCATCGTCTTTACGAATGGCTGTTTCGACCTCCTGCACGTAGGCCATGCCCGATACTTACAGCAAGCCCGGTCTTATGGTGATTATCTGGTCGTTGGAGTAAATAGTGATCGCTCCGTTAAAACGCTCAAAGGAGAGATGCGACCTGTTGTTAACCAGGACTATCGGGCTGAGCTGCTGGCAGCTCTTGAGTCAGTCAGCCTGGTGGTTATTTTTGATGAGCTCGATCCGCTGAGGCTTATCTCTCTGGTCAAACCGGATATTCTGGTGAAAGGAGCTGACTGGGGATCTGAGCATATTATAGGTCGGGAATTCGTTGAGCAAAACGGAGGACAGGTTATTCGCCTCCCTCTTGTCCCCGAAATGTCAACCACTCATATTATTAACACCATTCTGGATCGTTTTGGACAAAATGAGCAGCACAGAACTTGAAGATTTCCTGGCTTCCCTTTTCAAGGCTCTTGAAACTCACCAGAGACACATTCATCTTGAGGGTCTCTGGGAAACCAGCAAGGATTTCCTTATCGCTCTCCTTCGGGGAAGGTTGGCCGAACCCTTTCTGGTCCTGACTCCGTCCCTGGATGTTGCTGAAGATGTGTATAAAAACATTCAGTTCTTCATCTCTCATCTCTGGCCGAAAAAAGATGAAAACCTTTCTCTCCATCTTTTCCCCACTTGGGAAACGCTTCCCTATGAGGCCCAGTCTCCCGTGCCCGAACTTGTTGCCCAGAGAGTCGGATCCCTCTATGCCCTGCTGAACTGCTCTTCAGCCATCGTGGTGGCGCCTGTTCAGGCGGCCATGCAAAGCCTGTTGCCCAAGCGGGTGCTCAATGCAGCCGCAGGATACTTTGAGCCCGGTGAGATCATCGAGCGGGAAGAGATTATCGGACTTCTGGTGCATGGTGGCTATCGGGCCGTGGATCTTGTGGAAGATCCGGGAGACTTTAGCGTGCGTGGCGGAGTGCTTGACTGTTTTTCTCCCGGGCAGGCGGCTCCGGTTCGTTTGGAATTCTTTGGGGATACGATTGAATCAATCAGACACTTCAACCCTTCGACTCAAAGGTCTGAAAGCTATGTCAAAGAGGTGGTCATCTTACCGATTACCGAAGCAATTCTCACCAGGGAAAGCTGCCATCACTGCTCCCTGAGATTAAAGGAGGAATACGGCCATTCATATTTGTATCAATCGAAAATCCAGCATCTTCAGGCCCAATTAGAAAGTTTAAGGCCTTTTCCGGGAGTAGAACAATATGTGCCTTTTCTTTATTCCCGGACGGACAGCCTCTTTCAGTACCTTCCCTCCCAGGGACACATTTTTTTATATGAGCCGTCAGCCCTGCAGCGGGCAGCCGAAGAGTACCAGAATGAAGTCGAACGGCGATACCAGAAGTCCCACCGGGAGAACATTCCCTATCCCCATCCCCGCGAGGGATACTATTTTTGGACTGAAATACAGAAGGAATTCTTTTCCACCAGGCAAACATTCTCCTTACGAGCCTTGAAGGAAGGAGCGGTTTCAGATGAGCCGGAACCCGATACGGTTCCTTTTGAAGTAAAATCCGTAGGCGGGCTTTTGGGAAAGTCAAAAATTTTAAAGAAGGATCGCTCTTTTTTCGAGGGCCTTCTCTCTGAGATCAAGTACTGGCATCGAAACCATCAGACCATAGTTCTGGTCTGCCATAGTGAGGGACAGGCTGAGCGAACGGAAGAGCTTTTTCACGAATATGAGGTAGGGGTCCGCCGTATATCCGATACGAGGCTACCCATCACTTCGGAGCAGGGGCGGCAGCCGGCTCCGCCGTTGATCTGTCTGGGTGAACTGTCACATGGATTCTACCTGCCTTTCCTGTCTTTGATAATCATTACCGATCAGGAGATTTTCGGGGAACGGAAAAAAGTAACCGCGCTCAAGAAAAGCCGCACGGCTACTTTTCTTTCCACCTTCCGTGATTTAAGCGAAGGTGATTATGTGGTCCATGTAGAGCACGGCATCGGGCGTTACCTGGGACTGAAGAAGATTGCGGCCGGAGAAATCCGCAAGGATTTTATGGTTATCGAGTATTTTGGAGGAGATAAACTCTATATCCCCCCGGAAAAGCTGCACTTTGTCCAGAAATATTCCGGTTCCGGAGGAGCCATTCCGAAACTGGATAAGCTGGGAAGTTCGGTCTGGGCCAAGACGAAGGCGCGGGTCAAGGAATCGGTCCGGAAGATGGCCGAAGATTTACTGAAACTCTATGCTGCCCGGGAAATGGCCATCGGTCTGCCTGCTCCGCCTGATACACCGTGGCAGCATGAATTTGAAGCTTCTTTTGAATATGAGGAGACACCCGACCAGGCCAAGGCCATACAGGAGGTCAAACTCGATATGGAACAATCCCGTCCCATGGATCGACTCGTGTGCGGTGATGTCGGCTATGGGAAAACGGAGGTCGCCCTGCGCGCCGCCTTCAAGGCCGTCACCGGAAACAGGCAGGTAGCCCTGATAGCCCCTACGACTCTTCTGGTCGAGCAGCATTTTCAGAAATTTTCCCAGCGCATGGCCCCGTACCCGATCAGGGTTGATATGCTGAGCCGCTTTCGAAGCCGTAAACAGCAGCAGGAAACCATTGAAGGACTCCGGACCGGCCTGGTGGATATCGTAATCGGCACCCACCGGCTTCTTCAGAAAGATGTTACCTTTCATGATTTGGGCCTGGTCGTCATTGACGAAGAACAGCGGTTCGGTGTGGCCCATAAGGAGCGGCTGAAAACCTTACGGAAGTCAGTGGATATTTTGACCCTGACGGCGACACCTATTCCGCGGACCTTGAATATGGCCCTGATGGGCATCAGGGATTTAAGTGTTATTGATACGCCGCCTGAAAACCGTCTGGCTATCCAGACCCATATCATACCATTTGACCCGGATATCGTTATCGAGGCCATTGTTCGAGAAATGGATCGGGGGGGACAGGTGTTTTTTGTCCATAATCATGTGGAGGATATTGACAGAATATGCAATTATGTCCGCAGCCTTGTGCCTTCGGCCAGAATCGCTGTTGCCCATGGCCAGATGCAGGAGAGGGAACTGGAGAGAGTCATGCTGGATTTTGTACAGCATAAATATGATATTCTCCTGTGCACCACGATCATTGAGTCCGGATTGGATATCTCGGCTGCCAACACCATTATCATTCATCAGGCTCACCACTATGGACTGGCCCAATTGTACCAGCTTCGAGGTCGGGTGGGGCGATCCAGCCGTCGGGCCTATGCCTATTTACTTATTCCTTCCGAAGACACCCTCTCTGATGAGGCCCGAAAAAGGTTGATAGCCATCCAGGAACTCAGCGAACTGGGATCAGGATTTCGGCTGGCCGCCAGGGATTTGGAAATCCGGGGAGCGGGAAATCTCCTTGGGGCCGAGCAGCACGGGCATATTGCCGCCGTGGGATTTGATTTATATTGCGATTTAATCCATCAAACTATTCAGGAATTACAGGGGAAGGAGATTGAAACCCGGACGGAAATCAATATCGATTTGCAGGTTGAAGCCTATTTACCTGATTTTTACGTACCCGATACCAATCAAAGGCTGAATCTTTATAAACGGGCCTCACTCATCACTGAGGTCGAGGCTCTGAAGGTCTGGAAAGAAGAGCTGGAAGACCGGTATGGGATGATGCCTGAAGCGGCCAGGCTCTTTTCTCTGCAATTAGAGCTGCGGCTTTTCTGCCAGAAATGGAAAATAAGCGCCGTTCAGCGGAAAGGAAATCAGGTCAGCTTCACCTTCAATGAGAATACCCCGGTTGCTTTAGAAGTGTTGATTGAACTTGTCCGGGAGGGGGCGGGGGATTATTGGCTCATACCTCCCAATGCCTTTGGTATGGTTGTGACCAGTTCCGGTGGGGAAAGCCTCTTCCGGGAGATCCAGGATTTCTTTCTGCTCCTGGAAAAGGGCCTGGTACCTGCCTCCTGAGACAGAGCGAAAAATCAATATTGATTCCCCATTTTCGGCATGATATATTTTTATCTATTCATCTTGAATCTATAAAAGGTGATTTCCATGGGAAAGATTGTTTATAAAATCGAGAGTGAGATGGCTTACTCTTTTCATGTACTGTATTGATTTATCCTGGGAGGGATTTATGAATTTACCAAAGGAGAAAGAGATCGTTAAAACACCGCCTGAAACGGTAATCGGCTGGCTGCTTATCTTTGTAAGTTTTTTGATTATGTCTTTCGGTTTCAATAATGGTGAAATCAATATCGTCTTCTGGGTTGGAGTAGGCATGATCCCGATCGGGATTGCCCTGGTCGTTACCGGAAAGCAGAAGCAAAGGGCCTCAAAGGAAAGAGGGCTTCCATGAGGCGACAACTCAAGATATTGATCACCCTGCTGGCAGGGGTCATAATGTTCTGTTCCTTCCACAGGCCGCAAGTCGAAGGGAAACTATATGATCGGATTGCAGCCGTTGTCAACGGAGAAATCATAACCCAAAGGGAATTTCACCATACCCTTTTGAGGCTGCAAGCTGGTTTTCCCGGTGATTTTGCTTATGATCCTAATCAACTGGCCAGAGAAGTGCTCCAATCTCTGATCGATGAAACGTTACAGGTACAGGAGGCCAGGGGAAGAGGTCTTTCAGTCCATCCTGAGGAACTGGAACAGGGGTTGGAGGAGATTAAAAGCAAAAACGGGCTCTCCAGTGATGGAGCGTTAGAAAAAGCGCTCGTGAGTCAGAACATGACCCTTGAATCTCTTCGGGCCAAAATAGAGCGGGAAATCTTACTTCTTAAGCTTCGCGAGCGGGCTGTTTATCCCAAAATCCATTTGACCGATTCCGAAATTTCCAGTTATTTTGCTCAACACAGAAAGGAAGGCAGTATTCATCTCAGCCATATCCTCTTCGCTCTTCCGGAAGGGGCAGATGAAGCCATAGCCGTTCAAGTTTATGAGAAAGCTCAACAGGTCTGGAAAGAGCTGGAGGAGGGTCAGAATTTCATTGAAGCCGCTCAAAAATACTCCGAGGATGTGGAGACAGCCCGAGAGGGGGGAGACCTGGGATATTTGGCCTTAGATCAGATCAGCCCTCCCTTTCAGAAGGCGATTGAAAAATTGAACGTGGGTCAAGTCAGTCCGCCTGTTCGAACTCCTTTTGGCTTTCACCTCATCAGACTCAATGGCAATGGCCGGGAGCCTTCCTCACTGGTTAGAGGCTCTGCTCAATGGAACGAAATCAAAGAGATACTGATGAACCAAAAAGCCGATCAATACTATAAACAATGGTTGGAAGCGTTAAGGGAGCGATCTTATATTGAGATTAAAGCTGCGGGCGGCTATGAATTCAGGGATCCAGGCGAGTAGGATTTCTCATGCGATTAGATCTCTTTCTGAAGCTCACCAGGGTGATCAAGCGCCGGAGCATGGCCAAAAAATACTGTGATCACAGCCTGGTTAAGGTAAATAGTCAATCAGCCAAAGCAGCCAGAGAGATCAGGGTTGGAGATGAAATCACACTGACCTTCTGGGACCGGATCATGACCATCAGGGTTTTAGGAATCCCATCCAAGGGGATCCGTACTCAGGAGGCCAACACGCTTTATACGGTAATTTCAGAAGAACGAAAGGCGAGTCCTGATGAGATACGGTAAATCTTTTTTTCCGCTGCTCATTATGATAACTATGTGTCTAACATCCAGAACAGTCATATCAGAGGAGGACAAAGTCATGATGGAAGGCAGGAAGGCCCTGTTTATCATTGCTCATAAAGATTTTAGAGATGAAGAGTTTACCCATCCGAAAACAGTCCTGGAAAAGCAGGGAGTAAAGGTCACTGTTGCCTCATCATCATTGGAAAAAGCCTCGGGCATGCTGGGGATGGCTGTTCAGCCGGATATTTTACTGCCTGAGGTGAGGGTAGATGATTATGATCTTGTAGTTTTCGTGGGCGGATCAGGAAGTGACGAATACTGGGAGGATGCTACGGCCCATCGGATAGCTGAAACCGCTCTTCAGAAAGGCAAAATTGTAGCCGCTATTTGCATTGCTCCCGTCACCCTGGCCAAGGCAGGTCTTTTGAAAGGCCGAAAGGCAACTGTCTTCTCCTCTTGCATTGATCACCTGAAAGAAAAGGGTGCCATCTATACAGCACAGCCGGTAGTGCAGGATGGACGCATCATCACTGCCTCCGGCCCGGACGCTGCGAATTCTTTTGGCCAGAGGCTCCTTGAGGCTCTCAAGGATCAGTAATTTTTCATGCCGAAGACTTGTAATCCAAACCGAAAACGCGGGCATTATGCCCGGTACTCTGCCATCCGCAAATCAGCCAGGGGCATAGCAGTTGAAATCTTGAGCCGGATTGATGAAGAAAAGGCTTACAGTGATATTCTCCTGGCTGAGGCACTGAAAGACACCCCTCTCTCTCAGCAGGATAAACGCCTGGTTACCATGCTCGTCTACGGAGTATTACGGCAACGGAATCAGGTAGACTGGTTCATTGAGAACGTGGCGGTTCAGCCGATAACAGACCTGTCCTCCTCCATGAAAGCCATTCTTCGCTCAGGAGTATATCAACTCCTGTTTTTAAACCGTATACCAGCTTCAGCAGTAATCAACGAAGCGGTGAACCTGGCTCGCGGTTATGGCCATCCCGGATCGGCAGGTTTCGTCAATGCTGTCCTACGGCAGCTCCAGCGGAGACTGCCTGCCATCCATTTCCCGGAAAAAGAGCTCGATCCGATCGGGCACATCTCCCTGTCTTTCGCTCACCCTGAATGGATGGTACGCAGATGGCTGGAACGATACGGTATCGATGAATGTATAGCCTTATGTAAGGCTAACAATCAGCAGCCTCAACTGACCATCCGCCTCAACACCTTAAAGGTACCTGCTGAAGAAGCCCCGGCTTATCTGGCCGCCGATTTGGAAGAATTAACCCCTTCAGGGATTTTACCGGAGGGATTTTCTCTGGCCGGCCCACGCCCTTTAATGTTGACTTCATCATACCGTAAGGGTTATTTTGAAATTCAGGGGCTCAGCTCTATGCTGGCCGCCCGCACTCTTGATCCGCAGCCTGGCGAACTGATTCTGGATGCCTGTGCAGGAAGAGGAGGAAAGACGACCTACCTGGCCCAGCTTATGAAAAATCAGGGCCTCTTGATTGCGCTTGACAGGCTGCCCCAGAAACTTCAATCGCTGAGGAGAAGAAGCCATAGACTGGGAATTCTGATCGCACAGGCCGTTTGTGGTGACATAACATCTGAACCTTTCAAACTTCAATTTGATCGTATCCTGGTGGATGCGCCATGCTCTTCGCTGGGAATTTTAAGGAGACACCCTGAAATTAAATGGATACGAAAAGAGTCTGATCTGGCTGAGCTGCATCCCCGCCAGGTGAGCATTTTAGAAAGTAGTTCACATTTCGTGAAGACTAATGGTATACTAGTTTATAGCACCTGTTCCTTTGAACCGGAAGAAACCAGCCATGTTCTGGAGGAATTTTTACAGAGAAATGCTGATTTTAGACGAGAGGATATACAAAAATTCATACCGGCTTCTTTACATTCCGCAGTGGAGGAGGATGGATTTTTGAGAATTTATCCACACCGGCATGACATGGATGGGTTTTTCATAGCTGTCCTGAGGAGACGATGAGTACCGGATTCTTGAAGAAGAGGAATAGCTCCAGTATGTTAGGCAGAGGCTTTTTCCCGGGCTGTTTGAAAATATCTCTTTTGATCATGGGACTCTTTATTCTGGGATTCCTGAGTGCCTTGATTACTATGAACCTTGTCATGCAGGGAGAACAGGGAAAGGTTCCGTCTCTGGTAGGCCAAAATATTGCTGCCGCCATGGAAGCAGTAACATCTTTGGGGCTCAACCTCAAAATTGAAAGCCAGGAGTTTCATCGAAATTTTTCGCCCAATACCATTATCTCCCAGAAGCCCGAAGCCGGGAAACTGATAAAAACCGGTCGGACGATCAGGGTGGTTCTCAGTATCGGGACCCAGATGGTTACCATTCCGGATGTCTGTGGTGAGCCTTGGCTGCGTGCTCAGACCATATTACAGGAAAACGATCTGAAAGTCGGCCATCTGACCAAAATCTATCATCAACGTGTTGAAAAGAATGTAGTTATTTGTCAAGATCCTCCCGCTCATGCCCAGGCTGAGCAGAGGAGTGTTGTCAACCTCCTCATCAGTGAAGGTCGTGAGCCTGAATATTACTTCATGCCGGAAATAGCCGGAAAAAGCCTCGATGAGGCCAATCAGATTTTACGGAGATTATCACTGAAAGTGAGCAATATCCATTATGATGTTTCCGAAGGTCTGGAACCAAATATAATCATTGAGCAATTTCCCAAAGCAGGGTATCGTGTCGGTATAGAGGATAAGATCACCCTCCACGTGAGCAAAGAAAAATCCATCCAGGAGGAGGTCGGTACCTACAAAGTTCTTCAGTATGCCGTTCCTCCCGGCTCTCACTCCAAAAGGGTGCGGATCATCCTCCGGGAAGGCTGGCAAGAGAGGGAAATATTCTATGAAAAGAAAGAGCCTGGCAGCCAGGTTGAACTTTTGGTAAAGACAACGTCCCAGACGGTAGCTCTCATCTACCTTGATGATGTATTGGTAAAGGAGGATCACTTTAAATGACCAGCCCTTCGCTTGTCCGGATTGCCCCTTCCATATTGTCAGCCAATTTTGCCGCCTTAGCTGAAGAAATTCAGGAGGTAGAGGCCGGCGGGGCTGACTTGCTGCACGTGGATGTTATGGATGGACACTTTGTGCCGAATATTACTATCGGCCCGCCCGTGGTGGAATCGCTCAAAAAGGTTACCCGCCTTCCCCTCGATGTTCACCTGATGATCGAAAATCCTGAGAGTTTCATAGATGATTTCTGGAGGTCGGGGGCCGATATCCTGACCATTCATCAAGAGGCATGCTACCACCTCCACAGGTGTATTCAGGCTATCAGGGAAAAGGGAATGAAGGCGGGGGTGGCCATTAATCCCTCAACCCCGGTTCATGCGTTGGATTGTGTTCTATCCGAGCTCGACCAGGTAGTGGTGATGTCCGTGAATCCCGGATTCGGCGGACAGCAGTTTATCCCCTTTACCTTACAAAAGATCAAGGTGTTGAAGAGCCTTATGAACCAGTCGGATCTTGAGGTCAAAATCCTTGTTGACGGTGGCATCAAACTTGATAATTGTCTGAGTGTAGTCAGGGCTGGCGCTGATATTATCGTTCTTGGCTCCGGAATCTTCCATGCCCCAAACTCAACCGAGATGGTGATAAAAATAAAAGAGATGCTGGCCTCAGGATAACCTGATACCAAGCCCGGCCCCCCCTTCATTCCTGGTGCTTATGAGTGGTGATATGAGGTGACCGATTGAGACCGTTTTACTTCTGATCACGCTGAGCCGATCAGAAGAATAAGGAACATGGTGGAAGCAGAATATCCATGAAGAAAAAGTTGGCTGTTATATGCATCTATGCCTTCATCCTTTCCTGGGGTATCTTTAACCCTTTTCCAGGGAAGACTGAAACCGGGGCCACTCCTGATCAGGATGGAAAAGAGACCCCGCTTTCGGTTTCAAATATACCCCCTGACAAAATTACTCGCCGGTCCATAGAAAGTAAGGTATATAAATACATGCTCAAGTTAGACCTTTGGGAGAGAAGAGGCTACATAAAGAAGTTCAATGAATTGGCTAGGGCCCGGGGGTCCTTTTTAACCAATAATATTGCTGAAGCCAGGGCCAAGCTGCGACAGGAAAGGCAAAAAGCCACGGATGGTATTCATTATGGCCGGGAAGCTGAAAATTTTTTGAAAAAGCGGGCACTGAATGACATTCTCAAAGAATGGGGCATTGATCTTGTTCGATTACCCCAGCGGATTGATGTTCAAAAAGCTGTTGTATCCAGTCGAATTCTGGATTTTTATGAGGATGAAACCTTTATCGGGCTTTCTCTGGATTTAGAAATAAATACCCACAATCTGAGAAAGCAGCTCCTGGATTTGGGATATCAATTTTCTCCCATCAGGGTTCAGTTGCATTGCCCCAATCTTTTTGGGGAGACAAGGGAAAGATTTTTAGATGCCGTTATGAGGAGATCTGAATATATGAAAAACCAGTCCGAGGGGCTCTATGAGATCTACAGCTCTGTTGAGGCATTTGCTTCAGAATTGGAGGGAATGGTCATAGGAGCCTACACTATTCACCTTGACCAAGTGGCTGATGATCTCATCGTCTTTTCGGTCAAATCAAATGAAAAATGAACACCCGCCTGAAAAGGTGTTAATCAGCTCTGCTCCATAACCGCTGCCAATCTGACCAGAACACGACAAATCACTTTCTTCATTCCTGGCCGTACCCTAAGATGGCCGGATGAGACATGACCGGAACGTCTGGAGGCAGGGTGGCCGGGATTTTCCCTATCGGTCCGAAGAAAATTTCTTTTCCCAGCGATAAGGAATAGGTAAGATAAAATAGCATGGATACGTTTGCCTTCTCTTATCAATGACCAATCAAAGCATGGGGTCGATGGTGACCAAACCCTATCAGAAAGATCGGCGAAAATCTCCCCGGGTGGTTTGTTCTTCTCCGCTCACCTTCCAGCTTATAGGAAAAATGAAGAAAGAAAAAATCACGCCCAGGCTTCGAGGCCAGTCCATCGATTTCTCGGATACGGTCATCTGTATAGAAACAAATAATGTCATCGTGAATGGTATCCATGTTCTCATTGAGGGGATGAATCAAAATAATCTCTTAAAGGTTGAGATAACCATACCGGAGGAATCCTTAACCCTCATTCTGTACACAACGGTGTTGCGGTATGACCTCTCATCAGACAGTGCAAGCCGAAGGATCCGTGTCTATTTAGGAATCGAGGATATAGAGCCGGAATCCATGGCCGGATGGGACCAGTTGCTCCACAGGAAAAAAAGTATCAAAGACTGCCTCTCCTGGCTCCTCTCTCTTTTCTAAAGGATATCATTTCATGATGTTCGAAAAGATGGTATCTAATAATAAGGCCATGTTAGACCTTTTTGAGCTTATCAAAAAGGTTTCACGGACGGACTGCACCATTCTTATTGAGGGCGAGAGTGGAACCGGGAAAGAACTGGTCGCACGAGCTATTCACCGGCAAAGCAGTCGAAAGCATAAGGGATTTTATGCCATCAACTGCTCAGCTATTCCTGAATCACTTTTGGAGAGCGAGCTCTTTGGTCATGTTCGCGGTGCCTTCTCAGGCGCTGTTACCAACCAGATAGGCATCTTCGAAGGTGCTCATGAAGGCACCGTATTTTTTGATGAAATCGGGGATGTCTCTCCAGGTCTTCAGGTAAAGCTTTTACGGGTAATTCAGGAAGGAGAATTCAAGATCATTGGAAGCAACAGGATTGCTCAGGTGAATATCCGTTTCATATCCGCCACCAACAAGAGGCTAAATCATCTGGTCCAGGAAAAGATCTTTCGGGAGGATCTCTACTACCGTCTTAATGTCATTCATATCACCCTTCCCCCGCTCCGGGAACGGATGGACGATCTACCATTACTGGCCAGCTATTTTCTTAGAAAATCCGCTGCTAAGGCCGGAAAAGCCGTCAATACGATTTCTCCGGAGGCCATGGCTAAATTAGGGCGATATTCATGGCCTGGAAATATTCGGGAATTGGAAAATATGGTAGAATCAGCAATAATTATGGCTCGCGATAATGTTTTGGCCGTGGAGGATTTTCCTATGCTCGACGAGAAAGTGGCTGCGAATCCCCGGAAGACACGCTCCTCAGATACACCTTTTTACGTAGCCAGGGGAATCTTTGAAAAACACTATCTTCAAGATTTGCTTCAGCGTTGTAACTGGAACCTCAGTGCTGCATCTCAAATGGGGGAAATCAGCCGAAGGAGCCTCACGCAAAAGGCCAAGCGTTATGGGCTTATTTCATAATCATCAGGAGACCGAAACTTTATCACCGCCCGCCCATTTTGACCGGTACATGGCCTTATCCACCTTCCGGATAAATTCTTCCCGGGTACTGTGCCCATTGTATTGGGCAATGCCGATACTGAAGCCAATGTTACCTACCTTCATCTTTCCCCATGCCCTCTGATACCGGCAGGCTACCCGGACGGCCTGATCCTGATCGACTTGAGGCAGAACAATGGTGAACTCATCGCCGCCGTAACGGCAGGGAACATCAACCCCTCCGCGACACTGGTTGGACAACATCTCTCCCACCTTGGATAAAACGTAGTCTCCGGCCAGATGTCCATACGTGTCATTATGGGATTTGAATCTATCCAGGTCAATCATGATCATGGAGAGCGGGTATTTCTGCCTGCAGGCCCGGTAAATTTCTTTTTCCAGTATCTCTAAGAAATATCTCTTATTGTATAACTTGGTCAGGGAATCGATAATAGACAGTTCCTTTAACTCCTCCTCCAGCCGTTTTCTTTCGGTAATATCCCGCAAAATCGCCCACAAGCCGATGAAATTACCTAAATAGCCATAGCGGGACACGGCATTCATCTCAGTAAGAATGAGGCCGCTGGTTTTCGTAGTCAAAGTCAGTTCTACTCCCTTGATGACTTTGGTCTCAGATACGGTTTTGAGTGCATTTTGCAGGCGGAGGATAAAATCCGGATGGATGACCGAGGATATATTTTTACCGATCATATCTTCCCGAGAATACCCGAGGACTTCCAGCATGGTTTTATTGACACTTTCAATACGACCTTCGATGTCTATGGAAAAAATCATATCAACGGCATTTTCCACCATCTGCTTATATCCATCCAACTCCGAGCGGAGGGCCTCTCTTTCCACGTTCATTTCCGCCGTCCGGTTCTCCAGTTCATCATGGTTTTCCAAGGCACTTTTGGCGATGAGCTCCAACTGCTCCTGTTTTTGTCGAAGTTCCCGGAAAAGCATTCTCTCACGAAGGGCTTTCCTGATTTTCGCTTTCATTTCCAGGAAATTAATGGGTTTCACCAGGTAATCATAAGCTCCCCAATGAATAATCTCTTCAAAGGGAAATGAGTTCGGTTGCAGGATAAGGATGATCATCATCACATCCATGTGCCTGGAATTACATTCTCTGAGAAGATGCAGCCCGTGGGGAGCATTTATATCTATCAGGATTACACTGTATTGCTGTAACTGCCGGGAGGAGGAATAGTCATAAACTGAAGGTGAGGCAGTGCAGGGAAGCTGAAGATCCCTCTGTATATACTTCTGGGCACTCGCTCGCCATTCCGGATCGCTGTCAATAAGTAAAATATGGGGCTGCTCGAACCTAACCATATAACCGGTAACCCTCTCGAACACGTGGATTGAAAAAAACCTCTCTTCTTTTATCGACTGAGCTGATAAAAACTTCGTGCTCTGACAGCCTTCCGGGCACATGCGTCAATGCCTGCCATGTTAGAGAAAATGAATATCAACCTCCATCTCTTTTTCCCTCATTGATACAGTCTTTCTCGGCCTGGGGTGGGCAGAAAAAGAAGAAAGTATTGATCCAAAGTTACCGATAACGTGAAGAGGAGGCGAAATTTCTCCTGTATACAGTGAATCAATACCTTACAGGACCAATGATATTTACTTTCTTCATGAAACTCAATCTCATACATTAACAAGCTGAAAAGAATGGATAGTAAATTAGACGCTCAACTGCTATTACCAGAGGTCCCTCCCGACAACATTTTACAAACCAACCTGGAACCTATTATTCCGGATGGAGTCAGGCAATTTGAAGAATCTGCCCGCCAGGAAAAACGCCTGCGGAACTTTGAGAAGGCCGGCATGATGTTCTTAAACCTGGCCAATTGGTACGAAAGCCAGAATGAATGCTTAATTCGGAAAAAATGGGAACGGGCCGGTCACTACCATTTTATGGCCGGTGAATGCTTTGTCAAATGTGCCGAAGCCAATATCATCTCCCAGAATAAAAATTGGCATGAGCTGGCCAGTCTGGAGTACTCCCGATCAGTGGAATGCTACCTCAACAATCCCGAAGATATCTATTTCCACCGGGAAGCCTTTAATCTGGCTATGAGGGAATTCAAAATGATCCCGCGCAGTCAGGGGCTCCTCTATAGTCAAATTGAAGAAGCCGAAAAGCTGAGCAGGCATCTGATAGATATGAATTATAAAAAATTCATCGCTAAATTGGATGAGATGACCTTTTCGGCTGAAAGTGATCAATTAAGCGTTGAATACTGTAAATGGAAAGCGCGCATAACAACCAATAAGGGGCTGAAAGTCTGGTTTTGGTTTTGGGGGTTAACGAGTAACTACGGAACCAGTATAACCCGATGGGTCCTCTGGATGTTTTTTGTGATAAGTCTCTTTTCCGGTTTCTATTATTTTACCGATATGGCTTCCAATCCTAAATTAACAGGCCTTGGCAAGGTAGTTGAACGTTTTTATTTCAGCGTGGTCACCTTAAGTACTGTGGGATACGGCGATATCTCTCCCAAGAGTGCCTTTGGGATGGCCCTGGTCATTGCAGAGATTTTCTTCGGGCAATTGATGCTCGGGGTAATGATGACCATTCTGGCCAGAAAAATATTCCGCTGAAGCTTATTATCATTCTCCTGTCAGCAGTTTCCGCCATTCCTTAACTGCTTTTAAAACCTCCTGGAGAGAAGATTTCTTCAAATCCATGCTGAGTAATTTTGAGCAGATATATTCTTCCGGATTGACAAAGAGAGACAACTGCATGGTTCTCTTTCGCTTTTCTTCTCTCGGGAAAACAGGATCGGCCAGGGTGTCATGCCTTTCCAGTGATTCGAGGATCTCTTTTGAGCGGGCTACGACTTTCGGCGGAAGTCCGGCCAGTCGAGCTACCTGAATCCCATAACTTTTGTCTGTACCCCCCGGTTCAATCCGGCGGAGGAAAATTACCTCCTCATTCCATTCTCTGACCAGGATATT
>JBLIRT010000061.1:0-15285 GCA_049472445.1 bacterium
CATCCCGGCCCATTCAATGTATTGTGTTCACCTAACGACGATGTTGTTCAACGTACTATTGCAGAGCTTAACCGTCACTCACAGATTATGGACCTTATGGGTCTTTCCACTACACCATACAACAAAATTAATATTCATAATAAACATGCAGCAATTAGTCCACGCCCATAAAAAACCTTCAGGAAGCTGATTCCAAATCAAGGCGTCCGCTCGTTAAAAGCTGGCTACCCGTTGATAAAAGGTGCTTCCTGATGTCAGATACATTTCCGAAAATCGTATGATTTTCCATGAACATCGTCGTCAATCTCGGGGGATATAGATAAGTGTTGGTCTTCCGTTCCAGCCTGTTACCGGCCGAAATAATTCAGGTTCGATATTAAAAAGTGGACGTTGAGTTGCTCTATAATAACAATCGATATCTTCTTGAAACCAATCGCCCCTTGAATCAAGTAAAATGGAGCTAAACCGTTTTTCCCGCAGCACATCTCTTAATTCACCAGCTAATTCTGCTTTCGTTTTTCCCTTATCACCTCGTATAACATCGATCATCGCCATAACATGGGCATGACTACTCTTATTGGCCAAGGCAGTCAAATAAGGATGGGAGGGGATAAAGACGTCACCTTTTATTTCTGAGACATAACTGACAAATTTCATGCCTGCATCTAAATCCTTGCGAGTTGGAACCTGAACGTAGGGATTATAAGCAAGGCAAACAAATTGTACAATGCACACTAGATAGACGTATATTTCCATGATGGACTGTTTATTGGCGGGTGCAGTCCGAATAAATTGAAAAGCTGTATGTACACCTAATCCGAAAAGGATGGATATAATAGCATAAGCAGGAAGTAAAACATTACTGTAGGCTCCGGAATGAAGTTTCGAAAGAAAAGCTCCTCCTATCATACCGACAGCCGATGACGAGTAAAAGAGAAAATTTTTTTTAGTCTGGCTAATAGACTGGGCAAAAAGATAAAATAGGGATATGATAAAAGCTATAGAAACTGGCACTATATCAAGAGACCAAAAGTTGAAAATCTCTGATTTGACAATGCTGTGCTGGCCTGGTAAATTGAAAATATAGTAATTATACCACCCACCGTGAATATAATTTAGAAACCAGGTGCTAGTTCCTATAATTAAAGCTAGCGTGCCTATAAAGAGGATGGAACGGCGGCGCTCCATTAAGATGTGGTAAAGCAGCAGCGGAAGAGAGATGATCAATGCCGTTTGTTTGGTTAGAAAAGAGAGAGCAACAAGTACCCCGGCGAGAAGCGATGATTTTAATGAGGACTTAAACTTAATAACGTAAAGTGCTGCTAATAAAAAAACAAGAAATAATGCATCCACTCTCGCAATGTCAAACCATGCACCGCATATCCGGAACGTAGCAGCAAATAAACAGGAAGCCACAAACCCTGCGAAAGCATCCTTTGTTTCTTGCCTGACTATGAGAAAGATAATAACAAAGGAGACCAATGAAGCGATTAAGGACACCAGCCTCAACGGCATAAACCCGATACCAATTAATTTCGACAAGCCAGCCGAAAGATAAAAATAAAAGGGGGGATAGATAAATGGTACAAATTTCAGTGATGGCTTAACATATAGCTTATATCCCGCAAGTATCCTTTTTACCTGATCAAGGGATCCCCCTTCCAGCCATTCTAATTCAAATGGGTATCCAATGCGGTAAAAAGCAATAAAGATAAATACAATAATGTATGAGACTGCACCAATAAATAATAGGTATTTAAGAAGCCTGGATATATACTTTGAACTACCTTTTCGCATCAGTAAGCACCTCATATAATAGTATATGAAAGATAGATTATTTAAAAGTATTATTTTCATCTGGTTCACTATTTTTTGCACTATGGATTACTTTCGACCTCTCACTTGGCAAAGCCAGCTTTTGATGTGGGGAATGAATGCAGTACTTGTTGCTATCTGGATTATCCAAAAAATCACCCAAAAACGCGGATTCGTTCCACTCCGGGAAAAAGGCCTACTGACTGTCGTTTATCTTTTCCTGTTCTGGGCATGCTTATCTATTTTCCTTTCTCAAAATCCTGCTCGGGGGATAAATCAGATAAGTCACATCTTAATTGCGTTGCTGGATACGTATGTCTTTTACGATTTTTTTGCCCGCAGTAGAGAAAATGTAGAGTTTTTCCGGAAGGTGATCACTCTGTTGGTCGTTTTTGTCGCCTGCTGGAGCACTTTGGAATCTTTCCAGAAGCTTTTTGCAGGGGAGCCGCTCTTTAAGAATATCTATGCTGGATTTTGTAATCCGAATTTTTTAGGGCATTTCTTCTTTTTGTTTTATCCTTTAATGCTCTCTTATTATTGTATCAATTCTCCTTTTCAAGGGAGATTCAGGGTATGGCGATTTCTTCTTCTTATCTTAGTGGGCTACTCTTTTATCTTATCTTCAGCCCGATCTTCATGGAATGGATTCATCTTTGCTCTATTTTTTCTTACTTCCTGGAAAAGCAAATCCTTGGGCACAGGAGTTATCTTCCTGGTTATTATAGTGACCTTATCAATTTATATTTTGAGGGGAGGGGGTCTCTACCGAACCGGATGGCAAAAAATTTACGAAGATAGACCCATCTGGAAAGAGTATTGGCAGTCAATCTTAGAAAAACCATGGTGGGGACTGGGTTGGGGGATAAATCCTCGAAACATAGTCCATGGACACAATCTTTACTTATCAAACGCTGCCCAAATGGGAATATTATCAGTCTTTCTGGTATTAGCTTTTTATGCATTACTGGTTTATAATGCAAGTCAAACTGCGCAAAGGATAAGAGATCCTCAACTTAAAGCCATACTTCTTGGAAGCACAGCTACCTTTTTGGGCCATCTAATTTACAACCTTACTGATATAGGGGGTATACTGGTTGATTTTTCTGCCACCAGTATGACTTTTTTCGCCTATATATTGCTCGCCGTTCCTTTGGCCATCAATCATATTTACAGAAGACAAGAAAAAAACGAGTTTCATGAGTAAAGCTTGAACCACTGATAAGCTGATAGCAAGAAATATTCATAAGAAAATTGGCCTGATGATTATCATTATAGAGAGCAGATCTCTGATATCGATTCATACTCAGTAGACTATGAGCAGGAATATTCCTGGCCACAGGTTGTAAAAGCCGGTTTACAAAACATGAGGAATCTATGAACCTGGCCATGTTTCATGACTGGATTATCTGGAAAGAGGGGGAAGAATACTTTCTGGATGATGCTTTCAGCAAATTTGTGACTGCTTTTGACCAGGATTTTGACTATATTACCTTCTGCGGGAGAGTAGCCGCCCGGAAGAAGGCCGGGCCTCACCTGTATCCTCTGGATCCTTTTAAACACAGGGTTTGCCCGTTCCCCTATTATGGAAATATTTACAGTCTCTACCGGAGAGGTCTCCTGATCCTGCCAAAGATAATGCAGACCGTGAAACAGAATCTTGATCACTGGGATCTGGTCTGGTTAGAGGCACCCCATCCGGTCGGTGTCCTGGCTGCTTATCTTTGTCGGCGAAAAAATAAACCTTTTTTCTTCCTGGTTCGTCAAAACCTGCAGGAACAGGTCCGGCATCGGAATCGCGGAATCAAACGATCGGTTTCCATCCTTTCTGTTCATTTGCTTGAGCGCCTTTCACAATATCTTGCCCGCCAGGCCCTGATCTTTACGGTAGGGCAGGAAATGCTCAACCGCTATCAAAAAAGGCGGCTTCCCGCCTTCCCGGTGATTATTTCTCTGGTTTCCGAAAAGGATCTTATGCTCAATCTTCCACAGGAACCCCGTACTCCTGAATCTATCAAGCTTTTAAGTATCGGGCGTTTAGACCCGGAAAAAGGATTGGATTATCTTATCCGGGCTGTAGAGATACTGATTGAAGACAAAAAGCACAAGGTCTCGTTAACCATAGTCGGGAAGGGGAGAGAAGAGCCTCGCTTAAAGCGAGAGGTCCAGAAAAGAGGGCTCTCCCAGGTGGTGAAATTTCTCGGGTATGTCAAAAACGGTCCTGAATTGCTCAACCTTTATCGAGAGCATGACCTCTTCATCATTCCTTCATTAACCGGAGAGGGATTACCCCAAACGATTCTGGAAGCCATGGCCTGTAAAATTCCTGTTATCGCCACCACTGTTGAGGGGATACCATACTTTATTCACCATAAGATGAATGGATGGTTAATACCTCCGGCGAATTCGGAAGCCATTTGCCAGGCGGTCCTTACCCTGGCAGGTGATAAAATTTTACGAGACCACATTGTCAACGGAGGGGCAAGAACCGTAGCTTCCTGTACCCTGGAGCGGGAAAAGGAAAAGATGATGGCCCATATTCGTAGAGTCCTTTTAAAATAGCCCAAAGATAACGTAAGTATAACCTTGTTTCATTTTCCCATGGCAGATAGAGCTTATGAAAAATTTACCCCAGATCAGAAAAGGTATTAAGATTATACATACCTTACTGGACTATCTTGACCGAGGATACTCTCGGTTTCTTCCTAAAAGGATTCAAGAGGTTCCAAGGCTCATTCCCTCTTCTGCAAAGATCCGGCGGATTCTCGTTATCCAATTATTCGCCATGGGAGACCTCCTCCTTTCTCTTCCCTTGCTCAAAGGATTACGATCTGATTACCCTGACACAGAGATTGACTTTTGGATTGTGAAAAACTGGCGGGAGCTTGAACCTCTCCTTCCCTATGTCAACCGGATCATAACAACGGATTCCAGGGATTTTATGAGGACGTTTTTAGTGATAAGAAGTCTGCGGAAAAGACGTTATGATTTAGCTTTCATTCTCTACCCGGTAGTTATCGGAAGCTGGCTGGCTTTCCTGGCAGGGGCAAAGTATCGAATCGGCTATACCAGGGACTTTGATGACAGGGAATTTCTTCATAAAGCGGATTCCTTTCTCCTGACCCACCCGGTACCATTAGGTAACACAGTAATTCATGATACCCAGAGGTACCTTGCGCTGGGCCGACACCTGGGATTACCATGCACGTGGGAGGCTCCCTTTTTGTATATTCCATCCTCAGCAAATTCTTATATTAATCAATTCCTGCAACAGAGAAAAAGGGGAATCCAGACCAGGTATCTTATTGGCATCAATCCTAACGCCAGTTGGCTGGGGAAAAGGTGGCCAGACCATAAGTTCGCCGCGTTGGCTGACCTTCTCATCAAAAATTTAAAGGCCGAAGTGATTTTTTTCGGATCAAAATCGGAAAAAGAATATGTGGATAGTGTAATTTCACGTATGGCCAGCAAACCCCTCAGTGCTGCCGGCCGAACATCGCTTGTGGAAATGGCTGCTCTGATCAGGTGCTGCAGCCTATTCATATCTAATGATAGTGGCCCTATGCACATGGCCTGTGCTCTTGATGTGCCCACCCTGGCTATCATGGGTCCAACCAGAGTTGAAATGTTTCGCCCCTGGGCCACTCAAGCTGAGCTCATGCAAAGTAATCTACCTTGTACTCCCTGCCAGTATGAAAATACTGATCACTGCCGGCATTTTTCTTGTATCCGCTCTATTTCGGTCAGTTCGGTTTATAGAGCATCGATTAAAATGATACAATATCACTCGTAATATATAAAGGGCTGTGTATCTCCATGGCCAGAGGAGTCTTCAATGGCTGTTAATCCTCCTATAAACGAAAGGCATAAATTCGAAAAGAAATTTTATGACCATCAAACTTCGGATCCTCAGACCGCAAGAGGTCGAAAGAAAGGATATTACGAAGCAGGTGCCCTAGACAAGTTCTATGCCAAAATGATGCACCTGGCAGGCGATCTGAAAGGGAAGAGAGTATTAGACTTCGGTTGCGGAAAGGGAGGAACAAGTGTAAATTATACTCAGAGGGGAGCTTTGGTTATCGGCCTGGATATATCGAGGGAGTCGCTAAAGAAAGCACACGAATTGGCGCAGAAAGAAAATCTTCAGGAAAGGCTCTTCTTTATTCAGGGTGCGGGTGAGTATCTGCCCTTCAGGCGAGCATTTGATATTGTTATGGGTATATCAGTACTCCATCATCTCGACCTGTGTCTGGCAATTCAGGCCTTACAAGATATTCTCAAGGAAGACGGAAGAGCAATCTTTCTGGAACCGCTGGCTCATAATCCACTCATATCCCTGTTTAGAAAGTTTACCCCCTGGAAAAGAACGAAAGATGAACAACCCTTAAGCATGGATTTCATAGAATCCTTAAAAGGCAATTTTTCTGAAGTAAACATTTACGGTTTTGGATTGTTCTCAGTGCTCTCTTTTATCTTTTTCCCTTTGAGAGCCTATGGCTTGTTCAGGCTTTCAGTTGAATATCTATCTGCCCTTGACGATTTTGTTTTCCAAATGGCTCCTGGAATTCAACGGTATTGTTGGGGTGTCATTATTGATCTTCACAATTAACAGCAGCGCAAGGGTCGACATACATAAAGGCATCCGATTTGGGATTTAAACTGAAACAAATTCAGCTCTTTTTAAACCTTTCCCTGCTCCTTCCGGCTGATATGGATAATGGCTAAAGGAACTGCTACGAGTATATAAGGTAAAAAGCTCACACTGGTTGCACTTGTAGCTACCAGAAGACCGACAATTCAGTGAGGTTGTAAACTAAGAGCACTCTATCCCAAAACTCTAAAGGGAGTAGATATGGCAGAAAAGTGAGGTAATTCAGGGGCATAGACTAGAGGAGGCACATCGTTTATACTTTCATTATTGGCCTATAAATTAATGAAATGAAAGGAGATAGACAGGTGTGCCAACAATATTATAGCCAAAAGTTACAGGAGAAGCAATTACCAACAATATGGAAAGTACCCGATGCAATGTGGAAGGAAATTCATACCTTCCCACTTGGGGAGAAGAGGGCTGGTACCCCTGGCCGACCAGCGATTCCTGCTCGCAGGGTATTCGATGGTGTTCTGTATGTGCTGCGCACGGGCTGTCAGTGGAAAGTTGCCCCGAAAGAGTACGGCTCCGGCAGTACGCTGCATCGGAGATTTCAGCAGTGGGTAGAGGGCAAAGTTATGGATGCCATCATGGAGAAAATGCTCTCTTGGTATGATAAGGCAATAGGCATTGACTGGCAGTGGCAGTCCATCGATACTAAGCTGATTCCTGCTCCCCTAGGAGGAGAGCAGGCAGGTCCTAACCCTACTGACCGGGGCAAGTGCGGAACCAAGACACACCTTCTCAACGATGGCAACGGTGCCCCTTTGGCCTTCCTGCTCACTGGTGCCAATCGACACGACATGAAGGGTATACCAGAATTGATTGGTGAGGGGTTTTTGATCCTCAGACAACGACTGGCCTTGGATAGACCCCAGCATCTTTGCCTTGATAAAGCTTATGATGCTCCAGAGATTGATGAGTTCTTACAAATCCAAGGCTACATCCTGCATACCAAGCGTAAGGGAGAAAAGGCTCCTGTTGTCGGTATTGGGGAAACAGTCTATCCCGCACGCCGTTGGAAAGTAGAAAGAACTATCTCCTGGCTCAATAATATGCGTAAGCTCCGTATACGCCTGGGAAAAAAAGGCTTGCAACTATCGAGCACTCTGGCTTTTAGCCGCTGCTCTCATTGTCTATCGGCTCATAGTTTTGGGATAGGCTCTAAGTGGCCAACATAGGTAGCAGTGCTCCCCAAAAGAATAGCCTTCAGATGAGGATCTCTCAATCTCTTTTCCGCCTTATGTGAACTATAGAAAAAAAAGCCGTAAAGAGCTATGATCAGGAAAATTGAAAATATTCCCATCTGAGTTACATCAGATAGATAAAGATTGTGCGCATGATGAGTTACACCTTCCGGAAATACTCCCCAACCCAGAGCCAAAAATGTATTTTTTGAGGCTGATTCCCAATAATCACTCCAGACAGGCCGATCAGCATAGACCTCATCCCAGGTAGACTGATAGATTCCACCTCCTCTAAAAATATAGATTAATATATTTACCATAATCGTTAAGAGCAGAATTCCTATACTTAAAGCTTTTCTTTTTCGAGAGATCAGAAAAGCAAAGGCGAAGATAAATCCATTCCATGATGAACGGGAAGAGGATAGGATGAAAGCATAGGTTACTACAGCCAGCAATATAAATCGACCTTTCCTATACGTGCCATGAAAGGGGGAATTGATGAAAAAATATGAGAAAATGAGAGGGGAAAAGAGGAATAAAAAATATCCTAAAAAGTTCTGGTTACAGAAGCCTGCATAAATATTCTTAAAAAGTGATTCTCCTGCCGCAAGTCTTTGAAAGGATTCCAGGCTCGCCCAGCAGGAGACGAAGAGAACAAAGAAAGTAATCATTTTCAAGAAGGAACAAACATTTCGTCTCCCACGCGAAAGAAGATCATGATCCAGACAGTAAGGAGTAACGCATTCATTCCCCACATCAGTAGGCGAGTTTGCCATCCCGGGGGAGAGAAGTAATCCATAGAGCACATGACAGCAAGCCAGATGAAAATGATGCCTTTCACTAATCTACTTTCCATGTTCCCATCCTCGGATGGATATTAATCAGGTATCAAGACCTGATAAAGAATTCCGCGCTTCTGAATCCGAAAGTTTTCCAAGATCCATGGGGGATTATATTGTGGTAAATCGGAAGTCAAATACACCCTATGATCCTTTAGCAGGTCAAAAATATTTGCCGGGGTTACTTCAATGCAGTTTGGAAAGTCTCCCTGAACATTTGGCAGTCCAGCGATAAGCAGATCACTCCCGATACCTTCGGCTTTCTGAAAATAAAGCAGGGTATTAATGATAGTGTAATCTGGAATAATCACTGAATTTCTCTCTGCCAGCCGAGTTATGTCCAGCATATACTTTCGTGCCCCATGATAATTTCTTTTTGAGGGATTTAAAAAGTATTGATAAGAATTCCGGTAGGGTATCTGGCGTGTCACTCCTATGTTTATTTTATATTTTTCCGCAAAAATGGGGGCTTTTTGATAAATAAAAATGGGAGAGATAGATGAAAAGAAAAGAATTGCCAGCATCCATCGATTGCCTTTACTGCTCATGCGACTTACCTTATCAACTCCCAGTCCAATGAGCAGCGCTACAAAGATATACACAGGGAAGTAAAACACATACTGGTCCGCTACCGTATATCGAAAAGCAAAGATAAAACTGATCAGAAATATGCCGGTAAAGAGAAAATGAGCTTGCCAATCCCGTTCTTTCCAGAACATCTTTGCTCCAGGAACTACAAAGTATATATGAAATACCGGGAAATTCATTCCTAAAAACAAAATGAGGTTTTTGAAGTTCCTCCAACAGAAAACTTTTGTATTGAGAACATCCTTCTGCCAAACGTTACTCCCAACCAGAGCCGATCTTAAAGTTAAAAGAAAGCTGCGTGTATGGAAATATTCTTCAGCTATGAAAATCTCATAAGGCAAAGCTCCCAGAAGGGTTAAAAAACATAAGAGGATAAAATCTCGTCCGGTGATTTCCCTTTTATGTAACAATATGATAGTGTATGAAAAGTAAATAAGCAGGTTCAATGAGGCCAGCAGATGATTACTGATGTTGAGACCATTGACCAGAAATAACCAAAACAGGTACTTTTTTTGCCTGGTTTCCAAAAATTGAGTCACAAGGATCAATTCCACTAAGAAGAGAAAGCTATATAAGGTGTAAACCTCAGCAATAACTGAATTAGTCCAGAAGGTATGGCTGACCAGCAGGGTCAGGCTGGCCAGCGCTGCCCCCAGCCGGTTGATTCTCCACCACCGGAGCAAAAGAAAGAGATTGCCAACAGTTAAAGCTCCAAATACCGCAGAAATGAGGTTAGCCTTATAGGCCAGATTATGAAAGGGAAGAAAGGTAAAGAGCCTCCCTGTAAAAATGTACAAAGGATGGCTGAGGGCTAAGCCCAGTACTCCGATGTAATCACCCAAATAAATTCGTAATTGGAATATCGGGCTGTCATTCCAAAGCACATCAGGAGCAATGGTATAGATATAAAAGGCCATGGACAGAGAAGTTACGAGCAAACAGCCTTTCCAATCTGCCTTCCTCGAATTGCTATCAGGTATCATACCGGATACTTCAATATATCCCCGGGAACAGTCCATAGGCATGAGAGGTCTTTTCCTGGTAATTCTCCACAAGTTACTCCTATCATCGCTGCTTACTCAAGCTGATATAAAATCATCAGGCTGGTAGTATCTTAGCTCTGAATTTTGTGCTTTTTGTGCGGAAAATTCGAGAACCTCTTTGGTTCAGGCTTGTCCGGGCTAGGTAAATATAGAAACGGTCAGTCACCACCCTGGCTTCGGAAAGCCATATTTTGGCACCTTCCTTGCTTTCCTTTCAAGAGAAATGGTAGTATTTTTATTTTATTATGAGTCGCATAGAAATGTCCAGAATTGGATAAGACGGATGAAGAAATAAAGGGAATATAAAAAGCTTCCATATACTTTGATGAGGAAAGGTATAAAAGAAAAACACATGGTAAGAAAAGGGCCGAGTAAATCCGGAAAACAGGTATATCTCTATCCATCAGGATTTGCTGGTATGGCTCTCTACTTCCATAAATTAGCCAATGCTATTCAAAAGAATGGGGTGGATGTAACGCTCTTTGCTTATAAGAACTATGAACTGGATTATCTGCCGACACTATTTCAAAAACGCAAGGTTCTCTCTACCGGAAGCCTCAGCTTTCAATATAAGCAATCAAGGTTGATAAAGATATTTCGAATAGCTGGGGCCAGATTCCATAATTTATTACTCTTTTATCGAGCAGTTATTCATGATCGACCTCAGATTGCCCATATTCAGGAACTCTTCTATCCTTTAGACTGGATACTATTCTATCTCCTGAGCAAAACCTCTTCCCGACTGGTTTTGACAGTTCATGATGTTTTACCGCATAAATTTTATACCCGATCCTTTACCTTTTTGGAAATGAAGATCTTACATTATATTTACCAATGGGCGGATCAACTGATTGTCCACTCGGAGGCCAATCGGAGACAACTCTTATCTCTTTTTAAGGTAAGCCCTTATAAAGTCATTGTTATTCCTCATGGTGAATACTCTCTCAAAGAACTTGATATTGACCTGAGTAAGAAAGCAGCTAAAAAATGTCTGAACCTTTCACCTCAGGATAAGGTAATCTTATTCTTTGGGCATATTCGCCAGGACAAAGGGTTAGATATATTGTTACATGCCTTTCAGGGAGTGCTTTCAAGAGAAAAGCAGGCCACTCTCGTTATTGCCGGGCTCCCCATGCAGGGAGAATCTTTTGAAAAGTATGAACAACTCATCAACCATTTAGGGCTCCAATCAAAGGTACACTGCTTCTTAACCTATATCGATACGAAGGATATCCCCAAATACTTTCAAGCCGCTGATTTTATCTGCCTCCCCTATACCAGGTTCTTCTCTCAAAGCGGTGTTCTGCACCTGGCTCAAGGTTTTGGCAGGGCGGTCATTGTCAGTGAGGTGGGGGGACTGGCTGAAGTTATATCCAGCGGCCTTAATGGATTGATAGTACCTCCCGGAAACATTTCAAAACTGCAGGAAGCTATGATTTATCTCCTAAAAAATCCATCCATATGCCAGAAAATGGGCGAAGAGGCCCTGAGGACTTCTCAAGAGCAATTTTCATGGCCTCGTATAGCCCAGAAGACGATACGCCTGGCCTATCGACTAGGTGATGATATTGAAGGTACAATGAACCCGGTGATGATACATGATAAAGAAGCTCACAGCCAAGCAAACAGCCACATTTGATGCTGAATACGTTAATGCAACGAGATGGAGAATAGTTAGGGATTTCATTGATCATGATTTTCCAAAGGGGAATTTTTGCTTCCTTGATATCGGTGGAGGAAACGGAATTTTTACGGATCGTGTTCTCAGGGAATACCCGGGATGTGAAGGAACTATCCTGGATAATTCTCTTTACTTACTTGAGCGAAATAAGAAGCATGAAAGGAAACGGATCATATATGAATCTATTGAAAACCTTGGAACAAGTGTAACCTCGAAATTTGACATTATTTTTATAAATTGGGTCCTTCACCATTTAGTCGCAGATACCTATCGTGAATCGATCAACCATATATGGCGAACGCTCAGGAGCTGTTCTGAACGGCTGACTTCGCAGGGGAAAATTTCAATCTTTGAAAACCTGTATGACGGCTATGTGATCGATTGTCTTCCTGGTCTTCTGGTTTATACCTTAACCTCCACTAAGGCTTTGGTACCCTTTACGTCAAAATTGGGAGCAAATACGGCAGGTGTCGGCGTCTGTTTCCTGTCTTTTAAACGGTGGGTAAAAATTATACGGAAAGCAGGATATCACATTGAGAGGTTCAACATTGGTAAGCAATGGAAGCTGCCCATTCACCACAAATTGGCTCTTCACCTAAGGCAAATCCGGATTGGTCACTTTTGGTGTGCCTCAGAGCCTGCCCTTTCAAAACAGCCCTCCAATAAAAAGGTTCATCTCTTTAAAACCAGATTAGTGTGAAGCCTGTTTTCAGGAGTATATATGTCGAGCAATCTTCGATGATCAGCCTTACTGATCATTTGTTTCTCTTCATTCAGGAGGTATATAGTAAAGCCAAGCTCTAAAAATAATTCCAGATATACCTTTGGTTCTATACCTGAACATAATAAACCAAAAGGCCAGAATTCTGTCTCAACCACTATCTGAGGATTTTTTGACAGGAGCGATATCATTCCTTTGAGAGCATGATATTCTGCGCCTTGAATATCCATTTTAATCAGATTGATCTTCCCATCAAAGTCCGCGAAATAATCATCAAGGCTGATCGAATCAATGATAAGGGACCTTCTTCCATCATGCGAATTATAGATTCTATGGTCTCCTCTATTATCTTCGTTAAGAAAAAGTTCCAGTTTTCCTGTACAATCTGATACAGCTTTGTTGACCAAGGTTACATTCGTGTATCCATTTATTTCTATATTTTTCTTCAATAATCCAAAGTTATATGGTTCGGGCTCAAAGGCGTAAACATGGCCACGCTTACCGGCATGTTTAGCGAATAATAGCGTAAAATAGCCAATATTGGCACCGATATCTATAACAATGTTTCCCTCTTTAACCTCATTTTGAAAAAATCGAGTTTCTGAAGGCTCATAATTCCCATTAACCGAAATGTGGAGAAAGTCATTGTCGCCTAAATACATTTTATGGCCGTGTACATCATCAGCATAGTCTGATTTTGTTTTTAAAACAAGATAATTATACAATTTCAATAACAGGGGATGGTTACAGGCTTTCATTGAATGAGGAAAAAAGAACCCCTTAACCTTAAGAAGTAATGAAAGGAACCAGTACATTTGTCTTTTCAGGAATCTTCTCATACTTTTCCTTCAAGGCAGCCAGCTCTATAACAAGGTGTTAAACATTTTATGTGGCAAGACCAATACTATTATATATGAAAAGTATACCATAATCCTTTCCTTTTCAAAACGATCTCTGCTTCATTTTTTCCAATGCCAATATAGACAGTTGGTATTATCTGAGAATTAACCATACTGAATTTGGCCTTTTTTATTCACTCATGTTTATTAATTCTTATCGATTGCAGTCAATAGAAACAGTAATATTAAACCTGATGAAAGGGCCGGACAAAGATTAAAGTTTTAGGTTATGTGAAGGAGGCTATATACAGTGAATACTATCATTTTCTTAAATCAAGGGATGTTAAAGACATTCCGATTATAAAAAATTAAAATTTAACCTTGATCTTTTGCTATCCTAGAAATTAAAATAGTAAGAGGAAGTTCAGTCATAAGAGCCAGCTTTTTCATTCTCTATTCTCGACTTCATAAGGTTCAATCCATAAGATAAGCTGACAACTAAGAGTATTGCTGATCTTTGTGAGACTGAAAGTGCCATGATGTGCAGTAGTGACAGGTCTCAACAAGGTGGTTTTCACTTCTTTGTGAGCGTATTCAGTTCTGTAAATTCAGTTTCAAGGAGGAGGATTTCAGATATGAGAAAATGCGGTAAGCTAAGGAATTCAGCAATAGGCATGGTACACATCCTTTGTCTATTTGCCATGTGTGGAAGCTTATACCCGGTAGAAGCCGGCCAGGGGGATGTCCCTCACCAGGTCCATTTAACCGCAGCCAGAGGACCGGGAATAGTAAATGACTGCAGTGTATGTCATATACCAACTCAACCAACCGAGCAAAAGCATGAGGTAAATTATTCTGCCTGTATCCCCTGCCACAGCCCGGCTGGAATTTATGACGGCCTGGAAGATCCTAATATCGGTGCTAAGTATAACTGGGGTGACGGAGCGTTTTCTCTCATTTACGATCCTAACGGAAACATCAAGACGGGCAAGGAAAAGTGGTGCCTTGGCTGCCATGACGACGGCACATGTGTCATGCAGGGGGTGACTGCTCCCAATATTGCCGGCAGCACCATGACCGGATACTGGGAAAGTCCTGCCTCCATTGTCGAGTCTGATACGGCCATCCCTGAGGCAGCCAATCTCATTGATGGCAACCTTGAGACCGGAACAGTTGGGGGTCAGGTGGTCTTTGATTTAGGGGGTCCTCTTGATATTTCCCATATCAGACTCTATGTGTCCTCAGGAACTGATGTGAAATGGGAAGTCTACGGCGGAAATGATCTGGTCACCTGGACGAGGATGGTATTTGGCCGCGCGATCATTTTTAGCCTTCCTACCTGGCAAACCGGCCCTCAGGAGGGATGGCACGAAATCAGGTTGGATAAATTCTTTCCTGTGCAATATATCAAACTGGTTAAAATCAGTCCCTGGCCGCTCGGTAATGCCGCCCTTCGTGAATTTCAGGTAAAAAGAGACCTGAGGTACGGATATTCCATAACCGGTCATAAAATCGGATGTGATAGCTGCCATAATACCGACGCTATCCACATTGACAGTATTGCCCAAACCTACCGGGCCGATCTTAACAACTACCAGGCCGGTTATCGGCTGAACGATGTGGAAGTTGAGGGGCAAATTGTTCCGCCATTGGAGGTTCCCCGGGTTGGGTGCAATTGGGGAGAGCTGCCCAGAACCAGCAATGATTTCGCCCTCTGTTTTGCCTGTCACAATAAATCCAAACTGCTCGGAGATGCTTACGGCTCGGCTGAATTTTTCGTCTATCCGCTGCATACCAATTTCCGGAATGATAATTCGCCCGACCTCAATGGCTTTGTCAAGAACGCACACCTTCTCCATCTGCGGGGAAGATTCTACTGCGGGAACGGCCTGGATTGGGATTCTGACTGGGAGGGCCCCAGATA
>JBLIRT010000062.1:0-14821 GCA_049472445.1 bacterium
CAGCAAAGTAAGACTTTAAAAACAACTCGTACCAAACATATTCTCGGTTGTGCAAGGTGGGAGGCCATCATTCCGAAAGGTTATTGTTCCTCACCTGTCAGCTCAAATAAAAATTGGACACGTTTCCCCCCCTTTTTATTTGTGCCCAATTGTCCAATTTTCCCATGGCCGATGAACGGATTTTTAAGCTGGCCAAGCACTTACAAGCCACAGCGGAAAGCCTGTATTCAGGCAGAATACCTGAATGGGTCATTTTGAGCCCATTTTAGAGGAAAATAGGGAAAATTCCTTCTTCCTTTGATGTAAATGATCGGTACTTGGAAAAAAGAATTTAAAGTGCGATTGCCCTGGGAAGACTCCCGCAGGGTTTTTATTTTACAGAAAAATATGGTATAACGTATGAAGTTAAACACAGGGGGAAAACAGGTATTCCCGGCCTTTTTTTGTTTTTGATCTCGTCTCACAGGGGAAATCCCCTGTTCAATGATGTGCCTAAAAGAGTGAGTTACCGGAAGGAGAGCATTATGATGGGAATTGGCATGACGGAGCTTATTATCATTTTAGTCATTATCCTGATTATCTTTGGAGCAGGTAAATTGCCGGAGATTGGAAGCGGTCTGGGACGGGCGATTCGGAATTTTAAAGGTGCCACCACCGGCGAACTGGAAGAAAAGAACGTAGATACCAGCCATGAGAAGAAGAAGGAAATTGAGGAGAAATGATAAAAACAGCCAGGGTTTATTTTATCGATCTCCACTCTTCGGCCAGGAAGAATATATTTCAAAAGGTTGCCTCCCTCCTGGACATTCCTGACGTGAAAGAGAGCATCCAATGGGATGATCTTTTGCCCATAAAGCTTCACTTCGGGGAGCGGGGTGGATGGGCCTACATACATCCCAAATTCGTTGCCTGCCTTGTTGATAAGGTGAAGCAATTCGGGGGAAAACCATTTCTGACCGACTCAGGGAGCGTCTATATCGGTAGTCGGTCAGAGGCGGTAAGCCACCTCGAAACAGCCGTATCAAATGGGTTCGCCTATTCTGTGGTCGGTGCTCCGATTATTATCGCCGATGGGCTCCGAGGGGAGGGCGGCTATAAGGTGGCCGTGAATTTAAAGCACTACCGCCAGGTTGAAATTGCCTCCTTGATTCCTGCTGTAAGGGGTATGATATGCCTATCTCATGTTAAGGGACATGAGCTGACCGGATTTGGAGGTGCTTTGAAGAATATGGGCATGGGGCTTGCTTCCAGGGCAGGAAAATTTTCCATGCATTCAACGGTTACACCCTATATTAACAAGGGGTGCAGGGGATGCGGCCGCTGCATCACGTACTGCCCGGGCAAGGCTCTTTACCTTAAGGACCACAGAGCCTGGATTGATCAGGAGAAATGTATCGGCTGTGCTCAGTGTCTTGTGAGCTGCCCCTCCGGCAATATCAGGATTCGATGGGATGAATCCATCCAAAATGTTCAGGAAAAAATTTGTGAGCATGTGTATGGGATTACCAGAGCCCTCCATATTCCCGTTGTTTATATCAATTTTGTTATGAATGTTACTCCTGATTGTGATTGTTACAACTTTTCGGATGTTCCCATTGTCTCAAATCTGGGAATTTTAGCCTCGCTAGATCCTGTAGCTATAGATCAGGCCTCTGTAGATCTGGTGAATTCAAGTGAAGGAGTGAAGCGGTCTGCTTTAAAATCAGGCTTTAGAAAGGGTGAGGATAAGTTTCGCGGTGTCCATGCCAAAGCTGACTGGAGCATACAGCTCAGTTACGGGGAAGATATTGGGCTTGGAACCCGCACGTATGAACTGATTCCCTATGAAGCCTGAACAGGAGCGGATGGCCGTATAAAGAATTCGGACCCGAAGAATGGTCCTGCTCCGGGTCCGGGGTGATTCATAGGGTAATAAAATGAGTTAAAAGGTATAATGTTTCTTAACTGAGAGTGATTGCTTCTTCAGGGCAATTATCAACACATACGCCACACTCAACACATTCATCCGCATCTTTGATGCTCGATTTGTCTCCCTTCAATACTAATACTTCATTGGGACAATCTTCAACACAGATTCCACATCCAGTGCATTTTTCAGTATCAATGACTGGCGGCATTCCTTTCACCTCCTTTTCAGTTAAGTGAACTCGTGTCCTGTATATGTAAGGACACTTTCGTAGTAATGAACATGGAAAACAATTGTATGTCAGATAGCCATGGCTAAAGGCTGCAGAAACTTTCACCTCATAAGGACTAGATATATTGTCTACTCTTTATGTGATGAGTGGGACTTGAGGTACATTAAGCTACACTATAGCGAAAAATTTCACTTTTACGCGGGCTGAAAAGGCCTTTCCTCCTCCATCATGCCTCTCAGAGATCGGCTAATGTTCCTGAAGGCTCTCATTGAGGGCTTTTTTAATAACCCGCCTTAATTCCTCCAGATGGATGGGCTTATTTAAATACTCAAAGGCACCAAGGTTCATGGCCGTCAGGTAAGAGTTGACCTCTCCATAGGCTGTGACAATGACGACCCCTATGTTCTTGTTCTTGTCCCTTACTCTTTTCAGAACCTCGATACCATCCATATCAGGCATTCGAAGATCAGTTATAATTAAGTCAAAGTTATAGTTTTCAGCCTCATGGAGGGCTTTTTCTCCATCTTCCGCCGTATGGACCTGATAGCCCTCTTTGGTTAAAATCTTACTTAACCCCTCCCTTGAATTCTGCTCATCGTCGACAACAAGTACTCTTCTGGGAGTCATGTCTATTTCACCCCTTCCCTGTCTCAGGAACAGAGATTGTCCTCCGTATCATTTCACCTGAAAAACGCCTCACCCCAACCCCATAAAGGTCAAGGCAAAGATATAATTTTGCATAAGTTATGCTTTTATATACCTTGACTATAGCATAGTCCATAAGATAATGTCAAACAAATTCAATCTATTATTTTATAAAGAGAAAGGGGTATTTTGATCACTTAGCCCGGGATGAGAGGTTCCGGATCGATGCCGAAAAATCGGCAACTGATTACGTTACACGTGGAGGGCATTGACAAGAGCAACTGGTAAACATATACTAAGACAATACTATCTATCCAGGTAATTTAGGAAGTCCAGGTGATTTAGGAAGTAATGCTACGTAATCCTTCTGAGATATTTTGGAGTCCCGGGAGAGGATGACCGATACCTCTAAGAGAGACGCTTATTTTTATAAACGGAAAGGGGATATCGGCTATTTTGTTTCTTACCCTCTGGCCGGTCAGGTTCACCATGGATTCAGCACCAAACTTCCCTTTGCGGCGGGAAGCAGTTCAACAGAAGAGATTGTTTGTCAGAAACGGCAGTTTTGTGATGCTTTAAGAATAGATGTCCACTTTTTTCCACATTTGAAGCAGGTCCATGGTGATAAGTTACTCATTATGAAAGAGCCTGCCACCCACCTGGTTCCCAGCGATTATGACGGGATTATCACCAACCTGCCGCATATTGCCTTATCGGTAATCACGGCTGACTGTCTGCCTATTTTGCTCTATGAAAAGAAAAGGAAGATTATTGGAGCAGTTCATGCCGGATGGCGGGGGACTTCGTTAGGGATACTTCAAAAAGCCCTGACTGCCATGGAAGAGAGCTTTCATGGTTGCCTGAAGGACTGTATGGTTCTCCTGGGTCCATCTTTGAGGCCGTGCTGCTTTGAAATAAAGGATGACGTCTTCAGAATTCTTCAGAAGTGCTTGCCTTTTTGGGAGAGAGTTATAGCCGTAGAAGAAGATCGATTCTATTTTGATCTTCAACTGGCCAATACCATCCAGGCTATGGAGAAGGGGGTTCCGGAAGAGAATATGTGGGCGCTGGATCTGTGTACCTTCTGTCAACCCGGATGGTTTTACTCTTATCGAAGAGAGGGCGAAAAAGCCGGCCGCATGATCTCAGTTATTAGCTTGAGTTAATGGATTTTTGGTTGAAATAGAGGATAGGGGAAGGTATAATTTATAACGTTACCAGGAAACTTATTCTATTTTAAATATTTTTAAAACAGGTAAGGAACCTGAAGGTTGCAGGTTTTAAAAGAACTTCAGCGAGGAAAAGGAAGAATATGTCCACAGTAGGTTTTATCGGCGCCGGGAATATGGCTGAGGCACTTATGAGGGGAATCTTGAAGACCGGGATAGTCCCCTCCCAGGATATCGTCATAGCAGACATCGATCAGAATCGGATCACCTGTTTACAGGAAATGTACAGCGTTCAGGTGGCTCAGAATAATCGTGATCTGGTCAGCCGGGCCGAGATAGTCATTTTGTCTGTTAAACCTCAGGTCATTTCGGATGTCTTGAAGGAAATCACCTCTTCAGTAGACCAAAAAACGCTCCTCATCTCAATTGCCGCCGGTATTACCTTATCTTTTCTGAAGGCCCATGTAGCCCATGATGTTCGGATAGTTCGCGTAATGCCTAATACACCCGCTCTGGTTCTCGAGGGAATGACCGCTATTTGCTCCGATGGAGTGAATGAGGAGGATATGAAAAGAGTCGAGCAGATTTTTGCTGCGGTAGGTCGGGTTGTGGTAGTCAGGGAACATCTCATTGATGCGGTAACCGGATTAAGCGGGAGCGGTCCGGCTTACGTGGCCATACTGGTTGAAGCTTTAACTGACGGGGGAGTTTTGATGGGGCTGCCAAGGAACGTTTCTCAGAACCTTGCCTTGCAGACGGTTTTAGGGAGTGCGCGATTACTGCTGGATTCCAGAGAGCACCCCGCCCATGTCAAGGACAGGGTATCATCCCCAGGCGGGACAACCATTCACGGAATATATGCCCTGGAAAAAGGAGGATTTCGGGCCAGTTTAATAGAGGCCGTCCGATCAGCCACCATCCGTTCTCAGGAGTTGGGAGGTGAGCGTTCTCATGGGAAAGGTTAAGCTCAGACATCTGCTTTATCAATTAAAGGATTTGGAGACAGGTAATCAGCGTGCAGAAAGAGTGGGTTGAAGATGATTACTCCTCTGGAAATTAAGGATAAAAGGTTTGAGACAGGATTGAGGGGATTCAGGAAAAGCGAGGTAATTGATTTTTTGGACCTGCTTTCCACGGAATTTCAAGTGGTGCTGAAAGAGAATCGTGAGCTGTGCCAGCAGTTGGAAATGGAAAAAGAAAAGCAGAAAGAGTTGCTTGATCGGGAGTCCATGATTAAGAATGTCCTGGTCACTGCTCAGGATAGTTCTGAAAAGGTTCGACAGAATGCTGATCGCGAGGCAGAGTTGATGATTAAGGAGGCGGAGCTCCAAGCTGACAAGATACTCGGTGAGGCCCAGCAGGAAAAAGACCGGATCTTGCGGCAAATAGAAGATCTGAAGGCGTCGTACAGGCAATATAAAGCCAAAATGCAATCTGTTTTGGCCATGTACAGTGAGCTCTTGAAGGACAAGGAAAACGATCTCTATGAAGAGTAGTGCGGCCCTAAATCCGGAAGGTGGTCAGAAAGCCACCGTATCGATTCGAGTTCAACCGAATGCCTCAAAGAATGAAGTTGTGGGCCTGGATGGCGAAATAGTAAAAGTGAAGATTGCCGCTCCTCCCGTTGATGATAAAGCGAATGCGGCCTGCATTCAGTTTTTTTCCAAGCTCCTGCGGGTTCCCAAGTCACACATTTGTATCATGAGAGGCCATAAGTCACGCTTAAAGATTATCCACGTAGTGGGTATGAGTCAAGACAGGTGCTTACAGCGTCTCGGCGAAAGTGTATCGGAGGGGAAAAAAAGCAATGATTTCCAGCATTGAGTGGAAAGATGATTTCATTCGTATCCTGGATCAAACCCGCCTGCCCGGGGAAGTGTCCTTTATCGATTGTTCTACTCACCAGATGGTTGCTTCAGCCATATCAAAGATGAATATACGTGGTGCTCCGGCTATCGGCATTGCAGCAGCCATGGGTATCAGTCTGGGTGTTCAGAATATCTGCTGCCGGGATCGAGAGGATTTTTTTGAGCAGATGGATGCTATCTGTGAAGAATTTGCCCGCACCCGGCCTACGGCGGTTAATTTAACATGGGCGATTAAGAGGTTAAGAGATATTGCTCTGAGCCATTCAGGAAGCGTAGAAGCTTTGAAAGAGGCCATCAAGGCGGAAGCGCTGAGGATTTGGGAAGTGGATATTCGTATTAACAAAACCCTCGGAACGTATGGACAAACCTTAGTTCCCGATCGATCTACGATATTAACCCATTGCAACGCAGGGGCTCTGGCTACCGGCGGCTATGGTACTGCTCTGGGAGTGATTCGGGCCGCCCATGAAGCAGGGAAACACATTTCGGTGTATGTGGATGAGACGCGCCCATTGCTTCAGGGGGCTCGACTGACCGCCTGGGAGCTTTTAAAGGAAGGAATCCCTGCCACCTTGATTACCGATAACATGGCCGGTCATTTCATGCGAAAAGGTAAGGTGGATCTGATTGTTGTCGGTGCCGACCGGGTGGTGTCAAATGGCGATGTGGCCAATAAAATCGGAACCTATTCTCTGAGCGTGTTAGCCAAAGCCCATAAGATCCCGTTTTACATAGCTGCGCCGACTTCCACCATAGATCTGGCCATGCGAACCGGAGATGAGATTCCCATCGAGGAGCGGAATCACGAGGAAGTCACCACTGTCGGCGGTACTCGGTTAGCACCTGAGGGGATAAAAGTGGCCAATCCAGCCTTTGATGTTACTCCTCATGAGTATATCAGCGCTCTTATCACCGAAAGGGGAATCATTTTCCCTCCATACTCAGAGGGATTAAGGAAGGCGGTGACAGCATGAGCCGTTCCGATGTGGCAGCTGTTGTTTTAGCTGCCGGGCAGAGTACCCGTATGAAATCAAAGACAAGTAAAATGCTTCATTCCGTCTGTGGACGTCCTGTTATCCGCTACCTGATCGATGTCATTGAAGCTGTTCAGGCTCACCGGATAGTGATGGTTGTAGGGTATCAGGCGGAAAATATCAAGACGGAGCTTTTGGGGAAGAATATCGAATTTGTATTACAGAAAGAGCGGTTGGGAACTGCCCATGCGGTATTACAGACGAAGGAGATCCTTTCAGATTTCTCAGGTACGGTGCTCATCCTGAATGGAGATACTCCCCTTCTCACCTCAAAAGAGGTTAGGGAGCTTATTGCATTACACAATCAATCGCAGGCAGGGGCTACTATTTTGAGCGGTGATGTGCCGGATCCCTTTGGATATGGCCGCATTGTAAGAGATGAGACCGGCTGTGTCCTGGAAATAGTAGAGGAAAAGGATGCCTCAGAGGAACAAAGGAAGGTCAGGGAAATCAACACCGGAATCTATTGTTTCCAGGCCCGGGACTTATATGGTACCTTGAGCCGGGTGAGTAATCGGAATGCCAGCAGGGAGTATTACCTAACTGATTTAGTCTCGATCTTCCGTGATCAGGGAAAACCTGTTCAGGCACTCAAGGTAACGGATTTTCGAACAGCTTTGGGGATAAATACACGAGCTGATCTGGCTGAGGCAAACCGGATTATGAGACAGAGAATCCTGGCTTGTCTGATGGCCGATGGTGTCACCGTGGTTGATCCACATAACACCTATATTGATTTTGGTGTGAGTATTGGGCGGGATACCGTGATTGGACCAGGCTCTGTGATTGAAGGTGTCTCTTTGATCGGAGAGGAATGTTTCATCGGCCCTTTCTCTCGAATTATCAACTCCACTCTGGAAGATAAGATATATCTGGAAGGTGGATGTTTTATCATGGGAAGTCACCTTCCAAAAGGGTCAGTTGTCTCTGCCTTCCAGCAAATAGGGCGGGACAATCAACAGCACTAGACATCTGGAAAAGGAATTGAAGAATTCATAATGTTCGCAAGATTATTTCAGAAACCCCAAGACAACTCGAAAGAGCCTGAGAACATTGAAAAAAAAATTTGGGCGGTAGCTGGTGGAAAGGGTGGCACCGGAAAAAGTATTATTGCTTCAAGTATTGCCGTCCAATTAGCCCGGCGGGGTAAGAGAGTCGCTATTATTGATGCCGACTTGGGGAGCGGGAATCTGCATACCTATCTGGGAATGCCGCAGTGTCCTGTTACTCTGGCCGATTTTTTAAAGAGCAAAACCTCTCGTCTATCAGATACGTTGGTCAGTACTCAATATGAAAATCTGTACCTGATCAGCGATTCCAATGAGGTACTGGGACTGGCCAATGTAAGCAGTCAGATGAAGAAAGAAATGATCCGCCAGATTTATGACCTGGATTTCGAATATATTATCATCGATGTAGGAGCAGGTACCTCGTATACCAACCTGGATTTTTTTCTTATCTCTGATCATGGCCTCCTCATAGCCATACCGGAGCCTGCTTCGGTCGAGAATGTGTATCGATTCATTCGGTCCTGTCTGAACCGCAAACTCATGTATAAGTTTCAGGGCACCCCTTACCAGTCACTCGTGGAGAAAGCGGCCTATCCAAAGGAAGCCGGCGGAGTACATTCCATTTATGAACTGGTGGAAAAGATATTTCAGGTTGATTCTTCAAGTGCCGAGGAGATGGTGAATGAAATTATGAAATTTAAGCCAAGATTAATTATGAATCAGGTTCGTTCACAGAGTGATATTCAAGTGGGTGAATCGATTCGGGAGGTGACCAGAAAATATCTGGGTCTCAATGTGAGTTATATCGGTTATGTCACCTATGATGATAATGTCAAAAAATCAGCCAAGAGGCGCTCTTCTCTCTTTCAGGAATACCCGAACAGTGGGGCGGCTGTCTGTATTCGGAACATCGTGAGCCGATTCCTCGGATAAGCCATAGAGGTTCAAACTTTTTGAGGTAAAGCTGGGGTTCTCAACAAAGAGGAGTATGAATTATGAAAAAAGTGACGGATATGAACTACTATGAGTTGCTGAATATTGAACCGACAGCTAGCAGCGGAGAAATTCAAAGAGCTTATCAACAAGCGTATCAAACATACCAACCTGATTCCCTGGCTTTGTATTCAGTGCTTTCGGAGGCCGAAAGGATGCACATGCTGGAAAGGATTGAGCATGCCTATCGGATCCTCATGGATGATTATAAAAGAGAGCAATATGATCAGCAGATAGGGATTTCATCTGCCCGGGAGGAGAACCCGGAAGAAGATAAACAGCCGGAGGCCGAGTCTTGTCCGGAGACAGATCCGCCACCAGAAGGTATGAGTGGCTCGGAAGAAGAGACATGGCCTGAGCTTTCCGATCCACGATATTTAAAAAAGCTGAGGAAAAGGAAAGGAGTCTCTCTTCAGGAAATTTCAGACATTACCAATATCAGTGTTGGAGCCTTGTCTTCTCTCGAAAATGGTGAATATGATAAATTCCCGGGCCGCGTGTATATTGTGGGTTTTATCCGCTCATATGCCGAATGCGTCGGGATTGATGTGCAGCAGGCCAAAGCCCATTTCGAAACGATATACACCAGTGGGTCAAAGAAAAGGTAACCTGAAGGAGCCCGCCATTAAGCCTCTCGAAGGAACTTACACGCCTCTTCAGGAGGGGTGGGATTGATATAAAATCCGGTTCCCCATTCAAACCCGGCTACGTTCGTAAGTTTGGGAATGATTTCAAGGTGCCAGTGGTAGTAACTAACGTCCTTTTCGTAAAAAGGGGCGATATGAATGAGGAAGTTATAGGGTGGGTTGTTGAGTGTTCGGTTGAGACGCTGTAAGGTGTCTTTGAGTATATGAGCCAGGGATTGGAGGAAGGAAAAGGATATATCTTCAAAGTATACGTCGTGTTCCTTCGGAAGTATCCATGTTTCAAATGGAAAGCGGGAGGCAAAGGGACAGAGAGCTAAAAAGTGCTCATTTTCGTTGACAATTCGAAGCATGGTTTCAAATTCCTGAAGAATAATGTCGCAGAAGATGCATCGATCTCTATAGAGATAATAAGCGTTGGCGCCGTGGATTTCTTCGCTTACCCTCTTGGGGACAATCGGCAGAGCGATGAGCTGTGAATGAGAGTGATCGAGAGAAGCTCCGGCGGCCAGCCCCTGATTTTTGAAAATGAGTATATATTGAAATCGGGGATCTTTTTTCAAATCGATAATGCGATCCTTATAGGCCTGGAGAACCTGGATGAAAGAATCCATCGGTAAATTGGCCAGGGTCATTTCATGATCAGGTGTTTCAATAATAACCTCATGAGCTCCCACTCCATTCATACGGTCATAGAGTCCAATTCCCCGTTTATTCAGGCCTCCTTCAATTTGAAGAGCCGGAAACTTGTTAGGCACCACTCTCACTGACCATCCGGGAGTATCAGGGAGCGTTCCAGGCTGTCGATAGGCCAATACCTCCGGCGGAGTTTTCCCTTCATTTCCGACACAAAAAGGGCAGAACCCACTGAGGCGTTCTTCCGACTTGGTTACGAAGTCAGATGGTCGCTTGGCACGCTCAGTAGCAATGATAATCCATCTGCCGATAATAGGATCCTTCCGTAATTCAGGCACCTTGCCATCCTCTGCTAAAGGGATAAAAATACTTATACTGCCATATATTCAGGAGATTGTATAATCGGCTTATAGAAATGTCAACAATGATGAGAAGTGAAAGATAGGTGACCTGCCGACGGCAATGGTCAGTCCCTGCGGAGGTTTTTCAGTGCCTCCTCATAGACATGTTTGAGCGGGAGGTTTTCCTTCAAGGCAATGTGCCGGCAATCTTCATATTCCGGAGCGGCTGTAATTACCTTTCCGTCTAATGTTCCGATCTTGATTCGAACAGGGCCGAATGATGATTCAACTGAGATGATTTCGCGCTGAATCGCCTTTCTCCAGACCTCTTTGATCCGGATGCCCAGGGTGGTTGTTTCCCGGAGGATGAGAGCGCATAAGGCTTCGATCCGTGAGGGGTGGCAGAGTACGGTTACCCGGGTGGCCGGCCGATTTTTTTTCATGATAAGAGGTGAAAGTGAGACATCCAGGGCTTCGGCTGAAAAGAGCCGGGTGATGAGATGATCGTAATATTCAGGGTTCATGTCATCGATGTCGGTTTCCAATACTGAAAGCAGTTCCATGTGCCAATCCGGGACAGTAGTCCCCATGACAACCCGCAGGAGGTTTGGGATCTCCTCCAGGTTGCGGCTGCCTGCCCCATAACCGATCCTCTGGATACGACAGGGTGGCAGAGGACCGAAATCGGAGACGAGAGTAGACATGAGGGCTGCTCCGGTTGGGGTCACCAGTTCATGATGAAGGCCGGAAGAATACACCGGAAGGCCGGCCAGAAGCTCTAAGGTTGCCGGCGAGGGGACAGGGATGGTACCGTGTGCGGTGGTGGTGAAACCTGTTCCCAGGTTAAGAGGTGAGGCGAAAAGCTTTTCTATGCCCATGGCTTTGATTCCGAGGAGCGTTCCAACAATATCGATAAGGGAGTCAAGGGATCCCAGCTCGTGGAAATGGATGTTATCGATGGATTTCCTGTGAACTGTGGCTTCGGCCTGGGCAATTTTCGTGAAAATCCCGATAGCCGAGTCACGAATATCATGCGGGAGATCGCCTTGCTTCAAAAGGTCAACAAAATCCTTCAATGTCCTTCCCTGCTTTCCGGTTGGGTCGGGCATCTGTATGTCGATTTTCGTACCGGATAGTGCTCCCCGGCCGACAGGTTTGGAGCTGAGCGTTATACCCTCAAGGGGAAGAGCATCAATCTGCCTGGAAAGCCATTCAAGACTCAATCCAAGCTCAACGAGTGCCCCTAAGGTCATATCTCCGCTGAGGCCGGCGTAGCAGTCGAAGTAGAGAATTTTCAATGAAATCGTTCCTCCTGATCCCGGCTGTGCCTTGGATCACTTGAGGGTATTGATTAAATGGGCTATACATCCGGCCGAGTAACCATTGTCAATGTTAACAACGGCTACTCCTCCTGTACAGCTGTTGAGCATAGTTAAAAGGGCGGCCACTCCGCCGAAGCTGGCGCCATATCCAACACTGGTCGGGACTGCAATGACGGGTTTGGCCACCAGTCCACCGACCACACTGGCCAGAGCGCCCTCCATCCCGGCTACGACCACAACAACTCGAGCTGAATCGAAGAGATGCTGGTAATGAAAGAGTCTGTGAATGCCGGACACTCCGACATCAAAAAGAGAATCTGCCTTGCTGCCATAAACCCGGGCTGTAACAGCCACCTCCTGGGCAATAGGAATATCGGCGGTCCCGGCTGATACAACGAGGACTAAGCCCTTCAGGGGAGGTTGTTCCTGTTGGACGACAATCATCCGGGCCTCCGGATGGAATTCGGCAGAAGGATTCAGGTCGTGAATAGCTTGGTAAATTGTCTCATCAGCTTTGGTGATAAGGAGTGGAGATCCTTTACTCATGATCCTTTCCGAAATCCGGACGATTTGCTCAATGGTCTTGCCAGGGCAGAAGACCGCTTCAGCAAAACCTCGGCGAAGCTGCCGGTGATGATCTAACTTTGAGAAGCCAATATCCTCAAAGGGAAGATTTTTTAATCTTTCAAGTGCCTCATCTAAACCGATCAGACCCTTTTGAAGAGATTCAAGTGTTTTTTTAATATGATCCGGATTCATACCATGATGTCCTTACCGGGAGAATGAAGATTCTTTGTTATTTCAGGCCGTTTCGGGGATACTTTATATGAATTGCACAGGTTAATCAATAGTTATCTTTCACGGTGCGATAACCTGTATGAACCCTCTTCGAAAACCGTTTGCTCTGGAAGAGATTATCTGAAGGCCATATCGCCTGCACATGGGAGGAAATGAGAAAGATATCATTCAGAAAAGTAAGATGTTATACAGAATTTTCACTTGCAGAACTTCTTTCCCTGTGGTATATTCTACAGACTTTGGGTATCCGGTATAGTAACAAGAAGAGGAGTCAATCTAACAATTTGAGAGGAGGTGATGATTATCGATGAAAGTATCGATGAAACAGCTCTTGGAGGCAGGTGTCCATTTCGGCCATCAATCGAAGCGATGGAATCCGAAAATGAAGAAGTATATCTTCGGAGAGCGGAATGGAATTTATATTATTGATCTTCAGAAGACATTACGGCAATTTAAAGAGGCTTACCAATTTATTCGGTCCACCGTTGCCAAAGGAGAGGAAGTTCTCTTTGTCGGTACCAAAAAACAGGCTCAGGATATCATCTCAGAAGAAAGCAAGCGATGTGAGATGTTTTATGTCCAGCACCGCTGGTTGGGAGGAATGCTGACCAATTTCGCCACTATCAGGAAGAGTATTGAAAGAATGAAGAAAGTGGAGGAGATGAAAAATAGTGGCATTTTCGAATCACTCACGAAGAAGGAAGTCCTGAAGTTGGATAAGCAGCAGGAAAAGATGGAAAAGGTCCTGGGTGGGATCAGGGACATGGTAAAGCTGCCCGGCGCACTTTTTGTCGTTGATCCGAAGCGTGAGCGAATAGCTATTAACGAGGCCAATAAGCTGGAAATTCCTGTTGTGGCCATAGTTGATACAAATTGCGATCCGGAAGGAATTGACTACGTAATTCCCGGTAACGATGATGCCATACGGTCGATCAAATTGATTACTTCTAAGATTGCGGATGCTGCCTTGGAGGGGCGTGGTGAGTTTTTGGCCCAGGTGGAAATAGCTGCCAGGAAAGAGCAGGAAGAGCAGGAGGAAAGGGAGGAATTTGAAAGGCCGGAGGAGCGAGCCGGCGAAACTGATGACCAGGAGGCTGGTGCTGCCGCTTAATGAGAGATTAAATCGAGAACGTAAACCGGGAGGCATTGAATGAGTATTTCTGCACAACAAGTGAAGGAATTGCGAGAGAAGACCGGCATCGGCTTTATGGATTGTAAACAGGCCCTTGAGGAGAGTGGCGGTGATATGCCTAAGGCCATAGAGTATTTACGGAAGAAGGGCCTGGCTACTGCATCCAAAAAGGTGGGCCGGACCACAGGTCAAGGGGTCATTTCCTCTTATATCCATGGAAACGGGAAAATCGGCGTCCTGGTGGAAGTTAATTGTGAAACGGATTTCGTGGCCAGGACAGATGACTTCCAGGGATTGGTTAAGGATATTGCCATGCAAATCGCAGCTTACAACCCTACGTATGTTTCCAGGGAGGAGATTCCCCAGGAGGTAATTGATAAGGAGAGGGAAATCGCCAAGGCCCAACTGGGTGATACCAGGAAACCCGAAGAAATTATCCGGAAGATTGTGGAAGGGAAGCTGGAGAAAAATTTTTACTCCAAAGTCTGCCTGTTGGATCAGCCTTTTATCAAGGATGACAGTAAGGATGTAAAATCCCTCATTACTGATATGATTGCCAAACTGGGGGAAAATATTCAGGTCAGTCGATTTGCCCGTTTTGAGCTTGGAGAGCGCCAGAAGAATTGAGAGGGATTTGGATGAACAAAGCCTTTCAGAGAGTTTTATTAAAGCTGAGCGGCGAAGCCTTAAAGGGTACCAAGGAATACGGCATTGATAGCTCCACCGTCATTGAGATAGCTACAGAGATCAAAAATATCAAAGACATGGGAGTGGAGGTAGCTGTAGTTATTGGAGGAGGAAATATCTATCGAGGTTCTTCGGGAGAAGTTGAATGCGTTGAAAAGACCTCGGGCGATTACATGGGGATGCTGGCTACCGTTATCAATGGATTGGCTTTGCAGGGAGCTTTGGAAAAATTAGGAATTTATACCCGGGTTTTAACCGCCATAGAGATGCACCAGTTGGCCGAACCCTATATTCGACGAAGAGCCATCCGCCATCTTGAGAAGGGCAGAGTGGTAATTTTCGTAGGGGGAACCGGGAATCCCTATTTTACCTCTGATACAGCCGCTGCCTTGAGAGCTATTGAA
>JBLIRT010000063.1:0-15027 GCA_049472445.1 bacterium
CTGAAAGAGTATTTTTGACCCAACAGATGAGCTGAGATAGGCAGAGATGAGAGATATAGTTATATTAGCTTGTACCGAATGTAAACGAAGAAACTACAATACAACGAAAAACAAGAAAAAGACGACGAATAAATTGGAATTCAGGAAGTATTGTAGATTTTGTAAATCTCATACACTTCATCGAGAGACAAAGTAGGCCAGTAGCTCTAACGGCAGAGCACCGGACTCCAAATCCGGGTGTTGGGGGTTCGAATCCCTCCTGGCCTGCTTTATTATCGTATGGAAGAGGCTATTACCTATGCATATGGTGGGACAAGTCAAACAGTTTTTGAGTGAAGTAAGGGCTGAAATGAAGAAAATTACCTGGCCAACGAAGGCCCATACTATCAATTCAACAATAGTGGTTCTTATTGCGACAGCAATTATTACCATATTCCTGTATTTATGTGATGTTGGGTTGGCTCGAGTTATCAGCAGGCTCATTAAATAGCCGGGAAAACTCAAATCAAAAATAGTGATGGATCCTTTTTCAAGGGAGATAGAGCAAGGATAGAGAATGGCGAAAGCGTGGTATGTTATTCATACATATTCGGGGTACGAAAACAAAGTAAAAACAAGTATCGAGCAGCGTCTGCGCGATCTTGGTATGGAGGATGCGGTTTCTCAGATTCTAATACCGGCCCAGGATGTTTTCGAGCATAAAAAAGGCCAGAAACATGTAACAAGCAGGAAGTTTTTTCCAGGCTATATATTGGCCGAGATGGAGATGACCGAGGAAGCGTGGTATATAGTCAAAAATACACCGAAAGTGACCGGATTTGTTGGTGCGGGATCTAAACCGACCCCGATGAGTGGCCAAGAGGTCGAGGCTATTCTTGAACAGATGCGAACCGGAGTGACCAAGCCCAAGCCCGAAGTGCTGTTTGAGAAGGGCGAGCGGGTCAAGATTACGGACGGGCCGTTTACAAGCTTTACGGGGCAGGTAGATGAAGTGAATGAGGATCGGGAGAAGGTGCGGGTCCTGGTGAGTATCTTTGGGAGATCAACTCCGGTAGAGCTGGACTTTGGGCAAATTGAGAAGATATGATAAAAGATATGATAACCGGGAAGATTAGGTAAGGGAGCATATATATGGCGAAAAAGATAGTTGGCATGGTGAAACTTCAGGTTCCGGCAGGAAAGGCTACTCCATCACCCCCTGTAGGTCCCGCCTTAGGGCAGCATGGTGTGAACATCATGGAATTTTGTAAGAATTTTAATGAACAGACCAGGGGAAGAGAGGGTCTTATTATTCCCGTAGTAGTAACCATTTATGCTGATCATTCCTTCACCTTTATAACGAAAACGCCTCCCGCTGCTGTTTTGTTGAAACAGGCTGCCGGAATTGCCAAGGGCTCGGGAAAGCCGAATAAAGAGAAAGTCGGAAAAGTTACCAAGGATCAGGTTCGTGACATAGCGAAGACCAAGATGCCTGACTTAAATGCAATCGATCTGGAAGAGGCTATAAAAATTGTTGAAGGAACAGCCAGGAGTATGGGCCTGGAAGTAGCAGGCTAAAATGATGGAGGGGCAATGAAGGCAGGAAAGAAACATAATAAAGCAAGAGAGATGGTTGATCGAAATAAGCGGTTCGACCTGGAAGAGGCTCTTGCCTTAGCCAAAGAAGCTGCTTACGCCAAATTTAATGAAAGTATTGATATGGCGGTTAAGTTGGGAGTAAACCCGAAGAAATCCGACCAGATGGTGAGGGGTTCTGTCGTATTACCTCATGGTACAGGGAAAGTGGCCAAAGTCTTAGTTTTCGCCAAGGGTGAAAAAGAGAAGGAGGCCTTGGAGGCAGGAGCAGATTACGCAGGAGGGGAAGAATTTATTGAAAAGATCAAAGGGGGATGGATAGATTTTGGTCATGTCGTAGCGACACCGGACATGATGGGGGCTGTAGGAAAAGTAGGCAAGATCCTAGGCCCACGGGGCTTGATGCCAAACCCTAAAACAGGTACGGTAACCTTAGATGTTATCCAGGCAGTGAAGGATATAAAAAAAGGTAAGATAGATTTTCGGGTGGATAAAACTGGAATCGTTCATGCGCCAATTGGGCGGGTATCGTTTGAGATTGAACAATTAAGAGAAAACGCAACAGCCTTCATCGAAACTCTATTCCGCTTAAAACCTGCTACGAGCAAGGGCCAATATGTAAAAGGTATTGCCGTTTCCTCAACCATGGGGCCGGGAATACCTCTGGATGCGGCTAAGATACGCAACGTATTCAGAAGATAACGGATCAATTCATAGCCTCCTTGAAACTCAGCGTAATCGGAATATGGTAAATGGTAATAGGAGTGAGGTATTAAATTTTATCGATAAATATATATTTCTGTAAAGAAAAAAGGAGTGTGTTGCTAATTGGACAGGGCAGAAAAAGAAAGACAGGTTCAGGAAATAGAAGAAAAAGTCCGGATGGCGAAAATTACGATATTCAGTGATTTCTGCGGTCTGAAGGTACAGGAGATGGAGCAGTTAAGGAAGCTGTTCAGAGAGGTCAATGCTGAGTATAAGGTATATAAAAATACTCTGATCCATCGTGCGTTCGGTAAGCATGATGTCGCCGGCTTTCTGAAGGAGCCTACAGCTCTTGCCTTTAGTTATAAGGAGTTATCAGCCCCAGCCAAGGTTTTAGTAAATTTCGCGAAAGATAAGCCGGCCTTGAAGATCAAGGGTGGATTAGTCGAGGGCCAGATAATGGGTAGCGCTGCCATCAGCTCTTTGGCCGACCTACCTTCCAGGGAAATTCTTCTGGCTCATCTGGCTCAAGCGATACAATCTCCACTGCGTGGTTTCATGAATGTAATCAACGGGCCACTTGTTAAATTCGTGATGGTCTTGAGGGCGATCGAAGAGAAGAAAAAATAATCGGAAAACCAATCAATCATAAGGAGATTTGAAATGGCGGATATCAGTAAGGAAGCAGTAATCGAATATATATCAAATATGACGGTCTTGGAGCTTTCAGAATTAGTGAAAGAGTTAGAGGAAAAATTTGGCGTCTCGGCTGCCATGGCACCTATTGGAATGATGCCGGCCGGCGCAGCTATCGGCGGTGGTGAGGCCGCGAAAGAGGAAGAAAAGACTGAATTCACGGTGAATTTAGTGAGCGCGGGTGACAAGAAAATTCAAGTGATCAAAGTCGTGCGCGCCTTAACTGGTCTTGGATTAAAAGAAGCCAAAGAATTAGTTGATACCGCGCCAAAACCGGTGAAAGAGAATATTCCCAAGGATGAGGCAGAAAAAATCAAAGGTGAACTGGAAAAAGAGGGAGCAACGGTTGAGATTAAATAATATACTCTTCCTCGGTAAAAATATCATGTTTTCAGCCTGAAAGGGTAAATAAAAGTGGGAGGTATCTCAAAATTACGACGAAGTTATCATCTCTATTGGATAAGGTAAGATTTTTTAATAAGATCTCATGAATGAAGGTCTTTTAATCATACGTAATCACCCAAGTGTTTGTACATTTTGTTTTATGTATCATGAGAAAAGCTCAGAATTAATCATATATTTTGATTAATTTTGAAAGATAATTTTATGGGGAACCTTATGGAAAACCATTATAAACCTTTAAAGAGGGAAAGAAAAAGTTTTGCTCGCATACCCCAGATTATGGAAGTCCCTCATCTGATTGAGATACAGAAGAAATCATACGAAGAATTCCTGCAGACCAATGTGCCTCCTGAAGCCAGGAAAGATGAAGGACTTCAGGGTGTATTCAGCAGTGTCTTTCCGATCACGGATTTTGGAGAAAACTGTTCATTGGAGTTTGTCTCTTACAGCTTAGGAGAGCCGAAATATTCAATAAATGAGTGCCGGCAGCGAGGGATGACCTTTGCAGCCGCCTTGAAAGTAGTAGTTCGGCTGATAGTCTGGCAGAAGAACAAAGAGAAACAGACCAAGAGCATACGTGATATCAAGGAGCAGGAAATCTATTTAGGTGAGATTCCTCTCATGACTGAAGAAGGCACATTTATTATCAACGGCACTGAGCGGACTATTGTAAGTCAGATGCACAGGTCGCCGGGTATTTTCTTCAGCCATGATAAGGGCAAAACCTACTCGGCTCAAAAAATCCTCTATGTTGCTCGGATAATCCCCTATCGAGGGTCATGGATTGAATTCGAAATATGTACCAAAGACGTCTTATATTTACGAATTGATCGCCGGCGGAAGATTTTAGCAACCGTTCTTTTAAGAGCCTTGGGATATAATACGGATGAGGAAATTTTAAAGCTTTTTTACCCTACGGAAAAAGTAATTTTAGAGGGGATAAGGTGGTTTAAGATTCTCGACCCGGAGGTGCATGTCGGAGAGAGAGTTACCGAAGATATCACAGATCCAATGAGCGGGCAAACCTTACTGAAAGCGGGAAACAAAATAAATAAAACAATCCTCAAACGGATGGAAGAAAGCGGCATCAGCCGCCTGCCGATAGGTGCAGATCAGATTTTGGGCAGATATGCAGCCAGAGACATTATTGATACGGAGAGCGGAGAAGTTCTCCTGGAATGTAATCAGGTAATAACTGAAGAGAAATTGGCCTACCTTACCGAAAACAGCATTTCACCTCTCGAATTGCTCATTGTTGAGGATACCAGCATCGGCACTTCTCTCCGGGACACTTTGGAAAAAGATGCTATCAAGACGCAGGATGATGCCCTGCTGGAAATTTATAAGCGAATGCGACCAGGGGATCCCCCTACGGTAGAGAGCGCGAAGGTATTGTTTCATAGTCTGTTTTATGATCCAAAGAGATATGATCTGTCGAAGGTAGGAAGACTTATTTTAAATCGACGCTTGGGCTTACAAATTGACCTTGAAAATCGAATATTGCAGCGAGAGGATTTTACCGCTGCCATCCGTTATCTGCTTCAGCTAACGAATGGAGTTGGATTCGTGGATGACATCGATCATCTTGGCAACAGGAGAGTGCGGGCAGTTGGGGAACTTCTGGAAAATCAGTTCCGAGTTGGATTGGTCCGGATGGAACGTGCCATTAAAGAGCGTATGAGTATTCAGGATATGGAAACCGTAATGCCTCACGATATTGTGAATTCGAAGCCGGTATCCGCGGTCATTAAAGAATTTTTTGGTAGCAGCCAACTTTCCCAATTCCTCGACCAGACTAATCCACTGTCTGAGTTGACCCATAAACGGCGGCTGAGTGCACTTGGACCAGGCTCTTTGAGTCGCGAGAGAGCGGGATTCGAAGTAAGAGATGTCCATCCGACTCATTATGGACGTATTTGTCCAATTGAGACGCCTGAAGGTCCAAATATCGGCTTGATTGCCTCATTATCAACGTATGCCAGAGTAAATGACTATGGATTTATTGAGACTCCCTATAGGAAGGTTGTGGATGGTCGCGTCACCAACGAAATTGAGTACTTAACAGCCAGTCAGGAAGAGAGGGTCTCAATTGCCCAGGCCAACGCTAAATTAGATCAGGAAGGCAGGTTCATAGATGACCGGATAGCAGCCAGGACCGGCGGTGAACCTCGTAAGGTCCCTCCGGACCAGATTGACTATATGGATGTCTCTCCAAAACAGTTGGTGAGTGTTTCCGCTTCACTGATTCCTTTTTTAGAGCATGATGACGCCAACCGGGCTTTAATGGGATCAAATATGCAACGACAGGCTGTTCCGCTCTTAAGACCGCAGTCTCCTTTGGTAGGGACGGGAATGGAGGCTGTAGTAGCCAGAGATTCCGGTGCGGGGATAATAGCCAAACGGGATGGGGTAGTCGAGCGGGTTGATTCGACCAAAATCATTATACGAGTGGATGCCGATCAGGATCTTACCGTGGAACAGCCCCTCATGGATGTCTACGAATTGATGAAGTTCAGGAGATCCAACCAGAATACCTGCTATAATCAGCGACCTACCGTAAGGCCAGGCCAGCATGTGAAAAAAGGAGATATGATAGCGGATAGCTCATCCACCGATATGGGAGAACTGGCTTTGGGCCAGAATGTGCTGGTAGCCTTCATGCCGTGGGGAGGATACAACTTCGAGGATGCCATCATCTTGAGCGAACGGGTAATGAAGGAGGACTTCTTTACCTCGATTCACATTGAAGAGTTTGAAATTGAAGCCCGTGATACCAAGCTCGGACGCGAAGAGATTACTCGTGATATTCCAAATGTGGGCGAAGAAACATTACGGAATCTCGATGAGAGCGGCATCATCCGTATTGGTGCGGAGGTAAAACCGGGAGATGTCCTGATAGGCAAAGTAACTCCCAAGGGAGAGACACAGCTGACTCCGGAAGAAAAATTGCTCCGAGCCATATTTGGAGAAAAGGCTGCTGACGTGAGAGATGCCTCATTGGTTGCTCCCCCTGGAGTCGAGGGAATCGTGGTCGATGTAAAGGTGCTTTCTCGGAAAGGCATAGAGAAGGATAAGCGGACCATGGAGATTGAAGAGGATGAGATTGACAGGCTGAAGAAGGACTTTGAGGATGAAAAGAAAATTGTTGAAGATTCGAAGAAAAGGAAAATTTTAGAATTGATGAAGGATGCGGGGGGAGATGACGAATTTGATGAAGAAAAAATCAGCACTACCGAATCGGATTGGCCAAAGGTGGGGGGTGATCCAGAACTTGAACCTCTCGTGGATGAGATAACCGATTGGGCTGAAAGGCAAAAAGAAGAGTTACAACTGGAATTAGAGGATAGAATTTCCAGGCTTGAAAAAGGAGGGGAACTTCCTCCCGGTGTTATAAAATTAGTAAAGGTGTATATAGCTATTAAACGGAAAATCTCCGTTGGTGATAAGATGGCAGGGCGTCATGGAAATAAGGGCGTCATATCTAAGATACTTCCCGAAGGTGATATGCCATTTTTACCGGATGGAACTCCCGTTGATATTATTCTCAATCCCTTAGGTGTACCTTCACGAATGAATGTCGGTCAAATCCTGGAAACCCATCTCGGGTGGGCGGCTAAAAGCTCAGGTTTTCATGTGGCCACACCCGTCTTTGACGGCGCTACCGAGAAGGAAATCAGGGAGGAGTTGAGAAAGTCAGGGTTGCCTGAAAGTGGTAAGATCAGGTTACGGGACGGGAGAACTGGTGAGCCATTCCGGCAGGAGGTAACCGTTGGGTATATATATATGCTGAAATTAGCTCACCTTGTGGACGACAAAATTCACGCTCGATCGATAGGCCCTTATTCACTGGTAACGCAGCAGCCATTAGGAGGTAAAGCCCAGTTCGGCGGTCAAAGATTTGGTGAAATGGAGGTATGGGCCCTTGAAGCGTATGGTGCTGCTTACACCTTACAGGAAGTATTAACCGTAAAATCGGATGATGTAACGGGAAGGACTGATGCCTATGAAGCGATTGTCAAGGGAGAGAGCCTGATCGAGCCAGGAATTCCAGAATCCTTTAATGTTTTGGTAAAAGAGCTCCAGAGCCTGTGCCTGGACATGGAATTGGTTAAGAAATCATCATGAACACAAGGATGGGAAAGAACCTTCCTTTGATTTTATATATACAGGGAATAAAATCTTTCGTAAAAAGGTGTTTTATTATTAACATATCTCTATATTTAAGGAGGGTAACTCCTTGAGAACCTTTAGGAGTTTTACTGAAAAAAAGGCAGATCGGGTTGAATTCGACTTCATTAAAATTGGGATCGCATCTCCTGGAAAGATCAGATCCTGGTCTCATGGCGAAGTAAAGAAACCGGAGACAATTAACTACCGGACCTTTAAACCCGAAAAAGACGGCCTCTTTTGTGCGAAGATATTTGGACCAACCAAGGATTGGGAATGTAATTGCGGGAAATATAAACGGATGAAGCATCGGGGCGTGGTATGCGACAAGTGCGGAGTCGAGGTAATCCAATCCAAGGTAAGACGTGAGCGTTTAGGCCACATAGAGCTTGCCTGTCCTGTATCTCATGTGTGGTTTTTTAAGGGCCTGCCAAGCCGGATAGGTCATCTTTTAGATATGACTCTTCGAGAATTGGAAAAAATCCTTTATTTTGAAGCTTATGTAGTGATTGATCCGGGCGATACCCCACTACAGAGGCAAGAGCTCTTAACAGAAGAAAAATACCGCCGCAGCTTAGAGGAATACGGAGACAAGTTTACCGTAGGTATGGGTGCTGAAGCGATTAAAGAGCTTCTCAAAAGGATAGATCTTCAAAATCTCGCTTCGGATCTGAGAGAAGAGATGAAGACCACTTCTTCATCCCAGCAGCAAAAGAAGGTAGCCAAGCGGCTCAAGGTGGTTGAATCCTTTCTCCATTCGGGAAATAAGCCGGAATGGATGATTCTTGATGTGATACCGGTTATCCCGCCTGAACTTCGGCCATTGGTACCGTTAGATGGTGGCCGATTTGCGACTTCCGACCTCAATGATTTATACCGCCGGGTCATCAACCGTAACAACCGGTTGAAACGTTTACAGGAACTTCGGGCCCCTGAGGTTATTATCCGAAATGAAAAGCGTATGCTGCAGGAAGCGGTTGATGCACTGTTTGACAATGGCCGGAGGGGAAGAATACTGAGAGGCCCAAATAACCGACCCTTGAAATCCCTGAGTGATATGCTCAAAGGGAAGCAGGGTAGGTTTCGACAGAACCTCCTCGGAAAGCGAGTGGATTATTCAGGTCGATCGGTTATTGTCGTGGACCCACAGTTGAAACTTCATCAATGCGGACTGCCGAAAAAGATGGCTCTAGAATTATTTAAGCCATTTATTTATAACAAGTTAGAGGAAAAGGGCTATGTGACTACCATCAAAAGTGCCAAGAAAATGGTCGAAAAGGAGAAAGAAGAGGTCTGGGAGATTCTGGAGGAGGTGGTTTCTGAACATCCAGTTCTCCTGAACAGGGCTCCTACTCTCCACCGGCTGGGAATACAGGCTTTTGAACCCTTGCTGGTTGAGGGAAAGGCCATTCGTATCCACCCATTAGTTTGCGCGGCCTTTAATGCGGATTTCGATGGAGATCAGATGGCTGTTCACATTCCTCTATCTGTGGAGGCTCAAATGGAAGCGCGGATACTGATGATGTCAACGAATAACATCTTATCTCCGGCGAATGGCGAGCCTCTGGCTATCCCTACACAGGATATTGTTCTGGGTTGCTATTACCTCACCAAGGAATGGAAGGGCAATCAAGGGGAAGAGAGATTATTTTCCAATAAAGATGAGGTGCTTATTGCCTTTGACAATGGTGTCGTTGACTTACAGGAGCGTATACGGCTGCGACTGGATAGAAAGGTTATACATACCACCGTGGGAAGAGTAATATTTAATGAGATTCTTCCTCCGGAAATTCCTTTTGTCAATAAGGTACTGAATAAGAGGGAGCTGAGCAGGTTGGTGGGCATTGCGGTGCAGTGCTGCAAGCATGAGGAGGTATTTCATCTCCTCGATAATCTGAAAAATTTGGGCTTCCAGTATGCAACCAAAGCTGGGATATCCATCTCGATTGAAGATATGAAGATTCCTTCACGTAAGAATGAGTTGATACAAAGAGCGGAAAAAGAGGTCATTGAAGTAGAACAGCAGTACCTGGACGGCATTATTACTGATGGAGAGCGTTACAACAAAGTAGTGGATATCTGGTCCAGAGTTACTGAGCAGGTGTCCGATGAAATGTTTACCGAGTTGGAAAGTGAGGACTCGGGTATAGGTGGCCTCCCGGACGATTCCAAAGAGTTTAATCCGATTTACATGATGGCCGATTCTGGTGCCCGTGGAAGTAAGCAGCAGATCAGGCAGCTTGCCGGGATGCGGGGACTCATGGCTAAACCTTCCGGTGAGATTATTGAAACTCCAATTACAGCCAACTTTCGTGAAGGCTTGACGGTTCTGCAATACTTCATCTCCACTCACGGAGCTCGAAAAGGTCTGGCGGACACCGCCCTGAAAACAGCAGATTCTGGTTATCTAACGAGAAGATTGGTCGATGTGGCCCAGGATGTAATTATTACCATAGAAGATTGTAAGACCATTGATGGTATTAGCGTTACGCCTATCGTAGAGGGTGGCGAATTGATAGCCTCGCTTCGTGATCGAATCCTTGGCCGGGTGGCTCTTGAAGAAGTCCGCGATCCAATTACGAATGACCTGCTGCTCGACGCCAATGAGGAGATTAATGAGGACATTGCGGCTGAGATAGAAAATGCAGGCATTAAAAGAGTGAAAATTCGATCTGTTTTGACCTGTGAGGCGAAACGGGGCGTATGTGCCAAGTGTTATGGTCGGAATCTATCAACAGGAAGACTGGTGGATTTAGGGGAGGCGGTAGGAGTTATCGCTGCTCAGTCGATTGGAGAGCCGGGAACCCAGCTCACCATGAGAACCTTCCATATTGGCGGAACAGCCAGTCGGATCGTTGAGCAAACCACCTTGAAAGCGAAGAATGGGGGTGTGATTCAGTTTCATAATATTAATACCGTCAAGAATAAAGAGGGATACCTGGTCGTCATGAACCGGAATGGCAGCATAGGAATTCAGGATGAGACCGGAAGAGAAAGAGAGCGCTATCCGGTCGTCTATGGCGCTACCCTGAAGGTACATGACGGTAGGAGTGTTGATAGTGAACAAACCTTAGTTGAATGGGATCCGTACACTATTCCGATCCTGACTGAAGTTGAAGGTAAACTTGTCTACCGTGACGTAATAGAGGGTGTGACCATGAGTGAGGAGGTAGACGAGGTTACCGGACTTTCACAAAAAGTAGTTATGGATCATCAGGAAGAAAAGCGGCAGCCAAGGGTCCAGATTAAAGATGAAGAGCATAACAAGGTTCTTATGACCTATTTGCTTCCTGCCCAGGCACATTTGGTGGCCTTAGACAGCACCAAGGTCTATCCAGGTGACCTGATTGCCAAGATTCCACGAGAGACTACGAAAACGAAGGATATTACCGGAGGGTTGCCCAGGGTTGCGGAACTGTTCGAAGCTCGGAAGCCGAAAGAACATGCCACTATTGCTGAAATTGACGGTGAGGTACGACTGGGCGGTGTTGTCAAGGGAATGCGTAAGGTATATGTGAAAAATGACATGGGCTTCGAGGAAGAGTACCTGGTGCCGCGTGGCAAACATATCAATGTCCATGATGGAGATAGGGTCAAAGCAGGAGAACCTCTCATGGATGGTTCACCCAACCCTCACGATATCCTTCGCGTACTGGGCGATAAGGAGCTTCAGCAATATTTGGTCAATGAGGTACAGGAAGTATATCGGCTGCAGGGTGTAAATATCAACGATAAGCATATAGAAGTGATTGTCCGGCAGATGCTGCGATGGGTTAAAATTGAGGATGTTGGAGATACGGACTTCATCGTGGGAGAACAGGTGGACCGTTTCCGCTTCCTTGAGGAGAATGAAAGGGTCAAACGAGAAGGCAAGAGACCGAGCACCGGCAAGCCACTTCTCTTAGGAATCACCAAGGCCTCCTTAAGCACTGAAAGTTTCATTTCAGCTGCTTCATTCCAAGAGATGACCCGTGTTTTAACGGAGGCGGCAGTATGTGGCAAAATGGACGAACTGAGAGGGCTGAAAGAAAACGTAATCGTGGGGCGACTTATCCCGGCTGGCACAGGGGTAGATATCTATCGTAAGGTTTCGGTATCTGCTTCCAAGGAAGATGAAGAAGAGAAAAAGGCGCCGGAGAGCACAGAAGAGATCCAGGAAGAGGTTGAACTTGAGGAGAAAAAGATATTGACAACCGGATAATATACCATGTATACTGTTTCTCTTTATCTATAATCTGAAAGGAAGGACATTGAAGGGATGCCAACAATTAATCAATTGGTAAGAAAAGGACGGAAAAAGGTACTGAAGAAAAAATCTGCACCGGCCATGGAATCTTGCCCGCAGAAACGAGGAGTTTGCCTGAGGGTATATACCGTGACACCGAAAAAGCCGAATTCCGCCTTGCGGAAAGTAGCCAGGGTGAGGCTGACCACAGGCAAAGAAGTCACCGGGTATATTCCCGGGATAGGGCACAACCTGCAGGAACACTCAATCATCTTACTTCGAGGAGGCCGGGTGAAGGATTTACCAGGTGTCCGGTACCATATTGTCCGGGGAACCTTGGATACTGTTGGTGTCCAGGATAGGAAAAAAAGCCGTTCAAGATATGGAACAAAAGTACCAAAATAAAGGAGAATAGGTTTTTATGCCCAGGAGAGGGACCGTATCAAGGAGAGAGCCGATTGCCGATATCCGGTATCATGAAGTATTGGTCAGTAAGTTTGTTAACTTCCTTTTGAAGCAGGGGAAAAAAAGCACTGCTGAAAAGGTTTTCTATAAAGCTATGGATATCATACAGGAAAAGACGAATGATGATCCCATAGATGTTTTTAAGCGGGCTTTAAACAATGTGAAACCAATCATCGAGGTTAAATCAAGGCGTGTTGGTGGATCCACCTATCAGGTACCGGTCGAAATCCGTTCAGAGAGGCGGATAACCCTTGCTATCCGTTGGATTGTGGATTATGCTAAGCAACGCCGGGTGAGGAACATGCAAGAGGCGCTGGCGGCCGAATTGATGGATGCGGCTAGTGGCAAGGGATCCTCTATTAAAAAGAAAGAGGATACCCATAAAATGGCGGAAGCCAATAAAGCGTTCGCTCATTATAAGTGGTGAGATGACAGGAGTTGATTTAGCTTGTCTAAAAAGTTTCCCCTTGAGAGGATACGGAATATTGGGATTATGGCCCATATAGACGCCGGAAAGACTACAACGACTGAGAGGATCCTCTACTATACTGGAATGACGTATAAGATGGGTGAGGTTGATGAGGGTTCAACCGAGATGGATTGGATGGAGCAGGAAAGGGAGAGGGGAATCACTATTACTTCTGCTGCAACAACCTGCTATTGGAAGAATCATCGTATTAATATCATAGATACACCGGGTCATGTTGACTTTACGGCCGAGGTGGAGCGTTGCTTACGTATCCTTGATGGAGCTATTATCGTATTATGTGGAGTGAGTGGCGTTCAGCCCCAGACAGAAACGGTTTGGCATCAAGCTGATCGTTATGAAGTACCCAGGATTGCCTTTATTAATAAAATGGATAGGATTGGCTCAGATTTTCTGGCCAGTGCTGAGTCAATTGAAAGACGGTTACATGCAAAGCCACTGCTCATACAAATCCCCATTGGAAGTGAAGGTGATTTCAAAGGGGTTATTGACTTGGTGAAAATGCGAGCTGTTACTTATGATAGCGATGAATCGGGGGCTGTCTTCCAGGAGAATGAGATCCCTTCGGAAATGAAGGAGACTGCACAGAAATATCGGAATAAAATGGTGGAAGCTATAGCTGAACAGGATGAGGAATTGATCGAAAGATATCTGGAGCATGGTGATTTAACTGTTGAAGAGATTAAAAAGGGTATAAGGCTGGCCACCATTAATCTTTCACTTGTGCCGGTACTCTGCGGGGCAGCTTTTAAAAACAAGGGAGTCCAGTTATTACTGGAAGCAGTAGTCGACTATCTTCCAGCACCTCTTGATGTGCCACCAATCGAAGGGATTAATCCAAAAGCAAACAGGAAAGAGAAAAGAGAAGCATCTGAGCAGGCACCACTGGCAGCACTTGCCTTTAAGGTCTGGAATGATGCCTTTGTAGGGCAAATGACTTTTGTCCGTATATACTCGGGAAGCTTGAGTACAGGATCCCACATTTACAATGCCAGCAGAAAGCATCGTGAAAAAATAAGCCGCCTCTTGCATGTGCATGCTAACAAGTGGGAAGATGTCTCCACGGTATCTGCAGGAGATATTGCCGGAGTTATAGGGTTGAAGAAGACCGTAACCGGCGATACCCTGTGTGATGAAAATGAGCCAATTATCCTGGAGAGGATGAATTTTCCAGAACCGGTTATATACGTCGCCATAGAGCCGAAGACAAAGGCAGATCAGGACAAGCTGGCCTCCACTCTTCAAAAGCTGGCCCAAGAGGATCCGACTTTCAATTTTGTGGTCAACCAGGATACGGGCCAGACGATTATCTCGGGTATGGGTGAGTTACATCTTGAAATTTTGACCGAGCGTATGCTCAGAGAATATAAGGTTCAGGCGAATGTCGGTAGACCACAGGTGGCCTATAAAGAAACTATTCGAAAGAAGAGCGAAGGGGAATCAAAATTTATTCGCCAGGTCGGAACCCGAGGGCAGTACGGGCATGTAAAACTGGTCATTGAGCCCAATATACGGGGGGCGGGGTTTCAATTCGAGAATTTTGTGGATGAGGGAGTCATACCCAAAGAGTATATTCCGGACATCCGGGAGGGATCTTCTCAGGCTATGGAGGCCGGGATGCTGGCCGGTTATCCGATGGTTGATGTAAAAGTAAATGTGGTAGGCGGATCCTTTCATGAGGTTGATTTCACAAACATAGGTTTCAGGATCGCGGCTGTTATGGCCTTTCAGAATGCATTAAAAAATGCTGAGCCAGTCTTACTCGAGCCGATTATGAGGGCTGAAATAATTACCCCTGAGGAATATATGGGCGATGTTATAGGTGATATCAATGCGCGTCGAGGGAAGATAGAGAATCTGACCTCGAAGGCAGGGATCCAGATTATTGAAGCTAAGGTGCCGCTGTCTGAAATGTTCGGTTATTCCACAAATTTAAGATCCTTGACCCAGGGTAGAGGGACATTTACCATGGAATTCAGTAATTATGATGAGGTTCCTGTTACTATTTCTGAGCAGATATTTGCCAGAGTCCATGGGTACTAAAAATCACTCTATATAATTTCAATAAAAGGTAAAAAATACAGAAAAATATAAGGAGGAAACGATAAATGGCAAAGGAGAAGTACGCAAGGACGAAGCCGCATGTTAATGTGGGGACGATAGGGCACGTGGATCATGGGAAGACGACCTTGACGTCGGCGATTACGAAGATATTGTCCCATCGTGGTTTCGCGGAGTTTAAGGCCTTTGAGCAGATAGACAATGCGCCTGAGGAGAGGGAGAGAGGGATAACGATAGCGACGGC
>JBLIRT010000064.1:0-14997 GCA_049472445.1 bacterium
GGCCAAGCTGGTGGCTGATCATATTGAGGGCTGGGTTCACGAGCTGGTAACGAATATAAAGGGAGGAGATCAACGGACCTGGACCCGATGCGATATCCCACGCTCTGGTGAGGGGAGAGGCATGACCGAAGCGCCGAGAGGTTCTTTGGGGCATTGGGTACGTGTCGAGAACCATGCCATCGCCAATTATCAGGCCATTGTACCCTCTACCTGGAATGCATCGCCCAGAGATGATAAAGGGCAGAGGGGACCATACGAGGAATCCTTGATTGGAACAAAATTGGCTGATATTGATCAACCTCTGGAGATTATTCGTACGATTCATTCCTTTGACCCTTGTTTAGCCTGCGCCGTACACATCCTTGATCCACGTGGCAGGGAAATGAAAGAATTTAGAATTCAGTAGGATAGAAATAAATCTTCCTCCTTTATGGGGTCAGGTCTTGAATCTTGAATTTAATCGAAATTCAAGATTCAAGACCTGACCCCACGGGAGGGGTGTGACCCCACGGGAGGGGTGAGGGGATTTTCAGATGAAACAGGGAGAATGAGATATGACCCAAATCCGTGTTGCTAAAAAGCAATGGTCCGTGGCCATGTGCATAAATCACTGGGCTATGGCTCTATGCATTGTGATTTTAATTATAACCGGCTTCTATATTGGCCGCCCTTTTACGGTAGCTGCGGGTGAAACCTGGAAAAAGTTCCTCATGGCCGAGATACGCTTTGTTCATCTTTTGTTTGGCCTTATTTTGACTGCTCTCATGACCTGGCGTATATACCTGGCCTTTTTTTCCCGCTTTCATGCGGATTGGAAGGACTTCTTCGCCTGGCTTGATCTGAAAAACGTGTTCAGGCAAATCAGGTTTTACACGTTAATTTCCACTGAATTGCCCGAACATACAGGACTATATGGAACCTTACAATCGGCTGCTTATGGCCTCTTATTAGTCATGGCTTTTTTTGAGGTAATAACCGGTTTGGTTCTTTACGGTGCTCTTCATCAGGCCGGATTAGGCGGTTTTCTCTATTCTGTTTTGAGATTTGGGGTGACCGCCCTCGGAGGGCTGGCAGGAACCCGTTTCATCCATCACCTCCTGACCTGGTTTTTTGTCTTGTTTATCATCATTCATACCTATCTTGCTTTTTGGTATGATGTTGTTTTTAAAAAAGGTACCATTTCATCGATCATCAGCGGGAGAGTTTTTGAAAAGGCAGAAGGACATTAAAACCTGCTTTCCATGAACCTTACTCCAATAAGGGGGGAAGGCTGCTGCTCTCTTAAAAAGGTTGCTAAACCTGATAAAGCAGCAGCCTTCATTCTAAAACATATGTTATCCTGTGATTTTGGCCTTAAGGAATGGCTACCGGTATAAACAGAGGCTGACCAAATGTATCCTTTCCAAATTCTCTGATGATTTTCTGCCCCTCCGGAGAGGTAACCCAGCCTATATAGGATAAGGCCAGGAGGTAATTCACCTTGGGGTGTCTGGCGGGATTGACAGCGATGATCCCATAGGGGTTGAAGAGGATCGGGTCTCCTTCGGATAAAATTTCAAGATCAACCTTCGCTTTATAGGCCAGGTATGTGCCTCGATCGGACAGGGTGTAAGCCCTCTTCTCATTGGCAATTTGAAGGACAGCGCCCATGCCCTGCCCTGATTCAACATACCAGAGACCTTCAGGACTGATACCCGCCTTTTGCCAGATTGATTTCTCCTTTTTATGAGTTCCGGAATCATCACCCCGGGAGATGAAAGAAGCCCTGCCGTCCGAGATTTTAGCAAGCGCCTTGACCGCATCCTTCAAGCCGTTGATGCCGGCCGGATCTTCTTTCGGACCAAGGATAATAAAATCATTATACATAACATCACGGCGATTGACACCGTATCCGTCTTCAACAAATTTATCCTCAGCCGGTCGGGAATGGACAAAAACGATATCACAATCACCCATTTCGCCCGTTTTGAGAGCCTTGCCCGTCCCCTGGGCAATAACATCCACTTTGCAATTAAACATCTTCTCAAAAGGCGGATTCAGGGCATTAAATAAGCCGGTATTATCCGTGCTGGTCGTGCTCGAAATCCTGAGCCTTTGCTCCTGGGCCCGGGCTGGAGAGAAAAATCCAAGGCAAAGGGTGACAGCCATCATAAAGATTAAGCCCAGCGAAAGCAGTTTTTTTCTTGAGATCGCGATATTCATTCCTCACTCCTTTTTTTATTTCGGTTAAGGTAAATATAAGAAGAGTCACCTTATCATTGAAATTTTTTTAGATTCAGACCACCACCTTTCTGATGATAGTATTTTTTTGCCAGAGTGAGTTTCAAATATATTGATTTCATCAGGAATAATGGGTAGTATTATCGTATTATTAGCACAGGTTATCCATATAAGTCAATATAAGTCACTTTAAGTACAAGCTCCCTGGTATTCCCTTTATCTTTTTTGTATGAGAGGAGTGTCGTGGATTTTTTCATACATGCTGTGAGGAACTGCTTTCACCTCATATTTTCTCTTGATCGGGAAATCTATGGTATTGTCCTTCGATCCTTAAAATTTTCACTGAGTGCCACGATTCTGGCCGTCCTTTTTGGTGTTCCCATCGGGTTTCTGATAGGGGCTAGGAGATTCAGAGGTAAATCCTTCGTCATAACCGTATTAAATACCTCCATGGCTCTGCCTACCGTGGTAGTAGGTCTCATCGGTTATTCATTTCTTTCCCGCAGTGCGCCCCTTGGCTTCCTGAATCTGCTGTTCTCTTCGAAGGCGGTTATCCTGGGCGAGTTTTTTCTTTCCCTGCCTGTAATTACCAATCTCACGGTAGCTGCCGTCCAATCCGTTGACCCGCGTGCCATTCAAACAGCTTTGACCCTCGGGGCAGGACGGCTGCAAACGAGCTGGACTATTCTCATGGAAGCGAAGTTCGCCCTCGTAGCCGCTATCATTGCCGGGTACGGGCGGGCGGTATCCGAGGTCGGATCAGCCATGATGCTTGGCGGCAATATTCGTTTCTACACAAGGACTATGACCACAGCCATTGCCCTTGAAACCAGCAAGGGGGAGTTTGGTTTTGGTCTGGCCCTGGGTTTTTTTCTCCTCCTGGTTGTTTTTTCCATGAATATCCTTTTTCATTATTTCCAGATAAAAGGACAGACTCAATGAGTGAGAAGAATATTCTGGTACTGAAAGACATCACCCATGTCTACCACGGGAAAAAGGTTCTTGACATTTCAGCTCTCTCGATTGAAAGGGGACAGATATACAGCCTGGTTGGCCCAAACGGCTCCGGGAAAACAACACTCCTTTTGGTCATGAGTCTTATTCTCAGACCGACTACCGGTGAGATTTCCTTTAAGGGGGATACCATCCACCATGACTACAAATCTGTCCTGGCCATACGAAAATTCATGACCATGGTCCTTCAAAGTCCATATCTTTTCCATATGTCGGTTGCTCAAAATATAGGCTATGGGCTGAAGGCCAGAGGAATTCCTAAAAAAGATCGAGAGATAAAGATCAGAGAGGCTCTTGACCTGGTGGGTCTGCCTGGATTTGAGAAGAGGAAGGCGAGAGAAATTTCCGGTGGTGAGACCCAACTGGTGGCTTTGGCCAGAGCCCTTACCCTTGATCCTGAAATAATCTTTCTGGATGAACCCACGGCCAATGTTGATTCGAGGCATATTCATCAATTTGAAAAAGTCATTTTAAAAATAAATAAAGAACGGGGAACAACGGTGGTTATGACCACTCATAACCTATCCCAGGCTTATCGGCTGACTGTAAGGGTCTTTTCGCTTTTTGAGGGTTCAATCGTCAGATCAACCATGTATAACCTCTTCTCAGGTAAGATAAGGAAAGCAGGGGAAGGGATCTTTTTTGATTCCGGAAAGATGTGTCTTTGGATCTCTCCCGGCACCTGTGATTCTGAGGCGACCCATATCACCATTGATCCTGAAGACATCATCGTCTCCAGGGAACCCTTTACTTCCAGTGCCAGGAACCGATTTGAAGGGATTATTACCCAGATTATTGACCAGGGCGGAAAGATTTTCCTGGAAATCCGATCACATGAAATATTCAACGTCCTGATCACTGAGAAATCATTGACCGAGATGGGCCTTACTATTGGTTCGCCTGTCTATCTGACCTTTAAGGCTTCTTCAGTTCATCTTCTTTAGATATCACAGAATCTCCTGTCCCCTCCTCGACTTTTCCTGCATTTCCTGTAATGATTGGTCCTTTCAGTGGAATAAATCCAATTTTTCAGGTAAAGAAGAGGCGGAGATTGTGCCGAACTGTATAAGGCTGAGCTTAAATCCCTTTCAGTCTTTTCCATCATATACATATTTTCTTTTGGTTACGAGGCGAAAGAGAGTCAAGGCAGAGGAAATGATGAGATTATGGAACGTAGATTAAACCGGGAAGCTCATTTGGCATGAGCGATTCTTAAGAGGTGAAACATGGATGTAATCCAGGCCATCAAAGAGAGGCGGTCAATAAATTTTTTTGAAACCGGGCAGGAGATCCCTGATGAAAAACTGAAACAATTGCTTGAGCTATCCAATCTTGCACCATCATCTTTCAATCTCCAGCCCTGGGAGGTAGTGCTGGTAAGAGATCCTTCGAAAAAGAAGATTTTAAGGAAATGTGCCTTTAACCAGGCTAAGGTTGAAGAGGCATCAGTAGTTTTCATCATCCTGGCCAATCCAAAGGCAGTTGAGCAGAACTTAAGCAGAGTCATGAGTAACTGGGAAGAACTCGGGTACATGAAACCGCAAATGAGACAGACGTATACTGACATGATAAGGAATCTTTATGGTTCAGAGGAGAGTGTCCAAAGAAAGTTATTTGCTGCCAAAAATGCTGCTTTGTTTGCCATGAATCTCATGACTGCAGCCAAGGAACTGGGCCTGGATACTCATCCCATGGATGGATTTGATGAAGAATGCGTGAAGAGAGAATTCCATATCCCTCAGGAGATGATTATTCCCATGCTTATAGCTGTCGGACAGTTAAGGGCCGGAACAACTCTCCTGCCCCGTGCGCTGAGAAGGGATCTTAAAGAATTTATGAAGCTTGAGTCTTACGAGAAGCCTTCTTAATATATTCTACATCACATTTTGCTTTCAATTTTCTTATAAATATTATATATAGATTATATTTTAGACTTAAGATGAAATAAACCGGCAGGAAAGAGTAAAGACACATAAGGAGCTAAGGAAGGAGGTATGATGTATGGGACTCAGACCATTATATGACAGAGTCTTAATTAAAAGATTTGAGGAAAAAGAGCAGGTCAGGAGAGGTATCATCATTCCCGACACAGCCAGGGAAAAGCCCATGACAGGCCAGATAGTGGAGGTTGGCAGGGGAAGATTGACTGAAGAGGGGAGACTGCAGCCGCTTGATGTGAAAAAGGGGGATAAGGTTATCTTTGGCAAGTATGCCGGCACGGAAGTAAAGATCGGTGACCAGGAATATCTGATTATGAAGGAAGATGACATCCTCGGTATTGTTCAGGAGTAAAGGTTAGAATGTTCATTTTTAGGTGTGAGGGAGAAAAGATTTATGGCTAAACAATTAGCATACAGTGGAGAGGCGAGGACTAAGATATTGGAAGGGGTAAATATCTTAGCCAATGCCGTTAAAGTAACCTTGGGACCTCGAGGGAGGAATGTTGTTTTAGATAAAAAGTTTGGTTCCCCCACGATTACCAAGGATGGTGTAACCGTAGCCAAAGACATTGAAATTGAAGACCCATATGAAAATATGGGCGTTCGAATGGTCAAGGAAGTAGCATCCAAAACCAGTGATATTGCCGGAGATGGGACCACCACAGCTACCATTCTGGCTCAGGCTATCTACAGGGAAGGCATCAAGAATATCACGGCCGGAGCTGATGCCATGGCTGTCAAGAGAGGTATAGATAAGGGTGTCGAAAAGGTAGTTGCAGCCTTAAAGGAATTAAGTACACCAACCAGGGGAAAGAAAGAGATTGCCCAGGTCGGCACTATTTCGGCCAATAATGATACCACCATAGGGAATATCATAGCCGAAGCCATGGACAAGGTCGGCAAAGATGGCGTTATTACGGTTGAAGAAGCTAAAAGCATGGAAACCAGCCTTCATCTGGTGGAAGGAATGCAGTTTGACAGAGGATACCTGTCGCCTTATTTTGTTACGGACCCTGAAAGGATGGAATGTATTTTAGAAGATGCTTCTATATTAATCCATGAGAAAAAGATCAGCCTTATGAAGGATCTGCTTCCTGTCCTTGAGCAGATTGCCAAAAGAGGCAGACCTTTTTTGATCATTGCCGAGGATATTGAAGGCGAAGCCCTGGCTACTCTGGTGGTGAATAAGCTGAGAGGCACACTATCAGTAGCTGCTGTCAAGGCTCCGGGTTTCGGCGACAGGCGCAAGGCCATGCTGGAAGATATTGCTGTTTTAACCGGCGGCAAAGCCATCACGGAAGATCTCGGCATCAAATTGGAAAATATCAGGCTTGATGATCTGGGTCGGGCGAAGAGGATCACCATAGACAAAGATAATACTACTATCGTCGAAGGTGCGGGCACCTCTTCCGCCATAGAGGCACGGATAAGGCAGATCAGAACTCAGATCGAAGAGACTACTTCGGATTATGATCGAGAAAAGCTTCAGGAAAGACTGGCCAAGTTAGCCGGGGGTGTGGCCGTAATCAGTGTAGGAGCCGCTACGGAAACTGAATTGAAAGAGAAAAAGGCCAGGGTGGAGGATGCCATGCATGCCACGAGGGCGGCTGTGGAGGAAGGTATTGTTCCCGGTGGAGGGGTAGCCCTGCTGAGAGCTGTTTCCGCCCTTGAAAAGCTTCAGCTTGATAATCCGGATGAGCAGATTGGTGTGAATATTCTTAAAAGATCAATAGAAGAGCCGATTCGCCAGAGAGCTCTCAATGCCGGGTTTGAAGGATCGGTGGTCGTGGATAAAGTGAAGCGGGAGAAGGGGAGCCTTGGCTTTAATGCTGAAACTGGCCAGTATAGTGATTTAATAGAAGACGGAATTATTGATCCGACCAAGGTTACGAGAATCGCCCTGCAAAATGCGGTCAGTATTGCCAGCTTAATGCTCACTACAGAAGCGCTGGTGACCGATATCAAGGAAAAGGAACCGTCAATGCCGGCCATGCCGCCGGGTGGAGCAGGGATGTATTAAGACGCCATCCCAAAACCTCCGGCAGGAGGTGCCCCTATTTAACCGAAATGGGGTTTTGGGATAGGCACTAAGAAGCTGGGCGATAAATCTCCGAACTGGATGAGGCGTAAAGATTTAGGTGACCTGAACCTCCAGGAGGGACTTCAGTGCCTCAGTGACGGCCGGCATGGTAGCCGGTCGATCAGCCGGGTTCTTGGCCACCATGCGGGATATGAGATTCTTGAGCTGTTCAGGAAAGTTTTCATCAAAGTCAGGGAGCAGGGTAGGTTCTCTGGTGAGCTTCTGGGCAATGACACTGGCCACATCGCCCTCAAAGGGCAACCGGCCGGTGAGCATCTTATAGAGGGTAACACCTAAGGCATAGATATCTGAGCGTGCATCACAATCTTTGCCTGCGGCCTGTTCCGGACTCATAAAGGCAGGCGAGCCCAGGAGAAAACCCTCTTGTGTATGGACTTTGGATTCAGTAAGTTTGGCCAGACCAAAATCAGTTATTTTCGGCAATCCCCGGTGGGTCAGGAGAATATTGGCTGGTTTGAAATCACGGTGAATTACTCCCCGCTCGTGAGCATAGGCTAATGCTTTAGCCAGTTGAAGGCCAAGAGGCAAAGCCTTTTGGAGAAGCAAGGAGCCGGATTTCTGAAGGCTTTTCTCCAGGTCTTCGCCCTCTACGAACTCCATGGCGATCCAAGCCTGATCACTATCCTCCACCAGGTCATAGACCTGGACGATGTGCGGATGATTCAGACGGGCCAGAGCCATGGCTTCCTGCCGAAATCGTGCCAGCAGTTGCTGATCATGACTCAGGTAGGTTGGAATTTGCTTAAGAGCTACATCACGGCCGAGCACCTGGTCATGAGCATGATAGACAATACCCATGGCCCCTCGGCCTAACTCCTGCTTTATCCTGTAGCGGCCTGCAGGCCCGATATCGTCATCGTCGGCAGAGTCGGCCACCCTCTGATCTGTTTGAGATGGAGGCCCTTCCTTACGAGATGGTTGCGTCGAACTTTTTTCCAGGACGACAGTCTTAGCCGCTCCTGAAGTACGTTTTGATGTGACGCTGATCTTCTGGTCGTGTTTGCCCTGGCTGCTGAGATGCTCATCAAGTGTGCTCAGCTTCCGGCTTAAGACAGCTTCATGTTCTGGGTCAGAGGCCAGAGAGAGTGCCGAATGGTAAAGCAGTATGCTGGCTGATGGCTGAGACTGAGCCATTTCATCAGCTTTTCTTTCATGCTCGGAAGCCAGACCATTGGCTCGTTTGATGGCCACTGGAATATGCAGGAGCAAAAGATAGAGTACGAGGCCGCAAGAGCCGGTCCACAACAAAATTCTGGCCAGTTTCTGGCGACCTTCGAGGCGCGGGTCCGGCTCAGTATGCTTCACGAGGCCGAACATCATGTGGTTCGTAATGGGCGGATAAAGTTTCTCAAGCTGAGCATCTACGGCCGATGGGATTATACTCGGCATCAGGAAGATCACCAGGACCAGACAGACCTGGGCCAGGTAGGAGCTCAGCAACCAGTGTCGGATAACAGCAGGCTTCCTGATCAGCCTTGGCAGAAGCTTAAGAGCATTGCCTGTCTTTGTCAAAAGAGAGTGAATGGCAGCCGTTACCTTTTTCATTCTGATCCGGTTTGCCTCTTTAACATTTCCTTGTATTGTTCAGTCTCAAGTCTCCATGTTTTTTCTATTCCACCCAAGGTTACCCCCTGGTGTCCCTTTCCATTACCCGTAGAAGTGATAAGGAGAGTGTGTTTGCCAATGGTTATCTCATCATGTTCATTGAGAATCCTTTTTCTGATTTTTTCCTCATTCACAAACGTACCATTGGTACTCCTGAGATCCTCAATGTAATAATCATCATGATTTTTTATAATTCTGGCATGATCTCCCGAAACAGCCATGTTATCGATCCGGATATGGTTATCTTCATTCCTCCCTATGGTAATTTCATCCTGATCGCTTTCGATCTCTTTCAGCACATGACCTTGAAATTTCAGTACCATTTTCAGCATAACGTATCTACCTCCACCATAATGAATGACTTTGGATACACCAGAGTTCATGCCTGGGAATAGATTTTCGGGGTCATTTTTCGGCTTTTGATTTTTTATCGGCTGACTGATAGGATTTCTTTTGTTTTTAGATCACCAGATGTCTGCGCAGAAGTTTTGACAGCCACAGGCGTGGCATCGAGATCTGGATCTGGTTTGCTCAGGAAATCTTTCCTTGAAAATCATCTCACGGATTGAGGCTAAAATCGTAAGAACTTCGTCCTTCAGTTCTTCGGTCAGGAGGTGAATGTGAACATCCTGTATCGGCATTACATAGATGAATCCCTTGTTAACAGAAATTCCGTAATGATCTTCCAAAAGTAAGGAGTAAGCTGCCAGGTGGTATAAAATGCTTTTAGGGGCTTTTGGCCTCGCCTGATGAAATTGTACAGGAAATATCCCTTCTTTAGACCTGATGACGAGGTCAACCTTTCCCCTTAAACCCAATTTTGGAGAGGTCAGAAGGGGGCGAAATTCCCTTTTTCCTTTGTCCAGGTGAAAGGCTCTCAGTTTACGTCGAGACTCCACCTTTTCCAGGAGGCTCTCTGCTATTTGCTCATGCTCCAATTCTTCTCCGCCATTACTTTTCTCTCTCACCGGTTGAATATAGTCGAAAAACACTAATCTTGGACAATACAGGTATTGTTCTATATCAGAGATAGTTAACGTCAGCATGATAAAACTATCCTGGTTATTTCTCCCTCCGATAACAGGCTGGCCCTGTTGATATTACCATTTAAAACGGAAGGGAACATATTTTTTCTCTCTTCTCAGGAAAGCGGCCAGATGCCTGGCTTGCATTTGGATGATAGATTTGATCTGATATTTTTTTCCTCCACACCTTTCGCTGGATTCAAGCCTCTGAAATATCATGTGATTTATGGAATCGCGCGTTTTGATATCCAGAAACCCGCCCTGTACCCGGTGTAAGACACCTAAGCTGACAGAGTCGATGATTGTCCTATCCACAACCGGCTGACGGAATTCATCAATAAGGTCAAGGATGAGTGAGGACCGTCCGGGTTGATCAATGTGCATGAAGCCTGTAAAGGGCTCAAGGCCGGCATTTAAAAGCGCTCCCCAGATTTGCGAATAGAGAATTTCGTAGCCGTAATTCAACATGCTATCTACTACTTCTGTAGCACCTTGATGAATGCGGCCAAATAACTCGAATTTCTGATTCAGGATCTCTTTGACTCCCTCCCCATATATCCTGCCACTACTTTTCTCGATAGTTAGAAAAAGGCTTCGAACTTCATGAATCCTCTTTCCCTGTATCCTTTTGGCCTTTTCCTGTAAAATCTGCAAACTCCTGCCAAGTTGCCGGATCTTTTCAGCTCGCCCCTTGTCTCTTTGCCCAGATTCTTTATGAAAAAAAAGAAGGAGTTTTTCCTGATTATGTAATTTGCATACTGCCACAGCTTTGATAAATTCCACTCCCCGTGTATCCTCAAAAGCTAAGATTTGCTCTCTCCTGTTCATGTTGGCTGTAGTCAGGAGGGGAGAGGTAATCATAGCGTAAGGCTTTCCTGAGTAATTCAGGAAGCTGAGACGGATGCCCCGGTGGCATAGCTCGGCGATAAGATCGCTGGCAAGAGTAACTCCTTCGGAGGAGATAATAACCTCGTGAAGGTGGTTGAGAGGAAATTCATAAACGATCTTCTTATCCTTTCTCACTATCATTCGCTCACCCTTTTGGTCGAGGTATACTCCTGATCCGGAAATGAAAAGTTGAGATAAGTTCTCATCCTTGACTATAGATAATCCCTTATCTATGAGCAGCTCTTGTCCTCCTTCAGGATTTTTATACATGGCTACAGGCATACGTGCAGGATCGGGATTGCTCGTAAAAAGAGCCAGTTGCTGCGGATGATAGATCTTTTTTGGTGGCAGTACATATTCAGGATGGATTTTAGGGATGCTACCGCCTGGCATGGTTTCTTTCCCTCTCTCCCTGGTATGGATGATATGAGATTCTCAAATACCCTGAGAAGTCTTAAAAGGATAGTCCTTATATACAGATAGAGGAGAAATTTTAAAAAGGTAAAAAGCAGGTTTACTCTTGATCAAGAAATTCATGAGTACCTAAGTTGAAGGTATCTATTCACTATGGATCGTAAACAAAAAAAATTATAACATAAAATTCTAAATAAGTAAATAATATTTTTAGCAGTATTAAAATTATTTGTTTAATAGATTCTGACAGTTCCCTGATCCATATTTTAAAATTATGGGATAAATAAGTATTATATTAAAATAATATAGAAACTTTTTTTTGAATTGCTCGATAGTAACGCATACAATTTTTCACTATAAGATCATATCAAAAAGCGTATAAGATGAGTCAACTTACAGCAAAAAGCCATTTTTATTACTTATCTTTTCCCTTCCAAAAGCTCGTTAAATTCAGCGTTCCATTTAAAAATCAGGAAGAGTTTGATTTATTCAGGCTTAAAAAGCATATTGTTAAATCCTTCATCAGGTTGTCGAGTGATAACCCTCTGATAGTAAGAGGTGGAGGTTACCGAGAGGAAAGGTACCAATTTCTTATTGATTTTATAAATAAAAAGGGGGGTGTTACGGTAAGTTTTACATAAAGAATCAAACATAGTGTGTAATGAGAATTTCCGTAGCCAAAGTTTTTGAAGAGTAGATCTGTTTTCATTTTCAAGGAGGAAAAGGGAAAGTGAAATCGATGGGAAAAAATAGAAAGACAGTGGAGCTATCGCTTTGGACCATGGCCATGTTGGCTGTCTTTTTCTCTCTGCCCAGTCTGGTGGGAAAATCGAATGCTGTGAGTACTGGTAATTTATTGAATCCCCTCATTTGTCAATTTTGTGCCAGGGATATGCTGACGCAGTATTGGATGCATATGTATAGAATGCCATCTACTCTTTCATCACAAATGGTGATATTTACAACCATGAACAGAGAACTTCTAGCCAAGGCCGAACCCGACGAATGCTTCAAGGGTATTGGAGAATCCTATCCATACGATAAATCTTGTCCCCCTGATAGCGGCTGCATACCAAAGGTAAACCAGTCCTATGTCTGGGGGCTTACCAAATCCGGGAATAACCTGTGGTTTGGAACTGTCTCCAATGTCAACTGCCTTATTGAGGGGGCAGGTATGGGTCTCACTACGCCCTATCAGACCAGTTCATGGATTTGTGAGTTTGGAAATTCTTGCCTCTGCGATTCAAATCTACCAGCCCCTTTACCGGCTATAGTTGGTGACTGGAGGCCCCCTCAAATTTTCCTTTTATAATACACAAAAGAAAATGCTTACCGAGAAGACGCCGGATGATCCCAGGATTCTGCAAACTATTGGCATTCGATCAGCAGGTGCTCTTGGCGATGTCGTAATGTTGGGAGGCCCGGTACTCAGCCATGAGGGAGGAATTAATCTTTTTGCCTTTCATGCGCAGACAGGCGATTATCTTGGGTCAATGAGCTTTCCAGGTTATACTAATATACGAAAATGGCTGGTAGTGGATGATATCCTTTATACGGCTGTTGGTAACAAAATGGGAGGAGGAAATGTCGTCCGATGGACCGGCCAACTGGAATACCTTCCCGCAGGAGAACCCAATCTGTATAAGCTTTTCCAGTTTGAGGTTGTCGGAACACTTGATGGTGACGGTGCAGAACTGGCCTATCATGAAAACCGCCTTTTTATATCAACCTGGTCAGGACCTGGAAGGGATGAGGCCGGTATCTGGATGGGCCCGGTAATTCCCGAGGGCGGTCTGACCAGTGATTATGATCAGGAAGGACTTTGGGTTAAAGTCTGGCGGATAGGTGACTATGAACCGGATCCGGTCACTGCCTCAACCTACAGCAGCGGTGCTCTGGCTTCCTTTGAAGGCTATTTATATTGGGGAACCATGCATGTGCCAGGCGTATCTACCATGGCTCACTTTCAACAATATGGTTTCCCTGGTGATCCAAATAATTCAGATGAAATTATGTCAGCGATGGATGATCCGAATAATTCGGATGAGATTATTTCGGCTCTTTTGGGAACGTTTCGTACTATCAGTATCTTTCGAGGCCGATATTTAGACACTGAAGACCCAGAGATTGAACTTCTTTACGGAATGTCCAAGTTGCCGGCATACATTCCTCCCGGCTCTGATCCTGCCATTGAGCCTGGAAGATGGGAACTCGTGGATAATACCATGGGTCTTGATCCTCTCTGGGGACAGTGTGGATTTGGAAACATCTTCAATGGCTATACCTGGACCATGTCAGTTTACGATGGCCAGCTTTTCGTTGGTACTATGGATTGGAGCTATCTTATCGGAGAGACTATTTTGCGTAACATTTTTGGTCCAAATTGGGTCTATGTAAGAACCATCTTTCCCATTTATTCCTTCGGAGCTGATCTTTACCGCTTTTGCTCTTCAGATACTCCGGCAATTCCCGAATCTCTGTCTGGAGTTGGCAATTACACAAGCTATGGCATACGGACTATGGTTTCTGATGATGCTCTCTACCTGGGCATGGCCAATCCGATGAATTTGCTCACTAATCCCCACGACTTTTTACCTGAAGGGGGCTGGGAGCTGATTAAGTTAACGCCGAAATATTGGACAACTACTATTGTAGATACTGTTCGGCCAGAAGTCAGGAGTATTTTAGCTTCACCAAATAAACTCTGGCCGACTCCATGTCTGGGATTGTTCAAAAAGATTGCCGTATCCGTTGATCTAGAGGATGTTTGTGATGCGAATCCGACCGGGAGGATCGTGAGTGTAACGAGTAATCAAAGAGGCCTTCCCTGGACCAATCCGGACTGGATCATCATGGATGAAAGGAATGTGTATCTCAGGGCTGAAAGGGGCTTTCCCATCTTAGGAAACCGGGTTTATACAATCAATGTTGAGTGCACAGATGCCTCAGACAATCGCGCAACCGCATCAACCGGGATCACCGTAGGATATGGCCTGGATAGAAATTTCTCACGATCGAGAAATATTGGTTCGTTTTATACCCGATCCGGCCGGCGGCCGAGATATGTAAATAAATAAGGAAAATATTTTTCTCAATAGATGCCCGGGAAAGACGTGCCAGACATAATCAGACATTATTTCCCAGGCAATTTTATCCATGGTACATTATCGTCTAAAACTGAGGTCAGGGCTATCACGAAAGGATTAGGATAATATGTATGCTTCATGGATGAGATGGTAAAAGTGGCGGGGAAGCAAGACAGGACCCTCGATTCTATGGCTTTTAAGAGTCTCGTTGAGGTAATAGAACATCATAAAACATCTGCCGAAAGAGGCATAACGTTCATACATGGAGAGAAAAGTGAGTTGTCTATTTCCTATGCAAATCTTTATAGCAGAGCTGTGTCTATTCTCTTCGCTCTCCAGGAGAGGGGGTTAAAGCCGGGCGATGAACTGATATCCCAACTGTATGATACCTACGATTTTCTATCTGTCTTCTGGGCCTGTTTACTGGGAAAAATTATTCCTATACCGCTGTCAGTGGGCAATAATGATGAACATAGAATGAAGCTGTTTAATGTCTGGAGATTTTTACAGAATCCACATGTGATTGCTTCGCATGATTCCTTTGAAAAACTCGAAGGTTTGGCCAACAATAAAAATTCAGGTGATGCCTTTACTCAGATAAAGAAAAGGCTGATTTTTATAGAGAGTCTTGGTGAAGAACCGAAGGAAGGGGAAATTATCCCTCCGCAGGAGTCTGATATAGCCTTTATTCAATTTTCATCCGG
>JBLIRT010000065.1:0-14924 GCA_049472445.1 bacterium
GGCCCAGACACAAACTGTCCTGGAGCTCACATTACATCTTCCCGACTGAAACCAAAGTGGAACTGGACGGATTTTTCGCAGGCGACCAGTACTTTTATAACAGTGATTACTCCACCAAGTTTACCCTGGGAGATTACGCGGTTTTCAACCTCCGGGTCCTTCAGCCCTTAACCGGTTATCTCACCCTGTATGCAGGGGTACATAACGTGTTTGATAAGGATTACTATGAAAGTTACGCTCTTCCTCAGCCCGGAAGATTTTTTTATGGTGGGGTAAAACTGGCCTATTGACATGCAGCCCTCCGTCGCAGCCGAGAATATAAGCTATCAGTATAAAGGTGGGAACTGGGGCCTGAGAAATTTTTCCTTTCAGACCCTTCCGAAAGACGTCTGTCTGATTACCGGGGCTTCCGGATGTGGCAAGAGCACCCTGGTGCGGTGCCTGAGCGGCCTGATTCCCCACTTATATCGAGGCCGGCTGAAAGGAAGAGTGGCCATAAACGGTCTTGATACGGCTGAAAATCCCATGTGGAAAATCACCACCCAGGTAGGCGCTGTTCTTCAAAACCCTCTGAACCAGTTCCTGGCCGATACGGTCGGAAACGAGATCTTCTTCAGCCTCAGGAAACTTCCCCTGACCATGGAGGAAATGGATGCCCGGACGGATGAGGTGGTTTCATTTTTTCAGTTGTCAGACTTACTCTCAAGGAATCCGAGAACCTTAAGCGGAGGCGAGCAGCAGCGGGTAATCCTGGCCTGCCATCTGGCCAGGAAGCCGGCTGTCCTCATTCTGGACGAGCCGTTTTCCATGCTGGACTATCACATGGCCGCCCAGTTTTTCCAGAAGGTGCAGGCCTTAGCCGAGCAAGGGAAAACGCTTATTATCTTCGAACATCGACTGGGATTATGGGAAAAGGGCAGGAAGAGAACCTTCACCCTCCAGGATCAAAGTACCCCCCGCCCTCCGGCTGCCCTTCCTGCCTTATCGTTTCTCGAAGGGCCTTCCTCTTTCCGGATAGAGGTCAGGAAGGTCACGGTAACCATCAATGAGCAGGAAATCCTGCACGATATCAGCCTTTCTTTTGGCAATGGGGAGATTGTGGCTCTTCTCGGGCCGAATGGAGCGGGTAAGACCACTTTTCTGCGTACCCTGGCCGGTCTTCAGCCCTGCCAGGGAAAGATTCAGGTCACAGAAACTCCGGACGGAAGCAGCCGCCTCGATCTTGGCTTTGTTTTCCAGAATCCTGATCTTCAGCTTTTCAACCCGACCGTGCGGGAGGAGCTATTATACGGCCTCAAGGGAGTGGAGGAAGAAGCTTGGCGGGAAATCATCTCTTTTCTGAAACTCGAGGCCTATACCGAGAGCTCTCCCCTGCTGCTGAGCGAGGGTGAAAAAAAGCGGCTGAGCCTGGGTATTGCTCTTTTGCGGAAGCCCCGCCACGGCTTCCTGCTGGATGAGCCAACCTTCGGCCAGGACGAGGTTATCAGGGAATTCTGTGGCCAGGTGCTGCGCTCCCTGGCCGGACAGGGCTTTTTCTGCCTGATGGCCACCCATGATTTAGCCTGGGCCAGGAAGTACGCCTCGCGCTTTCTCATATGCAAAAACGGGCTCATCGTCCATGATGGGCCGGAATGGAATGACCAATGCTGGTAAAACCCCATAAGTCAGACTCTCCGCTGGCCCGGCTTGATGCCCGGGTCAGGCTGCTGCTGTGTCTGACCGCTTCCCTGAGCATTCTCCTTCCTCCCACATGCCTGATCCTGCTTGGGGCAGGTATGGCCGTGCTTCTTATCTGGGGAAAATTAATCCGGACCATGTACCGCTACCTTTATAAGTTCGCCTGGCTCCTCCTGATCCTCGTCCTGGTCAATACCATCATGGTCAATGGAACCTTTGCCCTGGTCTTCGGCCTCCGCCTTCTGCTCCTGGCTTTTTCCTTCATTATCTTTACGGAAACAACCTCAATCGAAGAAATCTACCTTATCCTGCGCTGGCTCAAGTGCCCGTACCATCTGGCCTTCAGCTTCAGCGTGGCCCTGCAGTTCATGCCTGTTCTCAGCCAGGAGTGGCACATGGTCAAGGAAGCCCAATGGGTCAGGGGCATACATCTTCAGCCGGCGGCTGGCCGCACCCCGAGGAAAATTTTTACCTTCCTGCACGGGCTTCTTCCCTTTATCATACCCGTGATTGTCCTGACCGTGAAAAGAGCCTGGAATTTAACCGAAGCCGCCTATCTTCGAGGAATAGACGCTCCTTTTGAAGCGGCCGTACCTTCTCTCTGCCTTCAAAAGAGAGACTATGCCTTTTTACTGAACTGGGGAGTTTTCTACCTGGTCATATTGGGGGTTTTCTATCGATGAAAAAAGGAACCTTTTCTTTATTCCAGATCTTTCTTATCGCCTTTTTCAGCATTCTCATTGCCATCACCAAGGTCTATCTCAAGTTCTCCCTGAAAATTCCGGGGCATTCGGCCCTCTTTTTAATTACCCTCCTGATCATCATCAGGGGCCTGGTCCCCAGAAAGGGGACAGCCCTGATCGCAGGCGCCCTGGGTGGTCTCCTGGCTGCAGGTATCAGCTTGTCGGCCAGAGGTCCGCTTGATACCTTCCTGTGCTATACGGCAGCCGGATTCGGGGTGGAGATCGCGGCCCTGGCTTTCAAAAACCTCGAATACTTCCCTTTCGCGGCCATAGCCGGCCTCCTGGGCAATATGATCAAACTCGGTGCCAAGATAACCCTGGATTTTTCCCTGGGCACGCCCCTGCCGCTCATTCTGGCCGGACGGACCTATTCTTTTTTCACCTATCTCATCTTCGGGATCATAAGCGGCCTCCTGGGTGCCTTAACCCTGAAGGCCCTGCGCAAAGCCGGCCTTTTCGTCTACCTGGCCGAAAAACAGTGACCCAATACCCTCCCTGCACGGGTATCGGAACATATCTGCCTGAGTGCATCGGCTGATTTCCCCAATACCCCCCCTGCACGGGTATCGGACAAGCCGTAATCAGATTCAATAAGTTGAGTTCAAGGATTCTCTCAGGGAAGCCCGGGCCGGTATTTTATCACAAGCCCGGATTTTACCTTTCGAGTTTTTTTATCGCCTCATCAAATGAGTAATAGTCAAGGTCCCACGTAATCCTGGCCGCCTGGATATCGACCAGCAGCCAGAGGGCATCAAGTATGGCCCTTTCTTGTCTATCATTGAGGATTTCAAGCCTCCCTGGACTGTTTAAGTGAAACAGGAGCTGATCTACATAAGCGTCCTCCTCGAAGGCGAGTCTGACCATAGCCGGTAAGTAGTAAGCGAAAGCCTGATCATTGGCGAAACACATTGGATCCCACCCCGGATTTCCAAGTTCATTCATGGTGATGTTGTCCGGAGTGTGTGCAGCCAGGGTCTGGTTATGCTCCAGGCATTCATCACAAGAGCAGGTCCCGCGGACAAATTCTTCCGGCCGGCAGACATCCCGGAAGGCTTCCTGCACTTCCCTGAAGATCTCATCTGGTGTCATCGGTTCCTCCTACGTTGCGGCAGGTGATTCCCCAGGACTTCGGAAGGTATGCTCGATGAGCAGCCAGGGTAACCATAACCCCGGTTCAGCACCGACTTCTTCTCTCGAAATATACTGAACGCAGGCGCATGCCTCATCGAATGTGCCTATGAGCTGGTATCTTCATTCATGATGTCAGTCCACCGCTCATGAAACGGCACCTGGAGATCTTCCGCAGATCTATGGTTCCTACAGGAGCTTGCCAATGATATAGCCGATTAAAATTCCCGCTGCCATGAGCAGGGCGGCCAGCTTGGCACCAATTACCTGCTTGGCATTGCCCTGCTTGACCTTAATCAGGCCGACCGAGACAACCAGGACATTGACTACGGCCGTAACCGGCCACATCAATATGCGAACCAAGACGGGTCCCAGCCAGGGGATAGCGGCACAGGAGGCCATCAGGGAAGCAAAAGCTGCGCTAAAGATCTGGGTGCTCAGCCCGTAGAGAAGGATGACTGCTCCGGAGACTCTCTTATCGAAATGCTTTATCATGGAGGTCAAGAAAAAGCCGATCAGGATGAGCCAGAGAATGGCCAGCTTCCAGAATTTCTGGAAAAAAGATTTTTTCTCCTGGCTGGTGGAGCTTTCGACTGGGGAAATTTCTTTTGACATAGGTTAAAATACCATGGAAAGAAGATAACCGATCAGGATGCCGGTAGTCAGCACGGTGACTATGGCCTGGGCAGTGAGGTGATTGGCAGGTCTATCACTCCTGATCCTTAAAAGTGAAATGAGATAGACGATAGCATTGATCAGAACAAAAAATGGCCAGGCGACCACTTTGATAATGAGGGGTCCTGCTCCCGGGATAAGGCCAATCCAGGCACCGATAACGCCAAAGATGGCGCCAAAGATATGGGTAATCAGGCCATAGACCAGGGCAAAGGCTGCTATAGCCTGCTTGTTCAGATCAAGAGCCAGAAACAGGGCACAAGCTGCCATGAGTATGAGCCATAGAATGAGTGATCTTTTATTCCTTTTCCAAAAGCCCATCTGCATTCCTAACCAATCTCTTGTAGTCAATCTCTTGTAGTCAATCTCTTGTGCTGAAGCCGGCAACCGGAGCGGCCGATTTATCATCCCTGGATAGTCAAGGGGCAGCCTCAATGAATTCCTTTTACCATAACTTGCAGAGAAAGGTCAATAGGGTATATCTGTTGCAGTATGGCCCATGACACGGGACGGTGCGGCCTCCTTACCTGCACCTGGCCGGCTTTTCCCATAGTTTCCATACCATAATCTGCCGATTCTATCCCCCGTTAATGAGCCAAGGTATAAATATTCATTCTGCTCCTTAACCGAGGTTATCTCTTTCAGGTGCCCGCCAGTCGGATCATGGAATGACACAACCGGTTCTCCATGTTCATGAATACCTACAACAAAGCCGTATGGCTTTGGCTGCGACCATATGGATTCGGGCATAAGGGAAAAAAATTTTTTGAGGCCTGGATGGGGATGAATCCCATCAAGGATATTATTCCGCACGGTAAACATGGCGACCCAAAACATTCCCTTGCGGTTTGAAGATATTCCATCAGGCAGGCCGGGCAGATTATCCATAAAAACTTCCCTCGTCCCTGCCCTGTCTCCCTTTAACCAGTATCTGGTGATTCGATAGCGATAGGTTTCATTGACAAGGATAAAATCCTCATGCCGGGAAAGAGCAACACCATTGGCAAAATAAAGATCTCTCAATAAGACCTGAGTGGTCTGACTGATCGGATCATATGTTATCAAGCGGCCATTGGGACGGGCTTCAAGGCAATCCAGGTGAAATTCCTCCAGGGTATATTTATAGCTGGCATCAGTGAAATAGATGGTACCATCCATGGCTACGGTAACAGCATCCGCAAAATTAATACGAACCCCGTCCGCTTCTGTAGCCAGTATCCTCACCAGGCCATGCTGATCAATTGAGAGCAGGCCCTGATATGGATCACAGACAATGAGATTCCCATCCGGTGAGAATTCCATTCCTAAAGGCCGGCCTCCGGTTTCGGCAAAGACCTCAACCGTACCATCTTTCAGGATTCTATAAATCAGCCCATCAGCAGATCCTCCATAAATCCTCCCCTGTTCGTCAAAAGCAATATCCTCCGGACCCTTTATCCGCCCGAGTCCTAACAGCTCAGCTTCCTGAAGGACATCATTGGGTTCATAGGCACCTGTCATCTCAGGCTTCGGGAGCGGATGAAAAGGAAGGGGATCAATTTTCATGAGGCCCCATCGCCAGGTTTCATCAGTGACAAGGCCTTCTTTGAGAGATGACTGATAAGGATTACCGTTATCTTCATATCCCGGCCAGTAGGTAAAGACAACAGAACCTAACTGATGCATTCTCGGCTCAATGGCGCCTTTGATGACAGCAGCAGGATCAGACTCCAACTGAGGAAAATAATCCTTATGGATACCGAGCCAGCGTGAAAGCAAGCTGTTGAACTCTTTCTGAATATGGAAACGGGACGAAAAACCAATGGCCTTTTCTAACTTATGGGCTTTCTGGGAAAAAGCCTCAAGTTCATCAGCCAGGGTCTTCTGACCCAAATCATCTGAATACTCGGCCATATCTTCTGAAGTATCGTTGAGCTCTGAGGCTGCCCTGACAGCATCGGCCTGATCAGATTGCCAGATCTTGGCGCCTGCCTCCTTCTTTGAATGAATGGATAAAAGGGCTGCGGTAATGAATACCATCACATGAACTTTTTTTACCATTGTTCCATCTCATCCATCTCCCCGGGCATTATAAAATTCGGCTACATATATAAGTTCCCGGCCACTTATGGCCACAATATGAATCGGATCTCTGGAGCTTAAAAATGGATACTGTTCATTTTGAGCATAAATTTTTATAGATATAAAATGGGTATCAGTAGCTAAACGCCGGCTGAAAGAGTTACGTTCGGGGGAATTAAAGGCAATTCCAGGTGAGAAAGTATTTGAAAAAATTCGGAACAGGTTTTCCAAATGAAATTCTCATTCCATCCTGAGGCAGAATTGGAACTTACAGAATCACAGAATCCGGGCGATATCCCTTATGTTCCCATGGCTCATGAGGGATTCGGCCGCTTTGGTCGCTTCCGTTATCGCTATCTTTGATATGGCCTGCTGGATTTTAGGAAGATAGAAGGGATTCAAACTGAAAATCCTGAGGCCTATGCCCAAAAGATAAGGAAGATACCTTTCATCATGCGCCATGTCCCCGCAGATGGAAACTTCCAGGCCATGGCGGGTGGCTGTCTCAACAACCTTTTTTATTGATCGTAACACAGAGGGATGATAGGGCAGATAAAAGTCCGCCACCTTTTCATTGGTTCTGTCCACGGCCAGCATATACTGGATGAAGTCATTGGTACCGATACAGAAAAAATCAGCCTCTTGAGCCAATTCATCCAGTATTTCCAGAACCGAGGGGATCTCAACCATCATGCCGATCGCGGGCCTCTCATGGTGAGGAATATTCTCCTTCTGCAGGGCCTCCACACATTCAAAAACGATCCTTTTGGCCTCCTGCAATTCATCAACTGAAGAAATCATGGGAAACATGATTTTCATATCAGCCTCTTTCCCTGCGCGAAGCATAGCCCGGATCTGCTGGACAAAGATGTCCTTATTCCTCAGAGAAAAACGGATAGAGCGCATCCCTAAAAAAGGATTTTCCTCTCTGGTATTCCGGTAATAGGAAAGGACCTTATCGCCGCCGATATCCAGGGTTCTGAAGGTAATGACCTTGCCGGGCATGCCCTCAATCAACTTCCGGTAGACCACAAACTGCTCCTCCTCTGAAGGGAAGGTGCTTCTGATCAGGAAGGGAAATTCCGTACGGTAGAGTCCGACTCCCTCGGCGTGAAGTTCACGAGCCAGTTTAAGGTCGGTTAACAGATTGATATTGGCCAGCAGCTTTACCCTCAGGCCATCCTTGGTTACCGTGTGATCTTTCATTCGCCTCTTCCGCTTACTCAATCCGGCGCGGTCATCATTCCGGGCTTTAAAGGCGGTCATGATTTCTTCTGAGGGCTCCAGGTAAATATTCCCCAGTTCCGCATCAAGCAGGACCATGGTACCTTGAGGTAAGGTGAGCAATTCAGGCAAATCGACGATAATCATCGGTATTTGAAGAGATCTGGCCAGTATGGACAAATGTGAGGTTACCCCGCCGGTCACCAGAATAATGCCGCTTACGCCTTCAGAAGACAATTTCAAAATATCGGAGGGGAATAATTCTTCGGCTATCACAATCTGTTCTTTCCCTGTATCCGGTTCCTGCCGGTCAGAGAGAAGATTTCTCATCAATCTCACGGCCAGATCCTTCAGGTCCTGAACCTTCTCCCTGATATAGGGGTTCGTGCTCTGGGATAAAATTTTCATGTATTTCTGGGCGACTTTGATAACCGCTCTGGGAGGGCTCTCCCCTTTTTTCATAAGCTCAGTCATGCCGCCGGTAAATTTCCTGTCTTTCAGTATCAGCAGATGGGCCGTAAAAATCAGGGAGGCAGTATCGGCCAGTTTCTCTTCCACACTCGCCTGGAGATCTTTCAGTTGCTGCTCGGTCTCTTTGACCGCCTGATTAAAATCATCCAGGGTATATGAATCGTCAAAATCCTCTTGCAAAAAGAATTCAAAATATTTCTCCCTGGCCAGAACCCTGGCCCCGGCCAGGGCGAAACCTTCCGAGGCAACCTTTCCCCTGATGAATTTCCTGTTTTCCAAGAGGCCGGTATTCTTTCCGCTTTCATGCTTTTGCCGAAGGGTCATGAGTAATTTGGCCTGCTCAATGATTCCGGCCAGTTGTGAGGCTGCAATACGCAGGGCCATGGCATCCTCTTTGCCGAAACATCTTTTCTTTTCCCGCTGAACTACCAGAACACCTATTTTGGAAATGCCCCGAAGAATAGGAACTGCTAGAAAAGACTCAAATCTTTCCTCAAATATTCCCTCAATCAATTTAAAATTTGGATGGCTGCTTCCCACCTTTTCGCAAATAGACAGGCTTTCCTTCAGGGCCAGGCCGACCAGCCCCTCACCGGCTTTCAAGGCAACCTTGCCGACGGCGTCTGCCTTCAGCCCATGCGTTGCTTTTAATACTAAGAGCTGTTTTTCCTCATCATAGAGGTAGATTGAGCAGACATCGGTTTCCATGTGATGAGCAACCATGATGACAATTTTCTGCAGAAAGGATTCAATACTGGTGCTTTCGGAAAAAATTTCGGTTAATTCTCCGATGTCACATAATAATTTTATGTGATCCATGATCATCAATCCTCTTTGTGTAGAGAAAAATGAATGTGTAAAGAATAATACAGGAAAATTGATAAAAAAAGCAAGTAAGAGGTTTTTATTCATATGGATGCTTAAAAAAATTAAATTTTCCGTGGTAGCTCTGGAAATGGCCGATAAAAAAGTAAGGACTATCACCTTATTAATCATCATCCCATATAGCTTATTCAAAACAATGAAAAAACTCTAAAGGGGGAAAAGTATGTTTATGAAAAGAGAGTCGGAAGCGGACAATTCAAAGATAGAGAAGGAAAACGAAGGAATCGGATATCATAGCAAGGAAATGATAGCCAGGGAGCCCATGGAACCTGTAGCCAGGAAGCGGGTGAATACTATTCTCAAAGGCAGCAGATTAAAAGGGGATATTAACGTAAGCTATGATCTTGAATTGGATGGAATAGTCGAAGGCAATATCACTTCTGATACGGATTCAAATATTATCATCAGAGGCAGTTGTAACGGAAGTATACGGACCAAGGGTGGCAATGTAAACATAGAAAGTGAGATGATTAATGGTGATATCTTTGCCGGTGGTGATGTGAGAATTACCGGTAAATTCACTGGTGGAAAGGTAGAAGCCAAAGGGAAAATATATATAAGTGGTGAGTTCAGCGGCAAACTGGAAAGCAGCGAAATAGAAATCGGACCGCAGGCCAAAGGAAAAGGGGAATTAGTGTATAAGGAGTTTATCTCTATTGAGCGGGGTGCCAAAGTCGAAGCTAATATCACTCGGGCTCCCGGAGAGCAGAATGAAGCGAAAAAGCCTTTTAAAGCGGTTGACAATAAAAATGGAGGCAAAAAAGAATCGAATCCTGACCCCGTCCAGCAGCTCATCATGTATAGCAATTAGTGGCTCTGTCCGGGGCCAGGGATTTAAGGACAGCAAATCTTCCGGGGCCAGGGTTTAAGGACAGCAAACCCTGCCCCGAAGCAACAGTTCTGCCTGGACCAGGGATTTAAGGGCATATATCTCAAAGCTGTGCCGCCTGCTATCAACAGCTCTGCCTGGGCCAGGGGTTTAAGAACAGGGAGAGGGTAGTTTTTCCTTATTTTTTCCCTTTACCCTTCTTACCCTTGGCCGCCTGTTTGGTCTTAGCCTCTTTCGCCTTACCATGAATCTCTACGAAGGATTTACCTTCTCCTCTCATTTTTATGATATCCTGTGGTGAGCAGTTATGGTATTCGGAGGTAAACTTAAGGTTTACAAGATTCATAACATCATCATCTCCAAGGACGATGTGTTTCCATTCCCCCTTCTTATGTTTCTTAAAATGCCCATAGGCTTTTCCATATGGCGGGCCCTTTACTTCCCCGACCGGCACATAAAATATCTCAGGACTGAGGTTGAAACGCAGGATAATATCCATCCAGCTTTTTCCACCTAATCTGAGGTCCACAATAACGTTGGGGAGGACATTGGCTCTTCCGGCTATGAAGAGGACAACCGGTATTTCCTCAGACGGTATTTTTCTTTCTTTTATAATAATAACTTCGCTCTGAGGCACCTTAAAATAATCGCCAACAGACAGATAAAATCCTCTTAATCCATCATCCCCCACGGATATGCCAAAATCTACTCCAGCCTCAGCAAAACTTGTCAGAATGCCTATCAAAATCAACATGACCATCGAACGAATAGCTATGGTGCGCATACATATGCCTCCTTCCTTCAGGTAAAGAGTCAGACAACTCTTTCCTCCGGTTTTTTGATCCTGATTACTTAGTCGGAATAAGGAGACTGTTTCTTCAGGTTTACTCATTCCTCCTTTTGGCAAATATAAAACAATAACAATAACATATAGGGAAAAGGTAAGGATGGAACTGATCAGGGATGGTAAGGAAGCGGTCGCGGCTGTGCTAAGGGACAACGAAGGCCAAAGCTGAAGCGAGCAGGTTAAGCCGCTCATAATTCACTATAGAATAAGTAATACGTAAGTATTTAGCCATGCAGCCGTCTGATATAAGATATAGATTAAGCGGCAATCATATCGCAGGATGCTATTTTTCATCCCGTGAGGGAGGCACAACGATAACCTTATCTCACTGAAAGCTATAAAGGAGGTGATGCATGAGCTGTTCCGGATATTATTTTCGTAATGAACAGAAATCTTAGCCTTAGCAAGGAAGGAGAATGTTTTATGTTTTCAAAGAGCACACCTTTAGATAGCACATGGAAAAACATTATCCTGGGTATGATCGTTTTTATAGCCCTGGGTCTGATTACTTCCTCTATCGCTCACGGACAATACTGGCAGGCGATGCCTCCTTACAACACACTCTGGCCGTTATGGTCGCCGACCCTCTCTCCGATAGATGCAACTACCGGTTTACCCACCCCTATAGTAACCAGTTTATCACGGGATACGGTACTTCCCGTACAGCCTGGGTTGACCTGGAATCCGTACAGGGCCACTCCGTGGCTGCTCTACAACACTCCTGTGGGCTTAGCCTATTATGATCCCCTGATCGGTGTAGGTTTGTGGCCTCACTTGAGCCTGCTGGTTCCCAAGATAGGGCTTCCCCTTACCCTAACCCTGCCTTCCGGATACAGCAGTCTGGCGCCAACGGATTCTGCCTGGATTTCATCAGCAGTTCCCTGGGCAAACCAGGTCTATTCTGCCATTTATCCATATCTGCAATCTCTTACACCTCCGCCTACAGGATTCACTCTGCCTCCGCTCATTCTTTACCCTGCACCGCTGCCTCCGGCACCTCTCCCTGCGAATCCTGTTTTTCCTCTGCCGGCAGGCATATCCCCAACTACTGGCGGAGTTCCAGTTCTTCTAACTCCTACGAATATCCTGGGATTATAATTTTGAACCATACCGGATGATGCCTGAACAGGTATCTCAATGCTCCGTGATACTGCCTATCCGGAAGATCCTTTTTGTTTATGACCACATTCCTGATTCAGGATTTTCCGGATGGGCAGTGAATATTGAACTGTTCCTGGTCATTGATATGATAGTATCTCTACTCCCCTGCTTGAACTGTTCCCGGCCGTTGACATGATAATAAGGCAACTCGGCCGAAAAATAACAGGTGATCATGAGTAATTACCTTCACCGGAAAAACTGTTCGGCAAGGGGAAAGGATATGTTTAAAGGCAAAAGTGAAGAGAAGGCTTTAAGGAATTTGAAGAATCGGGTAGATCTTCTCGCCCGCGGCATCGTTTTGCCGGATGAATCAATCCCTGTGATTCACCTCCAATCCGTGCAGGGAGGTGCAGGGCCGAGAGGAGTCGCCTGCTATGTAGGCGATGCGCCCGGCAGTTACTTCAGCCAAATGAGCCTGGTCATCTATCCGAAAGATCATTACCTGGCTCAATATGCCCTGCCTACCACCTGGTGGCTGGAGAACAATCCGGAGGACAAAAAAGAAAAGAGGAGAATAGTCCGGACTCAAGACCGTATCTTTTTAGAGGAAGTGCCGTTCAACTGGGGGAAAAAATGGTTCCACAGGCCCAAAACCGCCTACCTGGTGAAAGCGCGACTCCATCCTTATCGTACCTATTCCCTAAGTCTTTATCGAGGCTGCAGACACCTCGAACAACATGAGGGATGTACATTTTGTACTAACTCCCTGTTAGTTGAAAAATTTAACCTTCCCAAGCTACTGCCGGACAGGTTAAATCTCAAATACCTGAAACTGGCCAAATCTTACAACCCCGTCCGCTCGGTGACTTTGACCAGCGGCACTCTTGAGACACCTGAAAGAACTGTGCGAGAGCTCTTACCTTTGATTGAACTTATCAGGGCAAAAACCGGATTATCGATTCATGTTCAGATAGAACCGATCTTTGATCAGACCCTCATGAAGAATTTAAGTGAAGTAACCGATTCGATCGGTATCTTCCTGGAGTCCTTTGACGAAAAGGTCAGGCAAAAGATCTGCCCCGGCAAAGCCCGAATGTTCACTCCGGAAGATTACCTGAGAAGCTGGGAAATAGCTGCTTCCTGCTTTGGTCAGGCCAAGGTCTTAACTACCAATCTCATCGGCTTTGATGAGGACTATGAGACCGTGGTACGGGGAATTGAAAAGGCGGCCAGGGTTGGCGTGATTACATCCATCCTGTTGGTTCGCGTAGGCAGTCCTCACCTGGGTGATTTTATTCCCTCTTACCTTGGGCAAGAAGATAAAGTCTTGCAATTGCACAAGGAACTCGGAAAAATCCTGGTTAAAAATTCGATAGATAATATTTCCTCGACCAATTCCGGGTGTTTGGGATGCCATGGTTGCAGTGCTACCAGGGAGGCTGTCATGTGGGCCAGGATAGCTGCCGGCAGGAATAGCTGAAAAGTCCGGGCTGGCCGGCCTTAGTACACTGCGCACTCAATACGCAGCCGGATAGCCCCCTCACCCCGCCCTCTCCCCAGGGGGACGAGGGATATCGGATTGTCCCCTCACTACGTGGTGGCCTTCTATTCTTCGCTCCCGGTTGTTCTCACCGACTGGCCCGTAACTGCTGGCCACTTGCTCGAATCCAAAGCCTCACGAACATTCCGAAGCAGGCTGCCAAGGTCATAAGGTTTTTTCAGAAAGCAGTAATTCCGCTCGCGGATGAGAGGCCATTGTGATTTATCATCAGCATAACCACTCGTGAAAAGAACCTTGATCCTGGATTGGCGGGAAAGAAGCTGGTCAACCAGTTCAAGGCCATTCTTTCCGGGTAAGACCACGTCGCTGAAGATAAGGTGAAAATTCCCGTTTTCTTTATGAAAAATATGTACGGCCTCTTCTGCATCTTTGGCCTGAAATACCTCATAACCGGACTCATGAAGCATTTTCGCAGCGAATATCCGGACTTCCTTTTCATCTTCAACGAGGAGAATTCTTTCTCCATTCCCCTGATAATTCGGAAGTGAAGCGGCTCCTTCAGGCTCATTTTCTATCTCGATAGCCAGAGCAGGCAGGTAAATCCAGAAGGTTGATCCTTTTTCCAGCTCGCTTTGAATGTTGACCCAACCTCCATGCTGCTCGATGATTCCATAGACTGTGGACAAGCCAAGGCCTGTTCCTTTGGCTGGGCCCTTGGTACTGAAAAAGGGCTCGAAAACTTTGTCCAGAAGCTTTTTATCCATGCCGATACCGGTATCGGCTACCGACAGGCAAACAAAACGGCCGGATTTCTCATGAGCGATAAGATGGCCATCCCCCTGATTCAAGGCAACATTTTCAGTTTTAATGGTAACCTTGCCGCCCCCAGGCATGGCGTCACGTGCATTAATAACCAAATTCATGATAACCTGTTCTATCTGCCCCGGATCAGCCTTGACCCGTTCAATGTCCGCTCCAAGGTCGGTGGCCAGTTCGATATCCTCACTGATAAGACGGCGAAGCATCTTTTCCATATCAACCACCAGCTTATTCAGGTCGAGTATCTTCGGATGGAGCATCTGCTTGCGACTGAAGGCGAGGAGCTGGCGAGTCAGTGAGGCGGCCCGGTCGCCGGTGGCCTTGATTACTTCGATTTCCTTTCGCATTGGTGCCTGCTCATCGAGCCGGCTCAATAAAAATTCACTGTACCCTCTGATGATAACCAGCAGGTTATTAAAATCATGAGCCACTCCTCCGGCCAGCCTGCCTATGGCCTCCATCTTCTGGGAATGTAAGAGTTGCCTGTAGAGCTGCTCTCTTTCAGTAATATCATGGATAGTCTCAATAGCACCGATGACCTTTCCTTCGCTATCCCGGATTCGGGCGGCCAGGAAGGAAACATTCTTTTGAACACCACGAATAGTCAGAAGGTCCTGTGCCTCAAACGCTTCAGGTATCGAAGGGCTTCTGGAAAGGTTCTTATCCCCATAAAGCTTCAGCATGGCTTTTTCATCCGTGTCAAGAACAACATCCGCCAGAATCGGCCTTATTTGACCCTGATAAAAAATACCTGAGTCTACCGGCTTTGCGAGTGCCTGTTCCTTGGAGATTCCCGTTAAAAATTCACAGGCACGGTTCCAGAGGATCAGATGGTGATCGATGCGATGCGCGCTTTCAGCGATTCGTTTCGAAGCCTTCGTGGAGAGCTTGCCCCTCGGATGGGTGACTACCGGGATGCCGGCGCGGAAGTAAAACGATACTACGAGCAGGAGTTTCTTCCAC
>JBLIRT010000066.1:0-14828 GCA_049472445.1 bacterium
GAGAAGAGAGCCGGGATACCCTAAGGTGGCCGTAAGGAGAGTAGTTGGTGGAGTCTGGCCATTGCTGTGGCAATAAATAATGCAGCTCCCGGTACCCCCGATAGGACCGGGTATATAGGCATCACCGAACCCAATCTGTGGAAGAAGGGGATCAAAAGCAACAGGAACTTTACCCGGAAGCCAGGCGTTTGATGTCCCCGGGAGGCAGGTGAGATGGTCCGCTCCCAGATTGATCGTAAGGTCCGGGTGACAGACCAGGCAGCCAATGCTGACGCCAAAGCTTGAGGTGGAGGGCGGGGCCATAAGCTTGGTGATAAAATGCGTAGCATGAGCACCGCTTCGACCGACGAAAAGAGATAATCCGTGACAGGCCAGGCATTTGGCAATGCTGGCCACGGCAGCAAAAAGGGGGACACCGGGTAATTTGGGATAAATATGAGCCGGAGTGCCGTTAAAGTTGAGGTGACAGTCCAGGCAGCTGAAGATAGTCGGGTTACAGCCGGAGGGGTCCAGACAATGGTCCAGAACCAGCCCGCCAACACACAGGGCCTGCGGTGGTGCCCCATGGCAGATGTTGCAGCCCTTATTGGCCGGCGTTCCTGTATAGCTGTAGTAGAGGGGGTCCAGTTGCCGCAGACCGTCCTTATGGATTCCGGGCAGACACTCAGGACTGTGACAGGTAATGCATCCGGCTACGAGATTAGGATGGGTCAGAGCAACATTTATGGCCGGTGATGGAAGAACATGGCATCCTACACAAGCCTCATCCAGGCAGACAATTCCCAGGGCAGATGGGGTAAAGAATATACTCCAGCTAAACCACAAAAGGCATATATAACAAAAACTTATAAGCCATCTCTGTATCATGATCCTTCTAAACAAGACATCCACCTACCTTTCATGCATCTTATGGGTAAAAGTATAAACCTCGAAGAGTGTTTCTTTCACTATAGAACGAATATGTTTTCTCTAATTAATAGTAACCTGTTTGGACCCTGAAGTTCAATTTTTTATTTATTGAAAGGTGCAGGAAAAGTTTATAGGAGGAGGAAAGTAATTGATAGATTAATATATTTCTTTTAAGAAAAAAGGTAATTTGGGATGACAAAAGAGGCAGAAGTCCTTAACATGCCTGGAATTCTTGATCTTCTGTCCTTTTGGAGCCCGTAGATAGCAATAATTCTCATTAGCCGGATGAGGGTCATGACATGAGACACAGGTGAATAATTCCTTTCCCCCCTGAAATCCCGCCGCTGCCTCAGGGAGTACGACGAGGAAAGGCTTTCCTCCGAAATAATGCTTTCTGGTTAAATCCAGGGGACGGATGCCCATTCCTTCAGGCTTTGGGGCGTGACATGACATGCAGAGAGAATCCAGGGCATCCAGAGGCTTTTTGGTATTCGGATTGATTGTGCCGGTATTAAATTTTTGAGGAAACAGCAGCAATCCTTTTGAAGTATGGGCCCCATGGCATATGGAGCAGTTTTCGTGTCCCTGGCCTGCCTCCGAACTTCCCCGGCCCACAAAGAAAAGGGTAAGGAAAAGAGCAACAGGAAGAAAAACGGGAAGACATAAAGATCTTCGAGCCGGAAAAACCATATCTTCATACTCTTTCATACATGAGTTTCTCCTTTGCGGGGAGCCAGAAATTGCAGGATCTCCTGATTAAACCTCTCGGCATATTCCACCTGAGGTACATGGCCGCATTGATCAAAAATAACCAGTTCTGAATCGGTAATTTCCCGGTGAAATCTCATGGCGTCCTCAACCGGGATTACCTGATCCTCTCTCCCCCAGATAATCAGGGTTGGAACCTTGATCCCGGAAAGCCTGAAGTCCAGAACATCCTGTCTTTTTTCAATGGAATCCAGAAATCGGTCAGTAACATAAGGCTCAGGGGAGGTAATTTTATTTCTTAATCGTATCTTCAACTCAGGCTCATCTACAAACTGTTGCCGGAAAAATATTCGTTGCGCATAGGTCTTGACATGAGAGAGGGTGACTGCATTCAATAAAGACCGTTCCCGGTCAGAAAGAGCGTGCTCAGGAGCGTAACCGGCACTATCCACCAGGACCAGTTTTTCGACCATCTCCGGATAGGTCAGGGTAAAGTGACCTGCCACCCAGCCGCCGAGGGAATTTCCCACCAGAATAACCTTGTTGAGTTTCAGCTCAGACAGCAAATCATGAAGATATTCAGTTACCGTGGCTATACGATAGGAAATGAGGGGCTTATCCGAAAACCCGAAGCCGATAAGGTCCGGTGCTATGACATGAAACGATCTGGATAAGGGTCCGAGGTTGAAACTCCAGGCCAGGCAGCTTCCGCCAAGCCCGTGAATGAGGACAAGATGAGGACCCCTGCCTGCCTCCAGGTAGTGGAAACGTAAGCCATACAGCAGAATTTTTCTCGACTTCACCCCGAGAAATCGATACCCAAGGCGAATGGCCACGGGTGCCAGTTGATACCCGAAGGGGAGTTTACAGCAAAGATGAATTATTTTTTTGGCTTGATCAGTAATGAACTGTTTCAGTCCCATGATAATGAAAGAGATTCCTTAAAAATCCGCTGATTTTGGAGTCCTTGGGAAAGGGATAACATCCCGGATATTAGCCATACCGGTTACAAACTGGATGACTCTCTCAAAACCCATGCCGAATCCGGCATGGGGGACCGAGCCGTATTGGCGAAGATCAAGATACCACCAGTAATCTTTCTCCTGAAGACTCAGCTCCGCAATCCTCTGCCTTAAAACATCACTTCTTTCTTCCCGCTGACTTCCTCCAATAATTTCACCGATCTTCGGCACCAGAACATCCATGGCCTGAACGGTTCGGCCGTCATCATTGAGCCGCATATAAAAGGCTTTAATGGTTTTGGGATAGCCGGTAACAATGATAGGTCTCTTTATTTTCTTTTCTGTCAGATACCGCTCATGTTCCGATTGAAGATCTACGCCCCATTCGATGGGAAACTCGAATGTTTCTCCTGATTTTTTCAATAGGTCAATGGCTTCAGTATAGGTGATTCTCTCAAATTTTTCTTTGATGATATGCTCAAGAGTTTGTATGATGGTCGTATCAATTCTCAGATTAAAGAAGTGCATATCCTGAGGGCAGCGTTCCAGAACGTAACGAAAGATATATTTGAGAAAGTCCTCGGCCAGATCCATATCCTCTTCAAGGTCAGCAAAGGCCATTTCCGGCTCAACCATCCAGAATTCGGCCAAATGTCGAGAAGTATTTGAATTTTCGGCACGAAAAGTCGGACCAAAGGTATAAATATTCCCCAGGGCCAGGGCATACGTTTCTCCTTCCAACTGGCCGCTCACGGTCAGGCCGGCCGGGCGGCCGAAAAAATCCTGGCTGAAGTCGATGTCTCCATGCTGGCCCCGAGGGAGGTCGGAAAGATCGAGGGTGGTGACCCGAAACATTTCTCCTGCACCCTCACAGTCACTGGTGGTGATAATGGGGGTATGAATATAATAAAAGCCCCTCTCCTGAAAGAAGGTATGGATGGCCCAGCTCATGGCATTCCGTACTCTGGCTACGGCCCCGAAGGTATTGGTCCTTGGGCGAAGGTGCGCGATCTGGCGGAGAAATTCAAAGGAATGGCGTTTTTTTTGAAGCGGGTATTGGTCAGGATCAGCCCATCCATACACCTCGATTCTGGCAGCCCGCATTTCATTTTTCTGCCCCTTCCCCGGTGAGGGTAACAACTCACCCTCCACACTCAGGCTGCATCCTGTAGAGAGCTTCATGACCTCATGCTCATAATTCTCCAGGCTTTGATCGGCAACAACCTGCATATTTTCAATGGTGGAGCCGTCATTTATTTCAATGAAGGAAAAACCTCCCTTAGAATCCCTCTTGGTACGAACCCAGCCCTTGATCAGTAACTTCCGGCCATACTCTTCCATCCCGAGTGCCTCTGAAATCCTGGTTCGTTTCATACTCATTCCTTTCATTTCCTCCCTTTCACCTTTTAACGATATCATTTTTCAGAATGATTTTATAAATAATTCCCATCATAGTCAAACGTTTCCTCATGTTAAAAGTTTCTCCTGCGGTCTTTTTTGGGGCGGAGGCCCTTCCCGACGGTTTTTTTCGGCTGGAGCCCCCTCCCTGAACGACCCTAACGTCTGATAAGAAATATTATGTAAACTTTAAAGGAAATATTGAAGGAAGGGGTACTTACCTCAATATTTTCCTATAGTTCAAAAAGTATTGCCTTCCTATGATAGAAGTGTCAAAATATAAATATAATTGTTATTAAGATTATTAATTGGTAAGAGTTCATGTTCAAGATTACATGAATAGATAATATCAATTAAAAATCAGCCTGTAAAGAGGTGATACATGATGAAAAAGAATCAGGCTTTTTTTCTCACCTTTTTCCTCTTATGCTTTTTTTCCATAGCCGCATGCAGCCGTTATCAGATCAATCAACCTCCCGTCATGACCAGCCGGAGTGCAGATATCTATCCCCGCCAGCAAACGAAAGATGGTCTGATTATAGGTGTTGATGATTATTGGGATTCTGTAAAATCATATCAGGCCTTTGGGATGAATCTGGCTGATGAAAATATTCTGCCTGTAGAAGTAATCATTTCCAACCAGGGCCAGGATGTGTTTTCCATTCGAGGTGAGGAAATACTTTTAGTCAAGGGAAATCAGGTTATCTATCCTATTTCCGCTTTACATATTGAATTGCCGAGACAGGTACGTGAATACCTCCAGCTCATGGAATTCAAGGACATGACTGTCAGGCCCGGGGAAAGCAGGCACGGCTTCCTCTACTTTCCATTCCTGAAAGAGGAAAAACAATCCCGCTTTTTCCATCTGTGGCCAAGTGAATACAAGCTTCACCTTGGAGCAACGAGAATCGGTGGTGAGAACGATCGAAGGCTCATTTATACTATAACTTTGCGAAATTTTATAATATCGAAAAATATTTTGCTTGGATTCTGAGAACGTGATAAAATTTGCTCTTTAGATGAGGAGCAATTATTGACCTGATAGATCGAGGCATAAACACGGAGGCTCATACATATATGGAGAAAATAAAAATTGACGAGGTTGAACTGGTGCTCTCCCATGCGGATCGGTATGAAAGAGAATGGATCGGGCAGGGAGAGCTTATGGAGCAGATCCTGGCCTGCTGGCTGGTGATAAGTCCTGAGGATTTACCGCTGTGCCCGCGCCTTCTTGGAAAGCCGGGAATGGGCAAGACGACCCTGGCCATTGCAGCGGCCAGAAAGATGGGAAAACCGGTTTATATCTATCAATGTACGATGGATACTCGACCGGAAGATCTTATCATTACGCCTGTGCTGGCGGAAAGCGGTAAAATACAATACCATGCCAGCTCCCTGGTTACAGCCATCGTAAAAGGAGGCATAGCCGTTTTGGATGAAGCCAACCGAATGAGCGAAAAATCCTGGGCCTCTCTGGCCCCCCTCCTGGATAACCGCAGATATGTTGAGAGCATCGTGGCCGGAGTAAAGATTCAAGCCCATCCGGAATTTCGCTGCTGTGTTACCATGAATGATGATGCCTCTACCTATGAGGTTCCCGATTACATTATCTCCCGTCTCCAACCTATGATTCAGCTGGATTTCCCGCCTAGGGAAGAGGAATTGGCTATCTTAAAGTACAACTTAAGCTTTGCACCCCATGAAATCCTGCACTTAACCCTGGATTTCCTTCAGAGGAGCCATGAGGCCCGATTCGATTACAGTATTCGGGACGGGATCAATATTACCCGTTATGCCATGAAGATTCGAGAATCATTCTCAGGAAGCCGCCAGCTTTCCTGGGAAGGTGCCTTTCAGAAGGCTGTTGAGCAGGTCCTTGGAAAAGACGCTCTTGACCTCAAAAAGAGATCTAGTCAGATCAACCGGAAGACCTTGAATAATGTAGCCTTCTTAGAGGATTTCTTTATGAATGAAAAGGATTGGCATGAGGAAGATGAAGACGAATGAGAAGTGCCGGTAAGAGGCTATGAGGAAAAGGATTCTCATCAAACATGGACAACTGTGGCTGGATAACATCTGTCTTGTGCCGATTGTTTCCGGCAAGGCCTCTTTTGCGCATTACATCAAGGAGATATTTTTAAATCATTCCTTTGACTGCCTGGCTGTCGGACTGCCAGGATCCTTTTATCCCCTGATCCTGCAAGGGATACAATCTTTACCATACATCACGGTGCTTCTGGGCCAGGAAAAGAATGGAGGCTATCAATACCTGCCCATCGATCCATGTGATGGCATGATTGAGGCCATACGCTTATGTATGCAGGAAGGGTATCCCATCAAATGTATTGACCATGAGATGAGCAGCCTCTACCATTATGTCCCGGAAAAATCTGCTGAACCCTCTCCGCCGATATCCGGCCTTATCCTGCCGGATGAATTCGCTATTCAGAAAATAGGATTTCCTCCCTATATTCAGGCGGTATTTCTGAAATTTTTCCTCGAACAGGCAGAGGATCACAGACAGCCTAAAAAAGAGGATCTTCAGGCACGGTTCATGGCTTTTCAGCTCCAGGAGCTGAGCCTGGAGTACCGGAGGGTGCTCTTTGTCTTTTCGGTGCATCACCTTCCGGCTCTTCTTCATGCCTATCAGACTGAATTCGGTGCCGTATCCGCAGGAGAAAGGCTGAAAGACATAAAGCTTTATTCAGTACATCCGGATTCCCTGTACTCAATTTTAGGGGAAATACCTTATCTCACATACCTTTATGAGAAATTAAAAGGAGTTATCTCTTTTGAAGAGTTTGAAAAGATAGACGGACTCAAGAAGCTATTGCTTGAGGCCCGGAAAGCGTACCATGAGAAGCTTCCCGAAGAGATCTACCGGATAGGGCTTCACGACCTTCAAACAGTTCTCCGATTTATGCGGAATCTGTGTCTTCTGAAGAATCGGCTCACTCCTGATCTCTATGAACTGGTCATAGCTGCTAAAGGAGTTATCGGGAATGACTTCACCCTTAAGCTGATTGAAACAGCCAAATTCTATCCTTATCTTGATATCAATTCTCCATATCCCACGATCAAAATGACTGATCGGTCGGTGCGCCTGCAACAGACCATTTTCCCTGCCTTCCGGCGGGTGCCGACTCTGGCCAGGGAATGGAAGAGAATCAAGCTGGAAAAAAAGCCTACTCCCCGGCACATGAGACAGTGGAAAACCTACTGGAATCCGAACACTGTCTGCTCCTGGCCGACTGAGGATGAAATCATTGAAAACTTCTGCGGCTATGTTCGAAAGCGCGCTCTTAAACTGGTGGGGCTTTCACAGGTTCGAACCGAAGAGTTCAAGAGCACCCTCAAGGATGGCATCCATATCCGGGAAACAATACGAAACCTGCACATGGGGAAGATTTATGTCAAGGAGGAGCCGCAGATTCATGGGGATGTCGGAGCTGTGATCTTTATCTTTGACGATGATCCCGAGGGTCTGAAATATCCCTATAAGCTGACGTGGCTGGCCGAACATCAGAATGAGTCTACGCTGGCCTTTTACGCCACGGATTTGAAAAAGGATCTGGTTGGGCCCGGGATAGCCCGATGCTTTTATGGCGGCGCCCTCTTCATTTATCCACCTCAATTCATCCCTGATGTATGGAAAGATGCCAGGTTTGATGAGGCCTCGAATGAGGCTGAGCGGCTTATGATGGCTGGAATATACTATTCTGAGGAGTATTATGTGGCTGTCATAGCCAAAAAAAGACCATCGATGTTCATTCATGATTATGCCAGGCTTCAGCAGAAAAAGGTCGTTTTTCTTCCGCTCTCATCCTTTAGTCATACGACCCTGCAGAAGCTCCGCTACTTTCATGTCCTGAACGGCAAAAAGGTAAGAAGCTGGGCTGCCTATTACATCAGGACAGTTTCATGATTTTTTAAAGAGTAGTTACGTATTCAGAATGTTACGAAAAGTAAAAAACAAATCCAAGAAACAGGAAATCCTCAATGGTGAACCAGAAGCTATTATCTTTAAACCTCATAGACAGGAGGAGGTCAGAGTATGTCCTGGGGATTAAAAAACCGCTTAGCCCGTATTATCAACCAGAAGAATAATCGTACCGTCATGCTGGCTGTTGACCACGGCTATTTTCTCGGCCCGACCACGGGCCTGGAGAAACCATCGCAGGCTATCGAACCAATTCAAGCGTATGCCGATGCCCTTATGCTTACCCGGGGGGTTTTGCGCACTTCGGTTGATCCTGCCGCTACCACTCCTATTGTCCTCAGGGTCTCCGGGGGAACGAGTATCCTGACTCCCCTGTCCAATGAGGGAATTACGGTGGCCATGGAAGACGCCATCCGGCTCAATGCAGCCGGTATAGCCCTCTCCATTTTTGTCGGCTCCGAGCATGAGCGGCAGACCTTGCTGAATCTGACCGATTTGGTGGATCAGGGCGAGCGATATGGCCTTCCGGTCCTGGCTGTTACTGCGGTCGGTAAGGAAATGAATCGGGATGCCCGCTACCTTGGCCTGTGCTGCCGGATTGCGGCCGAGTTGGGAGCTCACTTCGTGAAAACCTATTACTGTGAAGGGTTTGAGAAGGTTGTTGAAAGTTGTCCGGTTCCCGTGGTTATTGCCGGCGGTAAAAAATTACCCGAAAGGGAGGCCCTGCAGTTAGCCTATCAGGCCATTCAAAGTGGTGCCTGCGGTGTTGATATGGGCCGTAACATTTTTCAATCCGACCATCCGGTAGCCATGATTCAGGCTGTTCGTGCTCTTGTTCATGAAAATAAGAATGTGAACGAGGCCTATGAGCTTTTTCAGAGCTTGAGATACGCCTGAGGAGTTCAAAGATACTCATGAAAGTGGCCATGTATTATCACAATCATGATGTTCGCCTGGAGGAGATCCCCCGACCGGAGATCGGGCCGGGTGAGATGCTGATCAAGGTTATGGCTTCAGGGATCTGTGGCAGCGATGTTATGGAATGGTATCGAAGGCAGAGAGCTCCCCTGGTGCTCGGCCATGAGATGTGCGGTGAGATTGTTGAGATCGGCTCAAGGGTCAGCGGCTTTCATCCCGGCCAGCGTGTCTTTGTCTCTCATCACGTTCCCTGTAATACGTGCCGGTTTTGCCTCAGGGGCCATCACACCGCCTGTGTCACCCTCCACAGGACCAATTTTGATCCGGGTGGGTTCAGCGAATATGTTCGGGTTCCTGAACTGAACGTTGATCGAGGAGTGTACCTCCTGCCTGATGAAGTCTCTTTCGAAGAGGGGACATTCATCGAGCCTCTGGCCTGTGTCTTAAGGGGCCAGCGGCTGGCCGGCCTTGAGGCTGGGGACGCGGTTCTGGTCATAGGGGCGGGTATCTCCGGGCTCTTACATATCCAACTGGCCAGAGCCCTTGGAGCAGGGAGGATCGCAGCCACTGATATTCAGGAATATCGCCTGCAGGCAGCCCGCAGGTTCGGGGCTGATGAGGTCATAACCGCAGGAGAGGATCTGGCCCAAAAATTTCGAGAACTCAATGAGGGCCACCTGGCTGATCTGGTCATAATCTGTGCCGGAGTTGAAGCTGTCATTCAACCTGCCCTGCAAGCCGTGGATAACGGCGGCACCCTTCTTTTCTTTGCCGTTCCGCAGCCAGGTGTCAAGGTACCTTTCCCCATTCCTGAACTTTGGCGACGGGAAATCACCATCAGAACATCCTATGGGGCAGCGCCTCAGGATCTCATGACCGCCCTGGAGCTGATTAAAAGCAGGAGACTGCCTCACCTGCTGGAAATGGTCACTCATCAATTGAGCCTGGATGAGGCAGGCTTAGGTTTTCGACTGGTAGCTGATGCTCAGGAATCGATGAAGGTTATTATCAAGCCCTTTCCGTCTTAGGCTGTAAGGGCTCTCCCCTCCTCTGGATCCAGGCCTGGATGGCAGGCAGATGCCGGCTCACCCATTCCGGGGAGAGGCGGATTTTGATAAACTGATGAAACAGCTGATCAACAACTTCAATAGCTTTCTGCAGTAAGAAGGCTTTTTCAAGGAAAAGTCCGGCCGGGTCCTCCTTTTTATCCACCATGACCCTGGGAGTTTTGCAGGCCTTGAAATTCAGCCAGTTGTCATCAAGGGTGAAGTACCACTCATCTTCATCGAGGCAAAGCTTGAAGCTGGCCTGACACACCTTCTTTCCCTGACTTAAAGCCTGCCGGGCCTCAAGCATCTCCGAGTTTTCGCCATGACAGGTAACCCGCTCAAGGTTTTCCGAATCATCCGATTCAACGATAACCTTATCATCAATCCATAGTTCCACCGCCCGTGAATCGTCCAAAGGAACGGTCCCCACATGTGAATCACTTTGAAACCACAGCCAGGTTAAGAAATCCCTTCCCAGGAATCTTTTATTTTGGGCTAAACTTACCATATCCATAACCAAAGACCTCCTTATCTCCCTTAATCCTATGCAGCCGATACAAAATTTACGGCCGGAATGTCCTCCAGGGTAACTTTTTCGTCGTCGGTGAGCATGCTCTGGGCCAGTATATAAGGGAACAATTGCACCATATTCTGGTCGAAGGTCTTTTTAAATAATTCCTGGAATTCAAGGCAGATGCTCCCATTGGTTGAAGAGAATAAAACCTGGTTACTTTTCACGTCCCAGATCATATCAAAGGTGCGGCTATTGGGAATGGCCCGTTTCAGCAACTGTGATCTGACCATGTCCCGAATATCCTGGCGATCATTTTTGGAGAGAAAATCTTTCCCCAAGGCTGCCTTTCTTTCCTGCTCGGCCTTCAGGCAGTAAGTCCTGAGCACATGAGAGGGAACCCGCCTGGTATCGATTCGAAGGCTTAAGGCAATAAATTCACCTATGAAAAACTCTTCTCCCGGAAATTCCGAATCCAGCATATTCATGATGTTGACCCACCCTGATGACCGCTCATCATCCGAATGCTCATCAATCTCTCGAAAAGCATATCTTCGAATTTCTTCGGTGTATCTCCGGCGATAATCCGCAGGCAGGTGGTCCTTGATCTGATAACGGGTAAAACTGGTGGAACTTGAAATGAATCCCATATTAACCTCCAAAGAGTGAAAACCTTGACTTTGTACCGGGCAAAATTCTATCATTTCTTTACTGCCGATCCAAGCTAAAAAATGCTTTCCTTCCGAAAGGTCTGGTATGAAGGTGGTAATGAAGAAAAACGTTTTCCCTGACAGAGAACATGAGATGACAGCCGGAACCTGGAGAGAGGAACTTACCTTGGCCAGTTCCACCATGGCTAAATTTTATGACAGAAGGGCAAAAAATTATGACACTCTGGTTCACCTTCTGTCGCTCGGTATGGATAGACATTATCGAAGGATCGCCGTCCAGAGGCTTCAGGTTCGTCCCGGCGACCGGGTGCTGGACCTTGGATGCGGAACAGGGCTTGATCTTCCCCTCCTGTCCCGTAAGGTCGGCCCTCAAGGCGCAGTGACAGGATGTGATCTGAGTAAAGAGATGCTTGGCCTGGCCAGACAACGTATTCATCAGAGTGGCCTTGGAAACATTTTTCTTATTCAGTGCCATGCTCTTGAGCTTCCCTTCGCCGGGAACAGCTTTCAGGCGGTCTTCTGCAATTACCTGCTCAGTACCGTACCGGCCGGTCCTGTCATTGAAGAGGTTTTTCGCATTGCCCGGCCAGGTGCCGCTCTTTTGTTTGCCGATGATCGGCTTCCTTCCGGCTGGTTTGCCTCTCCTCTTCGGGCCATGGGCGAGTTTTTCCGGAGAGGTTATTTCAATTACGGCCTGGAAGGCGCAGAAATTCTGAAAAAACGCCTTTCTTCCCTTACGGTTACGAACCATCATGGGGGGCTCATTTTTATCCTCTCCGGGATATTCCGGGGATGAGCATGCTTTCCGAGGCCAAGAAAGTCACGATCTGGATTCTTCTGACCGAATCTATCCTCATCCTTTCAACACGGCTGGGAGCCTTTCTCCATGAATTTGTCGGACACGGCCTCATGGCTATTCTCGTCGGCGGCAGGTTCGAGTCTTTTCGGTTGACCCTCTTTGCCGGCGGTGAGGCACGATTTACCGGAAATTTTGGTGAGACAGCCTATCTTCTGGTCTGTCTCGGCGGCATCCTGACCAATCTCGCAGCCGGATTGGCTGCCCTTTGGCTTCTCCGGAAGCGGTATCTCTCTTTCCCGGCCACCCTCTTTGTCCTTTTCCTGGCCGGCGTCTGTATTCTCAGTCAACTGCAGTATCTGATCCTGGGGGCTTATTACCAGTACGGCGATCCGGCTTGTCTGGCTGCCTATCCATCTTTCTCTTTCCTGATCTGGGCAGGGGGGCTGGCTGTTTTAGCCGGTTTTTCCTTCTCTTTCTTTCGCCACTTTTTCCGGTTACAGGATGTCTATTTTCCGAAAAGGCGTTTCCACAAGAGGGCCGTTATTTCGCTTTGTCTCCTTGGCCTGCCTGTCTTATGGTATGCCACCCTTTACCATTATGCCCAGACCCCCCTCAGTTCTACAGCGGCAGTTCGAGAGGCCAGACTGCGTCTTCAGGAAAAGGCGGAACAAATCAAGATTGAGACGAAATCCGAACAGAGTATTGATGAAATCATAGAAGATTTGGAGCCCCATCCGGTTATGCCCTGGATTATGGTTATCTATTTTTTGGCGGCCCTGTCTGCCTTTCTTTTTCCCGGGAACGTGGACAGGGGGAAAAATTTTCCCCCCCTGCCCTGCTCTTTTCTTTCAATCATCCCCTGGATTCTCACAAGTATCGTTACTCTCGCCGTCATAGTCGCCCTCTGGCGGCCCTGAAGGCTAAGAGCCCATCCGAAAACCCCATTTTGGCCCAGGGTTTATGCCCATTGCCATAGGTTTTCGGATAGACACTAAATTCCCCTGCCGTTACAGGCGGCCTCCGGTTTTAAGCATCTATTCCTTAGATGTTCCCCATCTTTCAGGGTTGGGGTGGTCGCTTTCGCTCAACGGTCGTCTTTTGGAAGCTTCTCAGCTCACTTCGCTAAGAGGCTCCATCAAAAGACTCCCTATGCCGCTCCAGCGACCACCCCCACCCTTCCCATCCTGGTTGGAGAGAAGATGGGGAACATATGTCTATTCCTTATTTTCCTTAACATTTCAGAAAGTTATCCCGTCAGCGCATTTTATGGTCAAGCATGGTATTTTTTTTGCTTGATAAAGGGCGACATGATAATCATCTGGGGGGAGAAATATGGCAAGCTGTGAAGCCGACTACGAAATGATACATCCTGTTCAAGAAGATCGCCGCGCTCAGAAGGATCGTCGATCTCGCCCAACCCTTGCCTTCAGCAAATATATCTTTTTGGGGAAAAGGAAAGCGGGACGAAGAGAGGGTGAACTCAGGCATATTTACGTAGACCGATACAGCCAGAACCTGTTCATTCTTCTGTGCCTTCTCTTAATACTCTGCATCATAGACGGCTATTTTACCATCCTGAACGTCTTATACCTGGATGTTCCGGAAATGAATCCTCTTATGGATTACTTTCTGAGGAAGGGTGAAGCCCTGTTTTTTTCGATTAAGTATGGTATCACAGGGATAGGAGTGGTTGTCCTGTGTTTGCGAATACATTTCAAGTTCATGCAGTCAGCTCTCCTGGCCCTTATTTTTCTCTACCTCTTTGTGGTCTGGTCTCATATCTATATTTTTCTGGGTATGTAAATCCTGCTGGAAGTTTTGAGGATGTTCTTTTTTATGGATTATCCTCCCCATCACCCTTCATTACTTATCTCTTATGGAAAACTACTTCAGTTGAGGAAAAAAAAAACTTAATTGACGATCAATAGGATAGCGAGTAAAAATGAGAACATGAATCGTACATGATCAAAATTGATCATGAACGATTATTCATAGGTGAAAGGAGAAGACAAATGGCTAGAGCAAAAGTAGGAGACCTGGTAAAAGTTCATTATACCGAATTCCTGAAGGATGGTACTGTACTTGATTCATCAGCCGGTAAGGATCCCCTCGAATTTACCTTAGGAGACGGGATGCTCATTCCAGGGTTTGAAAATGCTGTCGTTGGAATGAACGAGGGTGATTCAAAGTCGTTTTCAATTCCGCCGGAACAAGCTTATGGCCAATATAGAGAAGAGCTTATCCTTACTCTAAACAAGTCTCAAATTCCATCTCATATTGATCCTCAAATAGGCATGGTACTGCAAGTCCGTTCAGTAGGAGGAGCAGTCAATCACTTTATCATAACAGATATTACTGATGACATGATAACCCTTGACGGTAATCATCCGCTTGCCGGAAAGGAGCTTAACTTTGAGGTTGAACTCGTCAAAATAACCTAATATATCGCCTTTCCATGAAAGGTGCGATTTACCTCCATCAAGGGAGGCGCGGCTTGCTGCCCCAGGCATGTTAACATGCCTGGGGCATTTTGTTATAGAAAACTTGTTGATGAATTTTTTAATAATACCTAGTATAATAGAAACTTAAATATAAGAGAAACTCTAAAAAGAGATATTGACCTGGGAGGGAAAGGAACATAAGAGCGAATCTTATAGCCGGACACGTTAAGGCTCATTTCAAAAGCTTCCGTATCAGCCTGCTTTCGGCCATTCTTTCCATTTTACTTATCTTCTTTGCCACCACAGTTGCAGGTGGAGTCTTCGGAGCGAAAACTGATGGGAAATCGGGGGATGAGAAGGATCTTGTCTACTGGATCAATGTCGAGGGAGAGATTGATCTGGGGCTCGCTCCCTTCATCAAGCGGGTGGTTCAGGATTCTGATGAACAGGCCGTGAAAGCTCTTATCCTGAAGATTAATACCTTTGGCGGGCGGCTTGATGCGGCCGTTCAGATTCGGGATG
>JBLIRT010000067.1:0-14681 GCA_049472445.1 bacterium
GCTTTAAAAGCAACTTTCCCATGACCCGGAAGATGGCCTCTCTTCTCAAGAAACAAAAGCCGGATCTGCGCATTATCCTGGGCGGCCCTGAAATCAGTAGTTCCTTTTTTCACCTGCGGGACCGGATGGTTGACTATTTTCGGGATATGGCCGATTTCCTGGTGGCAGGCGAAGGTGAATTGCCCCTCTTTCACTATCTGACCGGCCGGCACTATCTGACCGGACGGACTCTCCGGTCGTCTCTTTCGGCCTTCCAGGAACAGGAAGATCTCACTGAAAGCCCGGACCCTGACTTCAGTGATTTTTATCTCAGCTCATATCCGAAGAAGTCCGCCATATCATTAATGCTTTCCAGGGGCTGTATCAAAAGGTGCCGGTTTTGTGCCGAGAGGCTCTTGTATAAGAAATTCCGCCTGTATCCGATACCGGGCATCATGCAGAAGATAGGCGAACTGAAAAGAAGCGGTATTCATACCTTTATATTCCATGACTCTCTCATCAACGGGAATCTCTCCTGGCTTGAGGATTTCTGCGAAGCCATCATGGAACATTTCGGATCAATTCACTGGGAGGCTCAGATAGCCATACGCCGGGACATGCCGGATACGCTTTTCAGCAAGATGAAGCAGAGCGGCTGCTACCACCTTTTTGTCGGGCTTGAATCAGGATGCAGCCGGACGCTTGAGGCCATGAGGAAAGGCTACACAGCAGAGGAGGCTTTGGAATTTTTTAAAAAGCTGAAAAGAGCGGGCCTGTCCTTCGGGGTAAGTATTCTGGTCGGATTTCCTACGGAAACGTACAGCGATTTTCTGGAAAGCCTCTCCTTTATCCTTGAGCACAAGGAATGGATACCAAAGATAGAGCAGGTGAATCCTTTTGTCCGATACCGGGGTCTTTCTCTGCCGGAGGCATCGGATTACAAGGCCAACCCCGAATCCCTGGACAGGGCCGACTTCTTTATCGAGAGCATAAAAAAGGAGGGCCTCAAATACACGAAGGCCTTTCTCTTAAATCTGGTGGAACAGGAATGGAAATCAGAGAGGTTGAAATCAAAAGAATCCTGAATCCCACCTCAATCGACCTCGGGGAATATGTCATTAACCCCTACCGAGGATGTGAGTTCTCCTGCCTGTACTGCTATGTAAGGCATAATAAGGTAACCTTGATGTTCTTCCCCTCTTAAAGGAGGGATACTGCCGGGCTATCTACTTTACCGTCAATCACTATGATGAACGGCTCAAGAGCAGGCTTGAACCGAAAAGCCCACCATTCGAAAGAAGGATCGAGACCGTCCGAAGGCTCCTGGAAGAGGGTATCCCCGTTATCCCTTACTTTTCTCCTGTTCTGCCCTTTATCTCCGATTTCACGAAAGTCTTCACCCAGTGTGAAAGAGCCGGACTCATTGAGTTTGAAGGCTTGAATTTCAGCCTGGGCAATATTTCCGAAATCATAAAAAGCATTGGATCAATTGACCCCCAATGGGGTACAATGTACCAAGAGATGGCCAGGGATGCCGGAAGGTATGATCAGCTCTTCAGCCTGGCGAAAAAGGAGATCGTCAGGCAGGCCATCAGGGCCAGGAAGAACCATCGGGTTTTTATCCACACCTGGTGCTCATACTTTGAAAATACGTATCAGGGGCAGACCGACCCCCTGAAGGAGAACCATGACTGTGGAAGAGAACCATGATTTTTAATGATGATCAAAGCTCGGGTACGAAGCCGAGATCCACGAACGCCTTCCATTCGTTGTTTGGGACAGATGCGGCCGCCCTGAGGCGGATATGTGTTCTTGCCCCCTTTTCCAGCAGGGAGATGCTGAAGGGATTCAAGATGGAAAGGTGTGCCGGGGGCGCTCTCTACTCAGTCGGAGATAATGGTTTGTTCAGCCTGGTGGTCACCAGAATGGGGGCCCCTTTCCTGGGCGATGCCGTCCTGCACCTTGAGCATACCCCTTGTGAATATCTGATTCTCTTCGGCTCATGCGGGGCCGTGGACGGAAAGGGATTTGAACCGGGCAGCCTGGCCGTCATTGAAACGGCCTATTCCCAGGACAGCTTTGTCAATATGCTCTTTCAGAGGAAATGTGATTCTGTCTATTACCCGGATGAAGAATTCCTGAGGCGTTTTCTTTCCTGTCAGAAGGAATATCCCCTGAAAAGGGCAACCTGTTTAACGGTGGGCTCACTGAAGCTTGAAGAGCAGTACCTGTCTGCCCTTCAGCATGATTCCACTTCCACCGATCATCATGACTCAACCGCTCACCATGACGCAATCGATGTGGTGGATATGGAGACCTCGGCCTTTTATGCGGCTTCAGGCCATACGCATAAAAAAGCCCTCTCCTTCCTCCTGGTTACGGATATCTTGACAAAATTCCCCTACTACCTGGCCATGGGAGCAGAAAACAGGAAACTCTTGAGGCAGTTCACGGCCAGGGCATCGGAAATCCTCTTTGAACTTATCACCCACATGGCTGTTTCGTCTCAAATCCCTTTTTAAATCTTCTGCATTAGCCCACAAGACACGCTCAGGGGTATCTTATTCAGCTCCTTCTCAGTAACTCCCTCTGGGTTACGAGAGAAGAATCAGAGCATTGGAAGGAATATAAAAGCATTGATTATTGAATTTTAGGCTAGATGTTCCCCATTTCCCTTGTATCGGTGAGGATAGTGAATAACCTCATTTCATGTTGCCAAGTTGAAACATTTGTAATAAGATAATATAAAGTATTTTTGTATTTTTTAGCCATCTCCAGAAAAGGAATATAAGGAAACCAAGGAAGCCCGTTGTTTTTCTCCCTTGCTGGCGCCCCTGCCTGATCTGATAGTTTCTCTTTTCCCCTGGCTGCAAGCTTCGCTATCATTGGGCTACATTGGCTCTTATTCACAGGAGACATAATCTAGAGAAGGGGTCAAGATGTAACCATGAACGGGAAACATGCTTCAATTGATACAGCCGATCCGGCCGACTTTCTCTCCGGTGGGGGAGAAATGGGAGCGCTCATCCGCTCGATGGATTGGTCCGGGACCCCTCTTGGGCCGATATCAGAATGGTCACAGGCCCTACGCGCCACTGTCGGCATGATGCTTCGTGCCAGGTTTCCCTTCATACTCTGGTGGGGACCTCAATTCATCCAGCTCTATAACGATCCCTATCGGCCAGTTCCGGGCGATAAGCACCCCAAATCCATGGGGCAGCCTGCAAGTGAATGCTGGGAGGAAATCTGGCACATCATAGGGCCGATGATCGAAGCTCCCTTCTCGGGGAAGCCCGCCACCTGGAGTGATGATCTTTTACTTATCATAAATCGGAAGGGATTCATGGAGGAGACTCATTACAAGGTATCCTACAGCCCCATTCCCGACCCTGCGGTGCAGCCCACAGGTGTGGGAGGAGTGCTCGCCACGGTGGCAGAGACGACCGGGCAGGTATACGCCGAACGGCAGCTTCGCACTCTGAGAGAGCTTGGAGCCAGGGCCTCAGAAGCGAAGACAAGCGAACAGGCGTGTCAGGCAGCCGCTGAAACCTTTATGACGAATTCCCAGGACATACCCTTTGCCCTCTTCTACCTGCTCGATTCTCAAGGCAAGCAGGTGCACCTGGCTGCTGATTGCGGATTTGAGGCACATGGAGCGGCTAATCCTGAGCACATGATCCTTGAAGAGAACAGGCCGTGGCCGCTCAGCCCTGTCGTAGAGCATGGAGAATTAGAATTTATTTCAAATCTGCCTGAGAGATTCACCCATCTGCCGACTGGAGGATGGTCTCAACCTCCCCACAGCGCCATGGCACTGCCCCTCAGCGTACCTGACCAGCCGCAGATCTATGGAGTTCTGATTGCGGGCCTAAGCCCTCACAGAGAAATGAATGAAAGCTACCGCACCTTCTTTGAACTGGCTGCCGGTCAGGTTACTACTGCCATCCGCAATGCCAGAGCTTTTCAGGAGGAGCGAAAGCGGGCTGAAGCCCTGGCCGAAGCCCATGCGCTGACTGAGACGCTGCTGACGCAGGCCCCTGTCGGCTTCGTGTATTTCGACCGCGACTTGCGTTACGTACTCATCAATGACCGACTTGCCGAGATCAATGGCCTTCCTGCGGAGGCACATCTCGGCCAACGGGTACACGATATCGTGCCCTCGCTGGCGCCGACGGCAGAGAAGATCGCTGCCCGGATTCTGGCAACGAACCGGCCGATCAAGGATCAGGAGTTTTCCGGTGAGACCGCGTTGGCACCTGGCGTGACCCGCTACTGGAGCGAAAGTTGGTATCCGGTGCATGATGATCGCGGCGCCGTTGTCGGCTTCGGGGCGGTGGTCGAGGAGATCACCGAGCGCAAGCGGACAGAACAAGCACTTTTCGAAAATGAGCAGAAACTTCGGGCATTCACCGAAGCGATGCCCGCCATCTTGTGGACGACGGACACTGATTATCGATACACGTTATCCGTGGGTCTGGGCTTAACCGCGCTTGGCCTCAGGCAGCACGAAGTTGAAGGCAAGACGATATTTGAGATAATGCAGACTGAGGATCCGGACTATCCTGCCTTAGCGGCGACCCGACAGGCATTAACCGGCAAAGCAGCCTCATATGAGATCGATTACCATGGCCGACTATTCAAAGCCGATATCTTACCGTTACGAGACGAAGAGGGGAAGGTGATCGGAACGGTTGGCGCCACCATAGATATTACCGAGCGCAAGCAGGCGGAGGAGTTGCTGGCCGCCGCTCACAGGCAGATCCAGAGCATTATCGACAACACGCCGGCCATTGTCTATGCCTTCGATCTGGAAGAGCGCTTTGTGATGGCGAATGCCACCGTAGCAGAGTTGCTCAACTCCACGCCGGAACAGATGATCGGAAAGAGACGTCACGAGTTCATGCCCAAGGAGGATGCAGACTGGCATGAAGCAAACGATCAGCAGGTGATCGAGGCGGGCAGGGCTTTGGAATTCGAGGAGTACAGTCAGATCGAGGGCCGCTCGATTACCTGGCTTACGACAAAGTTTCCCCTTCGCGATGCGCAGGGAAGGATCTACGCGGTGGCCGGCATCTCCGCGGACATCACCGGGCGCAAAGCTGCGGAGGATCAGATTAAAAACTCCCTGAGAGAAAAAGAGGTGCTTCTGAAGGAGATACACCACCGTGTTAAAAATAATCTCCAGATTATCTACAGCATGCTCGACCTTCAGTTGCTCAATGTTAAAGATAAGCAGGCCATCGATATATTCAAGGAAAGCCAAAACCGTATATATACCATGGCGCTCATTCATGAAAAATTATACCAGTCCAAATCACTGGCCAGAGTCGACCTTGCGGAATATATCCAAAGCCTGATAAGCAACCTGTTCCTTTCCTACGGCGTAAGTGAGAGGATTGTAAGACCGGTTATCCATGTAGAAGACGTCCCTCTGGGCGTTGACAGGGTAATCCCCTGCGCCCTGATCATGAACGAGTTGGTCTCAAATTCGCTGAAATATGCTTTTCCTGATTCCCGGCAACGTGCAGACGGGATGGGTGAAATCCACATCACCCTGCAGAAGACAAAAGACAATACCCTTGTTCTTACTGTCAGCGACAATGGTGCAGGTCTGCCCAAGGGACTTGAAATAGAGAAATGTGAATCTCTGGGACTGAAATTGGTAAACGTGCTGGTAAAACAGCTCAAAGGTACTCTTCAACTCGGCCGTCCCGGTACGGGGAATGGTACCGAATGTATCATTACTTTTAAGGCAACGGAATAAGGTTTGATGCACAATAATGAGAAAGGAGGCCGGCCCAATGGCTGAAGCAAAGATATTGATTGTTGAAGACGAAGGCATTGAAGCCCTTGGCATACAACACAGGCTGATAAATCTTGGGTACCCAACCCCTGATATTGCTTTCTCCGGAGAGGAGGCTATCCAAAAAGTAGAGGAAATGCGTCCTGATCTGGTATTGATGGATATCATGCTGGCTGGAGAAATCGACGGTGTGACTGCCGCCGAAAAGATCCATACCCGCTTCGGTATTCCGATTATCTACCTTACCGCTTATGCGGACGAAAGTACCCTGCAGCGGGCCAAGATAACAGAGCCATACGGCTATATACTCAAGCCTTTCAAGGAAAGGGAACTGCACGGAACGATCGATATGGCCTTGTACAAACACCGAATGGAAAGGAAACTGAAAGAAAGTGAAAGGTGGCTGGCCACAACCTTGAGGAGTATCGGAGATGGGGTGATCGCCACTGATAAAGAAGGTGTGATAACCTTTATGAATGCGGCTGCCGAAAGCCTGACAGGCTGGCCATTAGAGGAGATCGTGCGAAAGCCGCTGGCCCAGGTATTCAACATCATCAACAGGGACACGCGCCTTCCTGTCGAAAACCCCGTAACCAGGGTAATACGTGAAGGCATCGTTGTCGGTCTGGCTAACCATACCCTCCTTATCAGAAGGGATGGCAGGGAAATACCGATAGATGACAGCGGTGCACCCATCAAGGATGACCAGGGGGACATAATCGGCGTCATTCTGGTCTTCCGGGATGTCACCGGGCGTGAGAGGGCCATGGAAGAGATTCGCCGATACCAGAATGAACTTGAGTTCCTGGTAAAGGAGCGAACTAAAGAGCTTACGAGAGCGAACCGGGATCTTACGGCGAATGCGGCCCAGCTTGAACAGGAGGGGGCCAAACTGGAAGCCGTGCTCCGGCAGATGCCCTCTGCGGTAGTCATTGCTGAAGCACCTTCCGGAAGGTTACTGTATGGGAATGAGCAGGTGTCTCACATCTTCCGTCATCCCTTTATTCCCTCATCTCATATAGAAGAATATGGAAAATGGAAAATATTTCACCCTGAAGATGGACGGCCGTATCTTAATAAAGAGACGCCAATGGCCCGTTCCGTGCTATACGGCGAGACGGTCATAAATGAAGAAGTCGATATCCTGCGGGGGGACGGCACCCGTGGCACGGTCAGTGCCAGCTCTTGCCCTGTTCGTAACAGTCAGGGAAAGATCATGGCCAGTGTGGTGGTATTTCATGATATCACCGAGCAAAAGAAGCTTGAGGAAATGCGCTCCCGATTGGCAGCCATTGTTGAATCTTCGGATGAGGCAATCATCAGTAAAACCCTGGACGGCATCATTATAACCTGGAACCGGGGTGCTGAAAAAATATACGGCTATTCAGCGAAAGAAGCCATAGGCCGCCCTATCTCGCTCATCTTTCCACCTGATCGTCTCGATGAACTATCTATAATCCTTGAAAAGCTCAAGAAAGGAGAAAGTGTAGAGCATTATGAAACGGTGCGGGTAAGGAAAGACGGGAAGCGAATTATGGTCAATCTCACCATATCACCGATAAGGGATAAAGTCGGCAACATTGTGGCTGCCTCAACGATTGAGCGGGATATTACCGAGCAAAAGAGAATGGAAGAAGAATTACAGAAAATGCAGAAGCTTGAGTCAATCGGCATCCTGGCCGGTGGTATTGCCCATGACTTCAGGAATGTTCTCACGGGCGTTATCGGCAGTCTCTCCCTCCTGAAACTTTACCTTAAACCCCAGGGGAATAACCTTGCCCTCTTTACCCAGGCCGAGGAGGCAAGTGATCGGGCCGCGGAGTTAGCCCAGCAACTGCTTACCTTTGCCAGGGGCGGGGCACCGGTCAAAAAACTCACCTCCATCCGTCACCTGTTAAAGGAGATTGTGGACTTTAACCTGCAAGGCTCCAACACCAGGTGCGAATTCTCAATCCCTGAGGATCTCTGGCCGGCTGAGGTCGATGAGGGGCAGATGAGCCAGGCTGTGGGTAATCTGATCATTAATGCCCGCGAGGCTATGCCCGATGGGGGAACAATTCATGTATCCGCTGAAAATGTGATAGCCGGATTAAAGGACTGTCTTCCCCTGGATGAGGGAAGATACCTCAAAATATCCATCAAAGATAAAGGGATGGGTATACCTGATGAAATCATTGGTAAGATCTTTGATCCTTACTTTACCACCAAAGATGTGGGAAGCGGCATGGGACTGGCCATTACCTATTCCATCATCCAAAGACATGGTGGTTATATTACCGTGGAATCTCAAAAAGGGGCAGGCACCACCTTTTTCCTGTATCTTCCTGCCTCGGGAAAAGAGGCCTTCCACCTGGAGGGTATTGAAGAGGCTGCCCCCTGTTTTGGTGAAGGGAGAATCCTCATCATGGATGACCAGGAAGTGGTCAGACAATCTTTAGATCGGATGCTCAAAGGTCTTGGTTATCAGGTGATAAGCTCAAGTAATGGCGGAGAGGCTTTAGAGCTGTACAAAAAAGGGAAAGAGGCGGGAGAGCCCTTTGAGGCCGTCATCCTGGACCTCACTGTCCCAGGCGGAATGGGGGGAATAGAGGCGCTCAAGAGGCTTCTGGCTATGGATCCTGAGATAAAAGCCATTGTCTCAAGCGGGTACTCCACAGATCCTATTATGACCAATTACCGGCAATTCGGTTTTACGGGGGTGATTGTAAAGCCTTATAATGCTCACCAGCTTGGCAAGGTGTTGGATGAAGTAATGTCTTAAATGAATCAATCACTTTTATTTTAAACGAATGCCTGCTATGATAAGGATATTTTAACATAGGGAATATCATGCGAAATAAAAAGGCTGTTGTTCTTTTAAGTGGTGGGCTGGATTCTACTACAACACTTGCTATTGCCAGGGATCAAGGGTTTGAGATCCATGCCATGACCTTCCGATATGGGCAAAGACATGCTGTCGAAATAGCGTGTGCCCGGAAACTGGCTGTCTATTTTGGTGTTGCTCAACATATCATTACCGAATTTGATCTGCGTATCTTCGGTGGATCAGCGCTCACAAGCGATATGGAAGTTCCTAAGAAGCGATCTTCAGAGCAGATGAAGGCAGGCATCCCTGGTACGTATGTGCCTGCACGTAACACGATTTTTCTATCATTCGCCCTGGCCTGGGCTGAAGTATTACCGTGCAATGATATTTTCATCGGAGTCAATGCAATTGACTACAGTGGATATCCCGATTGCCGCCCTGAATACATCGAGGCTTATCAGAATATGGCCAATTTGGCTACTAAGGCCGGCGTTGAAGGAAGGCAAAAACTCACTATCCACACACCTCTGATCAATCTCACCAAAGCGCAGATAATCCAGCGAGGCACCCGTCTCCATGTTGATTATTCCCTTACTTCCAGTTGTTACGACCCTTCGCCGGATGGCCGTGCCTGTGGCCATTGTGATTCCTGCCTGCTTCGGAAAAAGGGATTCAGTGAGGCAGGAGTGGCTGACCCAACCCGTTATGTGGAATAAAGCAAACGATTCGCCGGGTTGGAACATCCAACAAGTGAAAACCTTGTCCTGTCCGCTGGATCTGGAGACGACCGAAACCGCAACTACCCCTATGCTCAGCAACATCTTTTTCTACAGCCGGTGAGGGGGCGCCATCAGATGAAACCCTGATTGATATTTCCAGATTCGAGGCCGATCAGGCCCTTGACCTGATCGGAAATATCATGGAGTCTGAAGAGTTGGAAACCTATCTTCAGGATGAAAGGCAGCTCAAGAGGCCAAGGAGGGCTGTGGTCAAGGCCGTCAACGGCAGGCTCGCCGGGATCCACATGTTGCGCTCGTCTTATTTTTTTTGATTATTGAAATGAAGTTCCTATATAATGTATATATACCAAAAAAGGAGAGTGTGGCATGAAAGGTTATGGAAAGAGATTAGCAACTGGTTTACTGGCATTGTCTTTTCTTCTCTTCATCACTGCCGGGCATTCGTATGCCGGGCCGGGCAAGGCTCTCAATTTTAGTTCCAGTACCTACGCGGATACCTATTGGTTAGGGAACAATGGGTATGTCATCAATGTGGCCGGCGACCAGCTCACCGTGGAATTCTGGTTCAAGGGCACTAATCTGACCGGCGCCTTTACCTTGATTTACTCCAGCACTTCCCCGATGATTCAGGTAATAGCCTGGTCAGGTCATCCTGGCCAGTATTATTACCAATTCCGTAAAACGGATGGCATCATTACATGGCGGGAATACATTAACCGGAATGTCAGTGACAACACCTGGCACCACCTGGCTCTGACCTGGCAGAAAAGCGGCACTGTTACCTACTTCAAATCCTATGTGGATGGTGATCTGGTGGGCCAGAGTACCCAAAATAACTGGACATCAATCCCCGCTAATTTGAAATTGAATCTCTCCCCCGAAGGGCTGCTCGACGAATTCCGCATCTGGAATGTTGCCCGCAGCCAGGCTGAGATTCAGGCTGCCATGTCTAAGACCATGGCCGGGAATGAAGCGAATCTGAGAGTTTACTACAACTTTGACAGCATGAACGGCAACGACTTGCCGGATATGGGCCCTAATCATTACACCTTGTATGTGGCTAATAATCCGGGTCTGGTTACCTCTGATGCCCCTCTTGACGTTCCATCCGTCACTACGGCACCGGTTACTTCCGTGTCATCGGGCAGTGCTGAAAGCGGAGGTGAAGTGGTCGATGACTGCGGGGAAACGGTCACCGCCCGTGGCCTCTGCTGGAATACCACCGGCAGCCCGACCCTGGCCAACAGCTTCACCAGCGAAGGCGGTGGGACCGGCTCATTCGTGAGTACCGTAAGCGGACTTACCGGCGGTACCACTTACTACGTCCGCGCTTACGCCACCAATGCCAATGGCACAGGGTATGGAAACCAGGTAAGTTTTACCACCAAAATTCCCCCGGTCCTGACCACAGCTACCGTGTCTTCAATTGGAGATACTTCGGCTTCCTGCGGGGGAAATATTACCAATGATAACGGCTATCCGATCTCTGCCAGAGGGGTCTGCTGGAATACCTCAGGCAATCCGACCACCCTTGACAGCCATACTGAAGATGGGGAAGGTGCAGGGAGCTTTACCAGCCTGATCACAGGCTTAGTTCCGAATACGCACTATTATGTGCGGGCCTATGCCACCAATAGTGAGGGAACGGGGTATGGGAATGAGGTAAATTTTATCAGCCGCATGTCCCCTCCCGGCAATGCCCTGAATTTCGACGGGATTGATGATCTGGCATCAACTGGCAATTACTCAGCCCTCAATTTCAGCGGAACTTTACCCTTTACCGTTGAAGCCTGGGTGAGGCCGGCTGCTGACCATGAAACAGGAATTATTGTTTCGAATTATAGAAACAACATAGGTGGACACTATCAACTCTCCCTTTCCGAAGGCAAACTCGTTTTTTTCAGGAGGGTCGCTCCCTGGCAGGTAACAGGTACCACCCTTTTGGAAAAGAATACCTGGTATCATCTGGCGGGAACCTATGACGGTTCCACGATGCGCATCTATGTAAATGGGGTAGAGGAAGGTTCAATAATCTCAGGATCGGTGCCGACCTACAACTTTGAAGTAGTTATCGGCGCAGAGTTCGGCCCTGGGTTAGCCTATAATCATTTTCAAGGCGCCATAGATGAAGTCCGCATCTGGAACCTGGCCAGGACAGAATCTGAAATCCGGAGCGCCCTGTATTCTCCCCTCACCGGGAATGAATCGGGCTTAGTGGCTTACTACAATTTTGATCAGACCTCCGGAACATATTTGAAAGATCTTACCTCTCCTTATTACGATGGCTGGATCTCGTCAGGACCTGTCTGGGTGGCCTCAGGGGCCTTTCATGTCCCCATGCTCACCACAGTCGATGCTTCTTCCATCACCGAAACCTTCGCCGCCTCCGGCGGGATACTAGCTGATGAAGGCGGCTTTCCGATCACGGAAAAGGGAGTGTGCTGGAACATTGCCGGTAATCCGACTATGTATGAAAACAAGGCTACAGAGGAAGGGTTTGATCCCCAAACCGGTGAATATACCTGTAAGGTCAAGGGATTAACTCCAGGGGAGACTTATTATCTCCGGGCTTATGCCCTTACTTCCTCAGGTCTGGGATACGGAAATGAGGTACCATTCAGGACCCTTATGGCTCCCCCCGGCAATGCCCTCACCTTTGATGGGAATAATCGTGTGCTTGCCTCTGTAAATATTCCCTCCGGGGATGAAATCAGCCTTGAGTACTGGTTCAAGGGGTCTAATCTGGGATGTATACCCTTTATCCATAATCCTGCCACAGGCCTTAGCATCTTTTCTCTGACAGATCTGAATCAGGGTGTGAGTTTTCACGGTCTCGCCAATGACGGCGGTTGGGATAATGGTCTTCCCATAGATGACCGGGGTGGCAGCCTGGTCAATGATGGCAGGTGGCATCATGTAGCCATGACCTGGAAAAGGGGAACACCCGATGGGTTCAGGAGCTTCCTCGACGGTTCTTTAGTAGCGCAGCGAGACAGCAGTAATACGCCGATCCCGGGAGCCATAGGTGCCGAACTTTGTCTCGGCCATATTTTCTTTAATTATCGAACCATGGGGCAAATAGATGAGTTTCGTATCTGGAATACGGCTCGCACCCGGGACCAGATTCGTGAATACATGTATAAGCCGATCGACAGCCAGGGAGCGGATCACGGGGATCTTCTGGTCTATTACGATTTCGACCACATTTCAGGTGCGCAATTACATGATATGGGTCCCCATGGCTTTCACGGAACCCTCGAAAATGATCCGATCTGGGCCACCTCCAGCGTTCCGATCGGCGCACCGCTGGTAACTACCCTTGATGCTCCCTCGAAAGTCTGGACTACCGTGCCCCTTGGCGGGAATGTTACTGATGAGAACGCATCTCCGGTCACCGGAAGGGGAATGTGCTGGAATACCCTGAGCTATCCAACGATTGAAGATCATCTCGTTCAGGATACGGAGGCAGGCCATGGGGAATTTACGGTAACCATGGAGGATTTAACACCGGGGGCAACCTACTATATCCGTGCCTATGCCAGAAATGAGGCCGGAGTCGGCTATGGGGAGCAGGTGAAATTTACCACCTCCATGTCTCCGCCTGGCAATGCCCTGCAATTGGATGGAGCCGATGATTCGGTCACTATTCCCCATAGCCCCAGCCTGAATTTCGGCACAGGCGCCTTTACCCTTGAGGCCTGGATTCGTAATACCAATACTCCCGGATCGCCCTGGAAACGAATCATGACCAAGAGAGGATCAGCCACTTCCTGGTATTCTCTCACCTTACAGGAGAATAAACTCACGCTGGAACTGGCGACTTCCTCCCCTTCATCTTACTTAGCTGTCAAGCTGGGGCCGGAAATTCAGGGAGACGGCCTCTGGCACCATGTAGCTGCCACCCGCGACGAGTCAGGAAATATCTTTCTCTATGTGGACGGTGTCCGGTATTCCGGCGGCTCTTTTTCCGGCAATCTGGACAATTCAGCCATGCTTGAAATCGGCAGGTTTGGTGCCGAAGCCTATAACGGAGAGACATTCAGAGGGGCGATCGATGAGGTCCGGATCTGGAACACGGCCCTTTCGGAAGAAGATCTTCAAAGTAAGATGCATACCTGCCTTTCGGGTGATGAGAGCGGCCTTGTGGCCTACTACCGCTTTGATTACGCTACCGGTACTATCCTGGAAGACCTCACCTCTCACCATAATCATGGAACCCTGATCAATGGCCCGGTCTGGACCGCCTCCGGTGTCATTCTTGGAGTTCAAAATATCTGGGTGGACGATGACTACACGGAATATGGAGACAATGACGGCCATACCTGGGGCTGGGAGGCCTTCGACTCAATCAAAGATGCAGTGAAAACGGTACTTGATGGCGGTACCATTGTGGTCAAAGATGGATTATATAAGGGTGCGAAGAATAGAGACATAGCTTTCTCTCAAAAGCAGATTGCTCTTAAGTCCGAACATGGCTCTGAGAAGACCATAGTTGATTGTGAACATGAAGGCTTTTTTCTCATGATGGTCCTGGCAGGCTCCACCTCCATAGAGGGATTCACCGTTATCAATGCCAGGAACGAGGCCGGATCCATATTCATAGCCGCATCATCTCCGGACATTACTGATTGTATGTTCATACATAATTCAGCATCATACGGGGCAGGAATCAGTAATCTCGGCGGATCTCCGACTATTTCCCGATGTATGTTTCTCAATAACACGGCCAAGGTGGATGGAGGTGGAATGTATCATAGAGGAAATACCCAGACCCTGCTCTATGATTGCTTATTTTCAGGCAATACGGCCGGGAACAAAGGCGGCGGCATCTGCCATTCGCCTACTGATCCTTCCGCTGTGATGACAACTATCATGATCAGCTGCACCTTCATGAATAACACGGCCTCCAATGGCGGTGACGGCATCTTTAATGAGGCGGAGGCCGGTCAATCTCAATCGTCCGAAATCGTGATCACCAACAGCATCCTCTGGGGTTCGGCTCACCAGATATCCAATAACGGGAGCGGCCAGGTTTCCATTACCTATTCCGATATCCAGGGCGGATATTCAGGCGAAGGCAATATCGATGCAGATCCTCAGTTCGCCCTGGGCGATGATCCCCATCTTACGGCCGGTTCACCCTGTATTGACGCCGGTGACCCTAGTTTTATAGCGGAACCTAATGAGACGGATTTAGACGGTAAGTCCCGAGTGCTGGATGGAGATAACGACGGAATTCCTGTGGTTGATATGGGTGCCTATGAGTTTGCCTGCACATACATCGGCGATTTTGACGGCCAGTGCGACGTGGATATGGCCGACTATGCTATATTTGCATTGGCCTGGCTGACTA
>JBLIRT010000068.1:0-14618 GCA_049472445.1 bacterium
ACCAACCTGGCCGCCCAGGGTTACCCTTTTTCCGATTTCAGCGCTTCCGGCAATTCCGACCTGGCTGACGATGATGGACTTTTCGCCAATAACTACATTGTGAGCGATCTGAACGAGGTTATCGATCTTGGTCCCCCGCCTGATAATCGTTTGGTTCATAGTGCCGCGGTCAATGGTGGTCCCGGCGCCGATCTCCACATCATCCTCGATGATAACCCCACCGATCTGGGGAATCTTATAATGCTCATTCCCGTCCCAGACATAACCGAATCCGTCACTGCCAACGACAGCACCGGCATGAATAATAACGCGGTCTCCAATAAGGCATCGGGGGTAAAGAATAACGTTGGGATAGATGACGGTGTCATCGCCGATCTGGCAGAAATCTCCTATCGAGGCACCGCTATAAATCTGAACCCTCCTGCCGATCCGTACGTCTTTGCCGATAACCGCAAAGGGCTGAATGGAAGCATCCTCTCCGACACTCACTGAAGGATCAAGGACAGCCTGTGGGTGAATCCCTGTAGGTGTATGGGGTGCATCGTAGAAAAGATGAAGCACCTGCGCCAAGGCCAGGTAAGGATTGTCAGTCCTGATGGAAGGAAGAGGGATCTCTTGGGGAGACTCAGGAGAGATAATGACAGCCGATGCACGGCAAAAGGGCAGGAACGAAGCGTACCTGGAATGAGCCAGGAAAGTTATTTCTCCCGGCTGTGCCTCTTTGATTCCGGCGACTCCATGGATACGGATCTGCGGATCACCGGTAACCGTACCATGGACAAAATCAGCGATTTCCTGCAGTGTTTTTGGCATGGGTCACCTATTTTTCTCCCTTCGACCCGGTACTTACTTCCCTGTCATATATCTCAATGACCTGGCTGGTCAGGTCATAAGCAGGATGAGCAAAGATGATGCTTTCGTCCTTATTAAAAATAACCGTATAGGCCTTCTCATGCCCGATCTGCTGAACAATCTGGATGATCCGTTCCTTGATTTCATTGAGATGCTTGAAGTAAAGGTCTTTCAGCTCCATTTCTTTGTCTTCTTTGAACCTTTTCAGTTCAATATTTTTTCTTCGTATTGATTCCTCCAGGTTATCCATGGCCTCCTGGGAAAGGGCAAATTTTTTTTTGCGAAGCTCCTCTTCCATACCAGCTATCTCTTGGGCTTTTTTGGATAATTCCTCCTCATTTTTTTTCTTGAATTCCTCCAGCTTCTGGAGAGCTTCCTTTCCGGCTTTCGATTCATCAACGACTCGCTGACTGTCGATATAGGCTACCTGATGGTCCTCGGCTGAAGCGAAGCCGAAGAGCGGATTGGTGAAAAAGGCTAGGCAAAGGGGAATCAAAAAAAGTCCGGCTGATTTTCTGGTCATAGTATTTTCTCCTGTCATAGATGGTTATTATAACTTTTAAAAATAGGTACCGATGGCAAAATGCCATACCTGGGCCTTCTCACTGGCCTGGCGATTGATCGGAAACCCGAGATCGAGTCTCAGTGGCCCGATGGGAGTAAAAAATCGGACACCGGCACCCGCTCCCATCCGAAGAGGCCGCTGGAAAAATTTTTCATTTTCACCATGTTCATCCTCACCAAAAACATTTCCTGCGTCCCAGAACAAAACCCCCCGGATTATATCATAAATGGGAAAATGAAGCTCAACATTGGTGACCACGAGCTTATCTCCCCCTACGGGATCACCATTTACATCGATTGGGCCGATACTCCTTTCGTCATATCCCCGCACGGTATCCAATCCGCCGGCGTAGAACCGCTCAAAGACCGGAAGCTCCCTGCCCCTGAATCCCGCGGCATAGCCGATCCTGCCGTGAAGCGAGAGAACCAGCTTCTTCCAGACGGGAAAATGCCAGCCGCTGTCAAAGATGGTCTTAGTAAAATAATTCGTCCCGCCCAGAAGCCCCCCTGCCACCTGGAAGGACAATCTGTTCAGGGAGCCGCTGGCAGGCTTTATTCGGTCGTCTCGACTGTCACGGACCAGTGACAGGCGGATACTGCTCGTGCTTGATGTACCTTCAGCCGCACGGATGTCGGGGGATACCGAATTGGGATCCTCAATATCCAGATCAACATTTTCATATAAATAGGTTCCGGAGAGACGGGTATACTCGGCCACGGGATAGCCAAGGTGAATATCTCCACCCCTGGCATTCTTGATGAAGGTATCATATTCCTTGTCCACATAATAGAGATCAAAACCGGCGCTTAAGGGGATATCGAAGAGCCAGGGTTCAGTGAATCCGATATCATAGGTGGTTCGACTGCCGGACTTTTCGGCCGAAACGGAAAGCCTCTGGCCCCGGCCGAAGAGGTTTCCCTGCTTGACTTCAATAGTCCCCACCAGCTTATCCTGGGAGCTATAGCCAGCGCCCACGCTCATCTGACCGGTCATCCTCTCCTTGACCTTGATGACTAAATCGACCATGCTTTTTTCGGGTTCCGGCTGAATGTCGATGTTTACCTCGTCAAAAAAACCCAGGTTATTAATATTGTTATAGCTTCGTCTGATCTTACGACTGTTGAAAATATCACCTTCCATGAGCCTGACCTCACGACGGATGACCTTATCCCGGGTTTTGATATTCCCGATGATCCTGATCCGATTTATATAGGTCAATTCACCCTCTTCAATATCCAGGGTGAGATTAATGTTATTTTCTTCAGGAAGCTCACGGATTATGGGAATGATCCGGCTGAATACATAACCCTTCTCTGCATACCGGTCCTGAACAGAGGTAATATCCTGTCTCAATTGAGCCCGATTGAAAATATCTCCAGACCGCGTTTGCAGGCACTGTTGAATATCCATCTTTGAAAGGACTTTATTGCCCAGGATCTGAAGACTTCCGATCCTGTATTGCTCTCCCTCCTGAATGGGAATAAGAACAGTCAGGCTGGATTTTTCGGGATCAAAAAGGATCTCCGGCTCCTGTATGGCTACATGAAGGAAGCCATGGTTGAGGTAATAATCTTCAATCTTCTGTATGTCCTGGGAGAGGAAATCCTTGTTGAGATGCCCGGAAGAGGTAAAAAAAGAAAAAAAGCCATATTTCTTTGTCTTCATGAACTTTTTAATCTGCTTATCAGGATAGCTCCGGTTGCCCTCCAGGATCACCTTTCCTATTTTTACCTTTTCTCTTTCATTGATATCAAAGATAAGCTCCATCCAATCCTTTGAGATTTCCTCACCTATGGAGGTAATTTCAGCCAGGTAATATCCCTCACTCCTATAGAACTGGGTCAGGTTTTGGATATCATTATTTACCAGATTTGGAGAATAAATGCTTCCGCTTTTAAGGTTAATCTTTTCGAGGAGCGTTTCCGCTTTGAACTCTTTGTTTCCATGGAAGGTTATTTTTTTGATAAGCGGTCTTTCAGAAACCAGGTAGGTTATCGAAAGGCCCCCTTCAATCTCCTGAACATCCACCTTGATATCTTCAAAATAGCCGATGCCATAAATAGCTTTGATATCCTGTTCGATTTTTTCAGGACGGAAGGGTTCACCTGTTTTGGATTGAAGCTTATGCAGGATAGCTTGGTTTTCAATCTTTCTATTGCCCCTGATATGGATCTCTCTGATCGGCAGGTCCTCAAATCCCGCTCCCATAAAGGCCAGACTGACCAGGCATACACCCAGTAAGACCCCTATCTTTTGAGCTAGCATCCTTTATTTACACCAGATCCGATGATATCTGCCTCCCCCCTCAAATATCTTATAGCGGCACCAACTCCTTTCTCTCCAGACTCTTCGGGATAAAGGAAATTTCACCGTCTTTGAGTTCTACCAGGAGGGTTTTTCCTTCCTTGAATTTCCCCATCAAAAGTTCTTCAGATAGAGAATCTTCAATATAACGCTGGACAATTCTCTTGATTGGACGGGCTCCATAGTTTGGCTGATATCCTTTTTCAAGGAGCCATTCCAAAGTTTCCGGTTTCAGCTCCAGCCGGATTCTTTTATCCAGGAGCCGTTCATTCAATTCATCAATAGTCAAGCCGATAATCTTTCTGATATGCTCCCGGTTCAGGGCATGGAAGACAATCAGCTCATCAATTCGGTTCAGGAATTCCGGGTTGAAGGTCTTCTTCAAGGCTTCGAGAATGGTTTCCTTCATTTTTTCGTAAGAAATAGCCTCCTCCGATCTCTGGAAACCAAGGGTGCCTTTTTGTTCGATGACCCGGGCGGCAATATTGGAAGTCATGATGAGAACGGTATTTTTAAAGTCAACCCTCCGACCGCGGCTATCGGTCAAGTGGCCATCCTCCATAACCTGTAACAGGATATTAAAGATTTCGGGATTGGCCTTTTCGATCTCATCGATCAAAACAACAGAGTATGGCCTTCGCCGCACTCGTTCGGTTAACTGACCGCCCTCTTCATAGCCGATATATCCCGGAGGCGCGCCGAGGAGACGGGAGACGGAGAATTTCTCGCTGTATTCGGACATATCAATGCGTATGAGAGCATCCGGCCTGCTGAAAAGAAATTCAGCCAATCTCTTAGCCAGCTCAGTTTTCCCCACTCCGGTGGGACCGAGGAAGATAAAGGATCCGATCGGTCGATTGGCATTCTTAACCCCTGTGCGGGAGCGTTTGATGGCCCGGGCAATCGCTCTGATGGCTTCATCCTGGCCGATGATTTTATGGTGCAGTTCATCTTCCAGTCTCAGCAGCCTGGCCGATTCCTTTTCCTCCAGTTTGAAGACCGGAACACCGGTCCACTTGGATACGACATGAGCCACATCATCACCGGTTACCACGATGGTGGCACCCTTTTGCTTTTCAAACCACTTTTTGCTTAAGGTATCAAACTTGAGCCGCAGCTTTCGTTCCATATCCCGTAGTGAGGCCGCCTTTTCAAAATCCTGAATGCGAATGGCGTTTTCCTTATCTCTCCTGGTTTGTTCGATAAGGGTTTTAATTTCCTTCAGCTCTTCCGGAAGGGTCGTACTGTTGACTCGTGACCGAGAGCCGGCCTCATCGATAACATCGATGGCCTTATCAGGCAGAAATCGATCGGTTATATATCGATCGGAAAGTTTGGTGGCATCGATGATAGCTTCATCACTGAACTGAACGCCATGGTGCTCTTCATATTTGGTCTGCAGGCCCCTGATAATATGGATGGTCTGTTCCACGGTAGGAGGATTCACCATCACCGTCTGAAATCGTCGTTCCAAAGCACCATCCCTTTCAATATACTTCCGATATTCACCAAGGGTGGTAGCACCAATGCATTGCATTTCACCACGGGCCAGGGCCGGTTTCAGCATGTTGGAAGCATCGATGGAGCCTTCAGCCGCACCTGCGCCCACAATGGTATGTAATTCATCAATAAAAAGAATAATATTATTAGCCTGATAAATTTCTTTCATAATCGCTTTCAGTCGTTCTTCGAACTGGCCGCGATATTTGGTTCCTGCTACCAGCAGGCCGAGGTCCAGGGTTACTATTCTTTTACTGGTCAGTATGTGTGGGGTGGCATTGTCGACAATCCGCTGGGCCAGTCCCTCAACAATTGCTGTCTTGCCAACTCCCGGCTCACCGATGAGAACAGGATTATTCTTGGTCCGCCGGCTGAGAATCTGGATGACCCGCTCGATCTCATCCTCCCGCCCGATGACAGGGTCCAGTTTACCCTCCCGGGCCAGTTTGGTGATATCACGACCGAACTCATCCAGAGTTTCGGTCTTGGCAGCCTCCTTTAAATCATATTTGGAAGCATTGGCATGATCAATAACCTTTTTTCTCACGGTGGCAAGATCCACCCGTAAGTCTTCAAGAACGCTTGAGGCCAGTCCCTCATTCACTCGAATCAGTCCCAGCAACAAGTGTCCGCTTCCGATGAAGTTATGCCCCATGCCCTTGGCCTCTTCAATGGCCAGCTCCAGGACCTTTTTAGATCGTGCGGTGAAGGGGATTTCTCCTATTTCGGGCTTGCCGGTCTGTTTGGTGATCCGTCGCTCAACTTCGAAACGGACTTCATCTAATTCCAGGTTATATTCTCGCAGAATCTTGACCGCGGTGTTATCATCCTTTTTTATCAAACCGAGAAGAATATGTTCGGTTCCCAAATAGGCATGGCCTAATCTGATAGCCTCTTCCCGGGCTAATACGATAGTCTTTCTTGCTTTTTCAGTAAATCTTTCAAACATGGCAACGTCCTGTAAGTCCTGGTTAAAAAGTTAAGCATTTATGGCTGAATATTATATTATATCGCAATAACCAGAAAAACCTTCAACTTCATCGACAATCAAGCCTTTTGTTCTATATTTTACGACAAAAATGAATCCATTTCAATTATTTCTTCCGAAAAACACCATTTCCGTGGAAGAAACCTAGCGCGAGCTCATCAATCTTACTGTTCCATCGACCATGTTGAGGCAGTAATCTGCACGGCTGCCAAGGTTTTCGTTGTGGGTTACTAAAATAACCGTAATGCATCTGTCTCGATTGATCTGGCGAAACAGGGCATAAATCCTGTCACTGGTCATAGAGTCAAGGTTTCCGGTCGGCTCATCAGCCAGAAGCAGTTCAGGACTGTTGGAAAGAGCCCTGGCAATAGCCACCCTTTGCTGTTCACCCCCGGATAGTTCGCCAGGTTTGTGACTTTCCCTCCCCTTCAAACCGACATCCTCCAGCAGTTGTCCGGCCCGCTCCTCAGCCTCTGTGCGGCTGCGCCTGTTGATGAGTAAAGGTATCATGACATTTTCAAGAGCGGTAAACTCCGGGAGCAAGTGGTGAAACTGAAAAACGAAACCTATTTTTTGATTTCGAAATGAGGCCAGCTTCCGCTCGTTGAGGGAGAAGAGATTTTGCCGGTCGTACCACAATTCGCCTCGGCTCGGGCGGTCAAGGGTGCCCAGAATATGGAGCAGGGTGCTCTTGCCTGCCCCGGAAACTCCAACGATGCTGATTATTTTCCCCTTTTCAATATCAAGACTTATGCCTTTGAGAACCCGCAGCTCTCCCCGGCCATTGGTATAGGATTTATAAATGTCCTTCAGGCTGATAAGCGTCATTCATACCTCAGGGATATGACGGGGTCAAGTCGTGAAGCCTGCCAGGCCGGATAGATAGTGGCCATGAAGCTGATCAGGACAGAGGAAAAAGAGACAATCACAATGTCCAGGATCTTCATTTTAAAGGGTAAATAGCTTATATAGTAGACATCCCCCTGGAGCTTGATCAGGTGAAAGGTATCAAAGATCCAGCAGATGAATACTCCGCCGAAACAGCCGAGGATCGTGCCGACCAGGCCGATAACCAATCCTTCAAGGATAAAAATGCTGAGAATGCCGCGGGCTTTAGCCCCCATGGACTTGAGGATGGCAATGTCCTTGTTTTTTTCCATGACCATCATGACCAGAGTGCTGATGATATTGAAGGCAGCCACGAGAACAATGAGAACGAGAATGATGAACATGGCTAATTTTTCAAGCTTGAGAGCGGAGAACAGATTCTTGTTCATTTCCATCCAGTCGCGTGTCCAATAGGGGAATCCCAGGGTCTTTTGGATCTTGCGGGCGATTTTTCCCGCCTGGAAAATATTGTCAACCTTCACTTCAATACCGGTAACGACATCCTTCATATTGAACAGCCGCTGGGCATCCCGAAGGGATACATAGGCCAGATTGGAATCATACTCATACATCCCCGAGCTGAAGATAGCCACTACCTTGAAGCGCAGGAATTTGGGGACCAGTCCCATGGGGGTGATACGTTCGACCGGAGATATGGCGCTGATGATATCTCCTACCAGAATGCCAAGGTTTCGGGCCAGTTCCTGGCCGATGGCGATACCTGCTATCCGGGGTGAAGAGCTGTGACCCGAAGCAATCTCTTCGGCAGGTCTATCCAGATGGTGGATATCTCCTTCAACGATATTTCTGGTCAGGTCGGTCACCTGCGCCTCGTGTTGGACATCGATGCCGCGAAGGACCAGACCCGAGGCATTCCGGCCTGAGGAAAGCATCACCTGTCCGTATATGAAGGGTGCCGAGGAGCGGACTCCTGAAATGTGATTGATCCTGTCCATCAATGAACCGTAATCCTGGATTCCCTGGCCGTGATATTCCTGGACCATGATATGAGAATTGGTCCCCAGAATCTTGTCGCGAAGATCCATTTCAAAGCCGGTCATGACCGCCAGGACAATGATCAGGGCTGCCACACCAACGGCCACTCCCAGAATCGAAATGATGGTGATGATCGAGATGACCGTCTGCTTTCTCTTGGCCCGCAGATAGCGTAATCCGATGAAGAGCTCATAGGGCATATTCATGTGATTATCTACGCTTCCGGAGAAAGGCATTAATAAAGGGATCGATCTCCCCGTCCATCACGGATTCAATATTGCCGATTTCGACGTTGGTCCGGTGGTCCTTCACCATCTGATATGGCTGAAAGATATATGATCGGATCTGGCTGCCCCAGGCGATCTCTTTCTTTTCTTCATTGATGGCCTCCCGTCTTTTTTCCTGCTCCTCCTTCTTTATCTCGTATAATCGAGAGCGGAGGATGCTCATAGCCACTTCCCGGTTCTGGTGCTGGGACCGCTCATTCTGGCATTGGACGACAATGCCGGTCGGGATATGGGTAATCCGAACCGCGGAATCAGTTACATTGACGTGCTGCCCTCCGGCGCCGCTCGAGCGGAAGGTGTCAATTCTCAGATCACTCTCCTCGATATCAACCTCAATACTCTCATCTATTTCCGGGTAGACAAAAACCGAAGCGAAGGAAGTGTGTCTGCGGCGATTGGCATCAAAGGGCGAGATGCGAACCAGCCGGTGCACGCCCGTCTCAGCCTTCAGGAGGCCGTAAGCATATTCGCCCCTGACCATAAAGGTGACACTTTTGATTCCGGCCTCATTGCCGGGCAGAAGATCAACCTGCCGGGCCCGGAACTTCCTCCGTTCAGCCCATCGCAGGTACATGCGCAGCAGCATTTCGGCCCAATCCTGTGACTCGGTGCCGCCGGCCCCGGAATGGATCAATATGATGGCATTGCACTGATCATCCTCCCCGTTGAGAAGGGCCTCGATCTCCAGTTCCCCGATCCCTTTCTGCAGCATTCGCAGGTTACTTTCCACCTCGCCGACCATGGAGGGATCATTGGCCTCCAGGCCAAGATCAATAGCCAGTTTTACCTCTTCCAGCTTCTGTTCCTGGCGGGTGACTTTTTCAAGCCAGTCCTCAATGGCTGACCGCTCCTGAATGACCTTTTGGGCCTTATCACCGTCGCTCCAGAAAGATGGTGCGCTCATCAGGGCATCCAGTTCATCCAGTCGCTTTCTTTTGCCATCAACGTCAAAGAAACCTCCTGAGGTCTTCAATCTTTTCTTTCACTTTCTGGTATTCTAGGTCATATTCTTCATAATACATAGTGCCTGTCATCCTCCGTTTCCTGATACATGGTAAAGGCCTGAAAGCATCAAAAGGCATAAGATCATGAGACACGCTTTGGCGAAAACGTCTCCGACCTTGGTATACAAGGTATCCACGGTCTGTAATTCAAGATTCCTCACCAAGGCTGTTCGCTCGAAAAGCTGTGTTCTGGCCGCAATCCGGCCCATTGGGTCAATGATGCCTGAGATGCCTGTATTGGCCACCCGAACGATACTTCTTCCATTCTCCACGGCCCGGAAAACAGCCATGGAAAAGTGCTGATATGGTGCGGAGCTTCGGCCGAACCAGGCATCGTTGGTAATATTGATCATAAAGTGTACTCCCTGCCGCATAAACCTGCGGAACAGGGCAGGAAAAATGATTTCATAGCAAATAACCAGACCAAAACGCCGCCGGTCCAGCTCAAAAGCGGTAAATCTCTGGCCCGGGCTGAATTCCCCTACCTCATTGACTACGGATCCTAAAAGGGTACATAAGGATCTTAAGGGGAGATATTCTCCAAAGGGCACCAGATGTATTTTATCATAATAATCCAAAATTTTCCCCTCGGGGGAGAGAAAAAAAGCGCTGTTTTTTAAAAGGACCGTTTCCTGACTGTCTTTTCCCCGGCTGTTCCCAGCCATTTCGAGCCGTGGACTTCCGACCAAAAGAGGAACTCCGGCCTTCCGGGCTACGGAAGAGATATTGGCCAGGTACTCTCCCTGCTGTTCATTGAAAAAGGGAGTGGAGGCTTCAGGCCAGATGATCAGGTCAGGTTTCTGCCGGGCGGCCTCAAGGGTGAGTGACTGGTAAACAGCTTCGATTTTGTCCTGCAGGCGAATGTCCCATTTCTCCTCCTGGAGGATATTGCCCTGAATAAGCCCGAGGGAAAGGGTTCCGGCGGATTGGATGGGCCGGAAGGACAGCTTGCAGGCTCCGTAACCCTCAACCAGACCGATGATCAGAACAAGGGCCAGGGCAGGCACGGCGACCGGGGAAAACCTGATCGATGGCCGATTATCCTTCCCCACGGGAAGGCGCTCCAGTATGGTGGAAAGACATGCGTTGACAAAAACGATCAGAAAGGAGATGCCGTAAACACCGGCGAGGTCAGCCATCTGAATAAGCCGGATATTCCGGTATTGCGTATAGCCCAGGGAGGACCAGGGAAATCCTGTAAAAAGGTGAGTCCTCAGGAGTTCCATGGATACCCAGATCAGGGGGGCTGTCAGGGAACCGGGCAGGGAAGCGTGTGAACGGAACCAACTCAGAAGAGAGGCAAAGCCCCCGATGAAGAGGGAGAGATAACCCACCAGAGCCAAAGCAATGAGAGCGCTCTGCCAGACGGCCAGGTGCCCGTAAAGGATCATGGTGGCCATGATCCAGTACAGGGTGCCTCCGAAATATGATAAACCGCAGATCCACCCAAGGCCGAAGGAAAGCCGGGCGGAAGCCTTCCGGAGGGCGAAAAACAATGGTATCAGGCCGACCCAGGCCAGTATTGACAAATGAAAACATGGAAAAGCGAGGGTAAGCAGGATCCCGGACAGCAGGGCGAGAAATATCTGGTAAAGGGGGAGGTTATGAAACTTCATTGAACATTTCCATGCCGATGTAGACGTATTGAAATCCGGAAACTACCGTGAACAGGGTGGCCACCCAGATAAGAAACGTGGTGAGAAGATCCAGTCTCTGGACGAGATGGCCGAGAAGAACGGCGGTAATGGTTAAAATCTGGAACATGGTGGCTGCTTTTCCGAGAATCGTGGGGGTAAAATTGAGGTTTCCGGTGAGAATATAAACAATCATGGCTCCGATGACAATAATCAGATCCCTGGATATGGCAATAACGGCAAACCAGCCGGGTAAAAGACGTAAAACAGCCAGGGTGACAAAAGAGGCTACCAGGAGGGTCTTGTCAGCCATGGGATCGAGAAAGCTCCCGAGGCGGGTCCTCTGGTTGCATTTGCGAGCTACCAGTCCATCAAGGGCATCGGTCAGGCTGGCCGCCGAAAATACCAGAAGCGAGGACGTATAATAGCCGTAAATGAGGAGAATCACAAAAAAGGGAACCAGGAGAATCCGTAAGAGCGTCAACCTGTTGGCCGTATTCATATTCAATCCCATATGACATTATTCTCCAATGGATCATGATAATGAAGCCTCCCCTGATGGACAATAGTCGGATATTTTTCCCCTCTCCCGCATCTCAGCAGGCGATCCGAAATCAGAAGGGAGCCCTTTAAGAGGCCATGGCCTCGAACAGCCTGAACAGCATATTGCGAACAGGACGGGTACATCGGGCATCGGGCACCGTCCGCGGGTGAGATAACAATCTGAAAAAATTTGAAGAACTGAAAAAAGGATTCTTCCAGAAATCCTTGTTCAACCCTAGCCTGAGGAGGATATATCCCCTCAGCTTTCATCGCTTTCTTCCAGGGTGAACGGAAGGGATCTGATTTTGCCGTGGCTTTATTACAGGTGATAAGGGAGATGATCAGGCAGAGGAAGAGAGCCGGGAAAAGGAAAAGCCTTCGGTTTCCTCGAAAAATCTGTATTTCCTCCCTCTCAATAAAGGTTAAGTATTTAAATTTAAATCAATTTGAAATATTATGTCACAAGAGGGATAGTAAATCAAGTCTATTATTTTTACTATGCTAAAATTTAAATTAAGCTAGAAAAAACAATCAAAAGGCTTGACAAGGGAAATTTACCTGTTATAACTTATACAAGTTTTCCGAGAGTCTATCGTTATTTACCGTATGTTTGTATCCACCCTTGGCATCTTTTGTGTGCTGTTTATATTCTTTCGACGGTAAACAGCTTTCAGCCTTCATGAAGGATGCCCCATATTTCCTTTTTTGGGATAAGGAGATCCACATGACCAAGGAAGACATCGTAAAAAAGGTATGGACTGAAGGAAACTTCACCAACAGGCAGGCCAGAGAGATCGTGGAAACTGTTTTAAGCACCATCAAACATGTCCTGGCCAGGGGAGAGGAGGTCGAACTTCGCGGATTCGGCAAGTTTGTCGTGCGTCAGAAGAATACCCGGGTCGGAAGAAACCCTCGGACAGGCCAGGAAGCGGAAATTAGCGCCCGAAGAGTTGTGACCTTTAAGCCGTCAAAGATATTGAGAGACCAGATACATTGAAAATGGCCAGGGTTTTCTCAAGGTTTCTGAAAAATCTCAGGGCGTTCCCTTCCATGGATGGAAAACTCCATGGATAGAAAACTTTCGGCATGCTGAACCCGGAATGGCAAGAAAGGCTGCATATGATGGAAAAGAGGGTTATCGCCCTTCTTATAAGCTGTTGCTGTCTTACCCTTTTTCCGGATCATCCCATCAAAGTATATGCCCAGACCCTTCAAGAGCAGCAGGCCCTTCGGGAGCAATTGAACCTGGAAGTACGGAGCCTGTTTCACCCCCCCCTCCGCCAGAGGTGGTGGAGGTTCGATGAACCGCCGGCCCGGGTTTTACAGAAATGCGGCACTCCCCTGCTCAGAAAGGCCCGAAGGCACAAGGATCTTTTAACTCCTGAGAACAGCTTTGTCTTATACCGGCCAACAAGCCCAGAGTTGGATGATCCTGCTTACTACGATGAAGGTACAAATATTTGGCACTATGAGAGCCAGGGTGGCCACTTCCGGATCTATTACACTGAAGATGCTTATTCAGCGGATAAAGTAAAGGATGCAGACGGTATTGAGAGCACCATCCCTTCCTATGTAACACAATTCGCGCAGTATTTTGAAGATTCATGGTCTTATCTGATCGACACCCTGGGCTACGAGGAGCCGGTGAGCTATGGTGAGAGAGTTGAAGTATTTATCATGGATATTAATGCTTACGGCATTACGAGTGCTGATAGTAAGGGATTATATGTCATTGTAAATAATGATTATCAATGGACCAGAGATAATCTGGATATCGACGGAAAAGAAGCCGGCGCCATGAAGATAACAGCGGTTCATGAATTTTTTCACGTGGTGCAGGCCATATATGATCATTGGCCAACCGATTACAATGATACCAATTTATGGTGGGAGGAGAACACGGCCGTCTGGGTGGAAGATGAATTGTATAGCGAGGTCAAAGACTACCTGCATTATCTCGGATGGCCATACGAGGATGTAAATGATAATGGGATATGGGATGCTGCCCTGAAAGAATTGTATTATGATATCTGGGGGGTTGGAAATTCTGACTCTTACCGTTGTCAGGGGTGGTTTGATTACCCGGATGTCTCCCTGAATGAGGCATATGGGCGTTACAAAATTGTATATTGCCCTTTCGGCTATTTCGAGTACGGCGGCGTTATCTGGGCCAAGTTTCTGGCCGAACATTTCGGCCGGGATGTTATCCGCACTATCTATGAGCAGGTTCCGGTCTCATCCTATAATGCCCTGCAGGCCATTAAGAATTCAATTACCGGAGTCAGCGGCGGCACCACCACCTTTGACGAGGAATTCATCCGCTTTAAACTGACCAATCTGTTTGCGGATTATGAGGAAGGGGACAGATACCCACTCCCTTATCACGAGGGATGTTACTCTTCTCCGTCCAATGTCACAGATAGTCTGTATCATCTGAGCTGTAAGTACTATGCCTTTCGAAAGCCGGCTGATGGGCAGGCCATCCGCCTGGTTTTCGATGGATATGATCAGACTCCATTCGCTGTCCTGGTTATACCGGCCACCTCCTATGCCTTATATCCACCGCAATTCGGTATACCCCAGCGAATACCCCTTAATGAATTACAGCAGGGGAGTATTGATTTCTCCTTCAGCCGGAATCCCTCATACCCAAAGCTGGTCATTGTCCCCATAAATCTCTCCTGGGTCCCCATCTATTATCCATCCCCGTCAGGAGAGGGGGGGTTTAGTCTGGACGCCAATGCCGTTGATGAGAACGGATGGCCGCCCATCCCGGTGGCTGCCTGCTCTCCGCTGGTCCGGGACGGCGGGCCGGTGGTCGCGGTAGGCTGGTCAAAGGCCGGGGGGGTCGATCAATACCAGATATGGAGAGGCCGTGAGGGAGATTACCAGGCCCTCATCCTGCAATCTCCTTATATTGATGCCAATGTCTATGAAGACACCGATGCCGCTCTTGCATTTGCCACACCGTATCGGTATCAGGTAAAGTTTATCAATGCAGCCGGAAGCTCATCCTCGGATATGATCTCTGTGGTGACTCCTGAAGCAGCCCCCTCC
>JBLIRT010000069.1:0-14541 GCA_049472445.1 bacterium
CAAGGCAGATCTGATCCTGGATGGTGGAGATGCTGAAAGCACTTCCGCTTCCACCGTGCTTGACCTTACGGTCCATCCGCCGAAAATAATGAGAGAGGAAGCGATTGGAAGCCAACAACTACAGCCCTATCTTGAAGAAATCCGGGAAACATATTAGAGCCCAGCTCAGCCAATTTTCCGAACTCTCTTCCATGTACGATCTCCTCAGGGAGATGAATCTGACAGGTTATCTCATCGGAGGGACCATCAGGGATCTCATCCTGGACCGGCCGATCAAGGATATTGATCTGGCCGTAAGCATCAATCCGGAATATTTCCTCAAAAACCTCTCTCAAAAAATCAAAGGCTACACTATCTGTCTCGACAGGGAAAACCTTGTCTTCCGTTTTATAGCCGGAAACAGGATCAGTTTTGATCTTTCTCCCATCAGGGGTAATGACATTCTCGAAGACCTTTCCAAGAGGGATTTCACCATCAATGCCATGGCCATAAGGCTCGAAGATCTCTTTGGCCGGACTGCCTCCCCCCTTATTCATGATCCTTTCAAAGGGGCCCGGGACATGGATCAAAAATTGATACGGGCCGTCTCAGAAAAAATTTTTCTGGATGATCCCCTCCGAATCCTCAGGGCTTTCCGTCTGGCCGGGCAGTTACATTATCAGATCGAGATAAGGACCGGCGCTCTGATCAGGCGAGACCGGGAACTCCTCGAAAGGACAGCCACTGAAAGGATCCGGGAGGAACTGTTCCTGCTTCTTTCCCTGGAAGAGGGTACTTCTCAAGGTGAGCAGCTCTATCACTACGGCCTTCTCCCCATCCTTTTTCTCAGGAGATTACCGGAAAAGCTGTGTCCTGAAATCACGGAACATGCCTGGTCCCTCGGCCTCCGGAATCTGGCCGCTTTAGAGGAAATCCTGGCCGATTTGGCCCATTCTGATTCTCATTCCTTAAGAAACCTTGATGCTCTCCTTTCCCACATTTCCGGACACCAGGCTACCTACAAACCCCTCCTGAAACTGGCTGTTCTCCTGGCCGGTTTCTTCGAGCCGGAAAGGGAAAAAGAGATGGCCGGAGCAGTGCCGCCTTCTCAGGAGACGGAGAAAGGAAACCTCACGCCGGTGGACTTTCTTCTCCGGGCACTTTGCCTTACTACTCCCCAACGAAAGTTTATTCTCACCTGCCTCAGGGGATCCCGGGAGATGCTCTATCTTTTTCGGATGAAATATAAGAGCGCAAAATATTTTTACCGTTTTTTCCGTGATCATGGTGAGGCCGGCCTCGGTGCTGCCATTATCGGTCTGGCTCGTAAAAAAGCCGTTGGGGCTCCTCCTGAGATCATGGCCGGACTGGAGGACCTTTTTCTGGCCATGATATGCTTTTACTTTGCCTGGGAACCGAAAAAAAGGGAGCCTATCCTGAAGGGAGACTTCCTTATGGAGCATTTCCATCTCTCTCCCGGCCCGGAAATCGGCAGGCTCCTCGACCTCCTGGAGGAAGCCAGGGCCGAGGGGCTGGTCAAGCAGAGGGATGAGGCCATACGTTTGGCTGAAGAATTATTGAAAAGGAATGATATACCACATGACGGCTTGCCGCCTAAAAAATAAGAGAGCACTCCTTATGGGAGTGCTCTCTTTCAGCAGGCGATTCATGCCTGCTATTTATACCTAGCCAATAGCCTCAAAATTCAGGCTCCTGATTAATAATAGTATCCACCACCCCAAGGACCATAACCACCATAGCCGCCATAGCCGCCATAACCGCCACCCCAAGGATTAACACCAACACCATAAGATGGGCCGCCAAGCTGGTTTGGATATCCGTATCCCCCGCCGCCATATCCGGCCGCTGACCCGCCAAAACCGCCAAAACCGCCAAACATGGCTCCCAGGCCGCCAAACATCATCTGAGCCATAAAATTAGGTTGTGCCTGATAATATTGTGTACTCGGACCGAAGAGGCTTCCTGACATATAACCCTGCGTATCATAACCAATTGTTGGTTGTACACTAGGACGGTTGCCTCCTGCATATGGGCCATACGATTGGAGAGCAAATGGACTATTCATACCACCATAGAATGCTCCAGGCATCATAGCACCCATTCCCATTCCCGAGGTCGAATAACTCGTATAAGCACCGGTTAAAGGATTAGTATACTGATAGTGCATCCCCTGTTCTCCATATCCGGCATCCGGACCGTATTGTCCCATTATCCATGTTCCGCCCCATCCAGTTGTGCCAGTCTGTGTTTGGTACCAATTAGCCCATCTATCATTATCATCATCATCACTATCCGCCCGAACCATCGGGGCCGCCATGAAACTGACAGCTAAGATAACCGTTAAGAAAAATAAGAATGCTTTCCATCCTCTTCGTTTCATAATCTTTTCCTCCCTTGAGCCTAAGAAGTTATTGAATCATAAAAAATCCCTTAACCATGAACCTTATTCTGGCGACTTACATCACCTCCTCCCCCCGAAAAATAATCGGGTGTTTATAACACGTCCCAATTTTAAAATTTCTAAAAAGATGTGACAAATAGTATGAGAATACTGGTGATGCATAAATCTAAATGATTCTGCTGCTGCTTCCTAAAGAAAATCCCTTTTGTTAAGGGCTCAGATAAGCACGGCCTTATATGGATGATGTTCTGACTCTTTTCATGCTTCCAAATCTATGCACGATAGGTTTAGTTTCCTATATAATAACACTTTTATGGGCCTAAAATCAAATAAAATGAAGGAACATTAGACTTGAACAATGTTGAACAGTTACATTTATACAGACGTATAAGAGATTAAAGGCTTACTGATTACATACAAAAAATATGTTACCCTCATAAAAACGGGAATATCCAAAAAGGCCTTCCGGGTCTCAGACGGAGATTCTTTTCGGTTCCCCGGGGATATATGATGATTGACATTCATCCTTGCCTGTGGTATATTTTTGATTTTAAATCATTTATTAAATTTTACAGTCCAGTGAAATAATCATCTCCATAAGCCGCTTATTATGAAAAATAATCGTGTGTATAAAGGCCTATGACCCGGGAAATAATGAATCATAGTGTGTATCTCTTTTGGGAGATACACAGGAATGGGAATATGGACAAACAATGACTAGGTGAATATGATATGATGAGAAAAATTATAAAGCTCCTCAGCACCCTGAAATTAACTGTTTCCATACTGATCATCTTAGCCCTTACCTCAATCGTTGGAACACTGATTCAGCAACAGCAAAACCCTTTTATTTATATTAAACGATTTGGTGACCCCTTATACCGGATTTTAAGTGTTTTCGGTTTTTTCTATCTCTATCACTCCTGGTGGTATATTTCTCTCTTGATTATCTTAGCCTTAAACCTCATCGTCTGTTCAATCAGAAGGCTCCCCCGCGATATTAAGATAATAGCTTCCCCTAAAATAAAACTGGATGAAAAGGCATTATCATCGCTTACCTCACGGGAAAAAATCATGCTCACAGCCGGCCCGGTCGATCAAACCCTTGAACATGCTCTCAGCGCTATAAGGAAGGGAGGATTCCCCTGTAAAGAAAAAGTCGGAGATGGGGAGAAATGGCACCTTTTCTCGGAGAAAGGAAAGTACGGCCGCCTGGCCTTCTATATTACCCACCTCAGTATCATCCTGATCTTTTTGGGCGCCATTATCGGAGCCGTTCAGGGCTTCAAAGGTTTTGTCAATATTCCTGAGGGCGAAAAGGTAGATTTCATTCTGCTGAACTCCCAGGATGGAAGAGGCCTACCCCGAAAGCTCGGCTTTGAAGTTGAATGTGAAAAATTTGAGGTAACCTATTACCAGGATGAACATGGGAACATCACTCACCGCCCCAAAGACTATAAAAGTAAACTCGTTGTCTATGAGGGGGGAGAGAGAGTCCGGGCTAAAGAGATTGAGGTAAATGATCCCCTCAATTACAAAGGTATTTTCTTCTATCAGTCGAGCTTTGGCGAGATACCCAAGATAACCATTGCCGTCAAAGACAGGAATGGAGGTTTGGTAGGTCATTACCAGGTCGGGGAAAACGAATCATTTCACTTCATGGACAGTAACCATGAAGATACAGAAGTGAGACTTGTGCAATATCTCCCGGACTTTGCCATGGGCCCTAACCGGCAGTTTACCACGCGATCAAATATACCGAATAATCCGGCCGCTTTACTGGAAGTAAGGAAAGACGGCGGGCAGGTATCTCAAGCCTGGGTTTTTCAGATGTTTCCCGATTTTCCGCATAAAAAATCAGGAGACTACAGCTATTCTCTTGCTTCCGTCAATGCAGCCAAAAGGTATACCGGTCTTCAGGTAGTCCGGGATCCAGGGGTACCAATAGTCTGGGCTGGATGCATTATCCTGGTCGTGGGCATTATCGTCATGTTCTCTGTCCCCCATCAGCGGATCTGGGTAACCATAACCAGGCAGGGGCAGCATCAGAAAATTGAGGTCGCAGGAACAACAAATAAAAATAAACCGTCTTTTCAAAATACCTTTGCCAAATTCGTAACCATCGTCAAAGAGAATCTCGCCGATACGAAAAGGTAAAAGGGCATCGTGTTATGGAGGATGTAATAACCCATGATCAGTTCAAAACTATTCGGTGTAGCTATGATCATATACATCATGGCCGCGCTCATCTACGTAATCTATTTGTCATGTAAAAACAACAAAGTTGGAAACCTGGCTACTCTGACTACCGCCCTTGGGCTTATCATTCATACTGCTGCTTTGGTCTTTAGAACCATAGCCTCTTTCCAAAAGGGTATCGGCCAACCCCCCTTCGCCAATCTTTATTCTTCAATGGTTTTTTTCTCATGGGCTATTATTTTCATCTATCTTATCCTGGAATTCAAATTCAGGCAGAAGACTGTCGGTGCTTTTGTTACCCCCATCGCTTTCAGCGCCTTAGCCTTTACCACCTTGCTGTCAGACCAGATTGAGCCGCTTGTTCCAGCTCTTCAAAGCAATTGGCTCCTTTCTCATGTTATCACCTGCTTTTTTGGTTACGCTGCCTTCGCCGTAGCTTGTGGAATCAGCATTATGTATCTTATACGGATTTATTTTGAGGAAGGTGAGCCCAAAAGGGAAGGTATCCTGCAGCTCCTGCCTTCTTCTGATTTGCTTGATGAGTTGACGTATAAGGCAGTCGCCATCGGATTTCCATTCCTCACGATCGGCATAATTACCGGAGCAGCCTGGGCCAATTATGCCTGGGGAAGTTACTGGAGCTGGGATCCGAAGGAAACATGGTCCCTTATTACCTGGTTCGTATACGCGGCCTTCCTGCATGCTCGATTCGCCGCCGGATGGAAGGGCAAAAAAACGGCCATACTATCGATCGTAGGCTTTTGCTTCGTCCTTTTTACCTATTTGGGAGTGAGTTTCCTGCTTTCGGGACTCCATAGCTATGCATAACCAATAAAAGGGAATGATGAAAACCCAAATCCTGAGTATTGTTTTTCTCATAAACCTTTCAGTCTGTTTCCTCATCCCCCCAGAATATGCTCTACCTTCGACCTGGAATTTCAATGTTGATTTAAAATACGAGAAAACTGAAAAGGATCAGGCAGATGAGCACAATGTAACTGATGAAATCCAACATGAATATCAGGTCAGATATAACCTGCCTGTCTCCTATGAAACAAAGCTCGAAAGTGAGTTGAATGTGAAATTCGAGCAGGAACACCAGGAAAGCTCAGATCTCTTAGATATTCATGATACCGAAAATTATGAACACCAGGAAATGTTCCGGATCAAATCCCGCCTTTATGAGATGCGACTGGGATACAAAGGGCTGGAGAATGAGGCTGAAACTACCACCAAAACAAAAGAAGGGTTTTTTGATTTTAAACTGCAGCCCGAGTATCTACCTGAATTCAGTATTAAATACGACTTTGAAAGGAATATAGATCCAAATGTGCCTCGAAGAGACTGTCATAAATATTCCATCAATTCATCTTACACCTTTAAAAGCTTCCTTAAATTGAGATTCAGCTATCTGGGTGAAATGACCGACTACAGCCGGAGGCTTTATGAAAATAGAACAGGACAGGATACGAAAGAAGGTGATCTTCTCGGTCAGATCACTTTTAAACACCTTCTCATTCAAGAAAAAGTTCGATTCGATCTTGATTATAAAGTGGAACGAGAGCGGGCCAAAATAATCGACCCGAATGATGGAACCTCCTGGATCTGGGATCAAGACAGATTGAGCAAGACTGCTACCAGCAAGATAACCTACCAGATGACTTCAAGCACTACCTTAACGACTCATTATGAAAATAAAAATATTGATGATACATCTGATAGCGGCGAAGAAATGAACACGTTCTGGGTTAATATGACTCAAGAGGTATGGGATTATGTAAGGTTTACCGGTAAATATAAATATGAAAGGAGCTGCCGGGAGAATACAGAGGATTCCATAACTGACACCTATGATGCGGAAATTACCGCTAATCCGCGCAAATGGCTTAATCTTCAAGGGAGAATCAACTTAGAATCAGAGCGTATTGATGATCTGACCCTGCTCGATAATGATCGGAAGGAGGATAGCCGAACTATCGAAGGTACGTGGAAATCGGATTTCCAGCATTTTTTTAAGGCTCGTAATACCTTTACCGCCAAATTTGTCAAGGAAAAGGAAAACAAGGCTGATTCAGGTCAGAACGATTTGCCGGAGGAAGAGCACTATAAATGGAAACTGCACTTAGCTCCTTTTACCAATCTTACCTTATCACCTGAATATAACCTCTCAAAAGAAGACAGTGCCGGAGCCCCGGAAAGTACCACCCATGAGTTTAAAAACCAGATATCTTACAAGCTCCAATTTATGAATCAGCTTGTTACCAATGTATCTTACAGCCTAAGTCGTAAGAAAACTGAGTATTCACCTGTGAGTCAGGAGTATCCTGCCAGCCGGGATAATGATCAGGATATAAAGATTGATCTTAAATTTACGCCCACGACAAATTTTATTCTCTCAACCCAGTTTATCCGGGAAATCAGAGAGACCACCGACAGAGATGAAGAGAATACCTCTTACTCTCTTAATTATGATTGGCGGTTTGAACCCTTCACCTGGAGCAGCAGCATCAAATACGATGACCATGAATCGAATGACCCCAGACCCATTCAGGATACTATGATCTTTGAGTCAAGGCTCTCCTATAAAATAAACCATTATGATCTGACGGCAAATTACAAGTATACGAAAGATTACTACGAAGAGCCCGACAAGGAGGAAAGAGTCGGGCTGCAATTGAGGGCACACTACTAGTAAAATTTCAATTTTGAACGTTTGTTTTTTTGAAGGAGGAAACAGGCCATGAAGCATTCATTTACCAGGAAGCTCTGTTCAATTACCGTATCTACTTCAATCATAGTATCCCTCATAGTATGCTCATTGCTCTTTCTCGGGTGTGCTGAACATAAAACAGCAGCTGTTTTTACCAAGCCCGTCACTGATTACAGGGCTATTCTTTACGCGCCATGGAATCCGACCAAAAAGGTTTGTGTTCTGCCATTCGGAAATCTCGGCAAGGAATCTGATGCTGAACTAAAAGTTATGGAGATTTTTTTGACTGAGCTGTTTTCGGCAGGCATTTTTGAAGATATCGTAGACCCTGTTCAAGCCAACGCCGCCCTGGGGGGATTGCGCATCAGGAAGGCGGACTCCCTGGATAGAGAAACTATTAAAGCCTTAGGGGAAAGATTGGAAGCTCAATACTTAATTCTGGGGACAGTAACGGAATACGCCTACGGGAAAAGCAAGGGTTCAGCTTCTGAGGTTGGATTGAGCGTTCGCATGATTGATGCTGATACCGGCAATATCCTTTGGACCGGAAATTGCAATAAGGACGGTAATGCTTCTCTGGGAAGAATTTTTGGCTTTACTGACGGACCAAATCCGGCAGAACTTGGTCAAGAGGCTTGCCAGCAGATCATCCATTCACTGAAGCAGCAAATCAAGAGAAGCTATCAGCGGCAGTATTCTCAAAAAGCTCGACAGGCCGAAGAGGAAGAAAAAGAAGCATCAGCAGAGGGAGAAAAAGAACTTTCAGCAGAGGGAGAAAAAGAACCGTCAGCACCTATCGAAGATGCTGTAAGTAAAAGGCGATAAATGAGTATGAAAAAATCCGGCCTCAATGAAACAAAGAGAAAGAGATCGAAAAAGCTGCTGTGGGGATGTGGCCTGATCTTTCTATTCTTTTTCCTCATTCATAATCTGGCCGTCAGTACTCCACCGGAAGATGCCCGGGAGAAAGATCAAAGTCAATCTCATTCAGTACCAGCCCCGGAGAAAAAGTCTACCCCAAGGCTACCCTCAGAGGAAGAGTCCACCCCAATACTATCCCCGGAGAAGGAACCTTCACCACTGCCGCCCTCAGAGGAAAAGTCCGCCCCCATGCCGCCACAGGAGAGAGAACCTGCCCCCATACTATCCCCGGAGAAAGAACCTGCCCCAATGCTGCCTTCGGAGAGAAAATCCACCCAAAGATTAGGGTATCACCACTACAGCTACGCCTCATCATTTGGCGGCTCCGGCCTGGGTGGAGGATTCTTTGATCACCCCGTAGACATTGGCATCGATAGCCAGGATAATATATACGTTGTTGATCAGGGGAATAATCTCATTCAAAAATTCGATAAAAACGGCCAGTTCCTCTGTGAATGGGGAAAAGGGGGTACGGATTCCGGTGAATTTGATTCTCCTTCGGCCCTGGCTGTCGACGAGGACGATAATGTCTATGTAGCTGATACGAATAATAATCGAATCCAAAAATTTGATTCCGGAGACGAAAGGAACGTTTTAGTCATCGGCTCATTGGGATCAGGAGCAGGTAAATTTCAAACACCCCTCGATATAGCCCTAGACAATGATAACAATGTTTACGTTCTTGATTCAGGAAACCACAGGGTGCAAAAGTTCAATCAGCAAGGGGAGTTTCAAAATGAATGGGGATGTTATGGTTCGGCCAGGGGTTGTTTCCTGGCTCCCACAAACATAGCCTATGATGCTACAGGCTTCGGATATCTCTATGTTTTAGATCAACAACGAAATGGGTTTGTCCTTCACAAATTTGATACCAGAGGGAATTTCCTGCAAACCCTGCCTCTGTTCCAGAAAGCCGAATATCCTCTTGCCAAGCCGGCCGACATTTACCTCGATGAAAGCGGATTTCTCTATATTGTCGATCGGGAAGCACCTGATGGCCGCTCTATCTACAAGCTGAATACTGACGGCGAAATCATTCAGAAGATCGGGGGCTCTTTACCGGGGGAAAAGAAAGTCACCCTGAAAAATCCCCAGGCCATCGTCCGGGACACAGAAAACCGGCTGCTTGTTGTAGATTCTGGAGATAACTTTATAAAAATTTTTGATCAGAACTAAAAGCTCCGGATTTATTTACTGCCCTTTTGACGACTGCTTTGCTTATTCATGGCCGCGATTTTACTGGTGGTTACCCTTGAGCCGGTACGAGCCGCCATTCTGCTCTTTTCTGAAACCGCCGTCCGACGGGTCCTGGCCTTCTGCCAATTATGGATAAGTAACACAACCGGGCTGGCAACAAAATCTGAAGAGTAGGTACCAACAATGACACCGACAACCAGGGCAAAGGCAAAGTCGTTGATAACCTGCCCGCCAAAGAGAAAGAGGGAAATAACCACCAGAAAGGTTGTAAAGGTAGTCAGAAAGGTTCTTCCCAATACTTCGTTAATGGACATGTTGAGTATATCATACATGCTATTGCTGCGGCTCAACCGAATATTCTCACGAACCCGATCATAGACAACAATGGTATCATTAATTGAGTAACCTACGATAGTCAGAAGAGCAGCTACGACAGGAAGGCTGAACTCTCGATTGGTCAGAGAGATGGCTCCGATGGTGATCAGGGTGTCATGAGCCAGAGCCAGGATAGCACCAATTGAAAAGACAAATTCAAATCGCCACCAGGCATAAAGTAAAATACCGATCAGGGCGAAAATAATAGCCCATAACCCCTGCTGCCGCAAATCCTTTCCAACCTTTGGACCAACCATCTCAACCCGGCGGATCTCGAACCCTTTATCAGTATATATCCTGGTGAGAACCTCCTTGATCTCCTCATCTATTCCCTTGAGAGAGCCAGTGGTTTTGGTCATACTGATGAGAACTTCTTGATTGCTTTTAGGCCCATATTGCTGAATAATGCTATCGCCTAACTGAATTTCCTGTAACCCTTTACGGATCGTGGCCAAGTCAACACTCTGGTGAAACTTTACCTGGACTATCGTACCACCGGCAAAGTCAATGCCGTATCTGGGACCCTTTATGAAAAGAGAGGCCAGCCCAATGGCAATGAAAATACCGGATCCTAAAAAAGCCCACTTCCAATATCCCATAAAATCAATATGTGTATCCTTAAAAAATCTCATTATTATCCTCCATGTCTATTCTTCCTCAAAGGCTTCAAAATGAAATTACCTTCTTTCGGCCATTGTCCTGCTTTTTACCCTTATTTAAATGCTGAGCTTGGCAATATTCCTCTTCGACAGGAACCAGTCATAGATGAAACGACTCACGATAACAGCTGTGAAGACACTGCCGACCAATCCTACACTCAGGGTAACGGCAAATCCCTTGATCGGCCCGGTCCCGAATTGATAAAGGATCAGAGCGGCAATCAGCGTCGTTGCACTGGAATCAATAATGGTTATATAGGCCTTATCAAATCCGCCGGTAATGGCTGCCTTGATCGTTTTTCCCAGGTCAAGCTCTTCCCTGATCCGTTCAAAGACAAGTACGTTATTGTCCACCGCCATACCTACGGTCAGGATTATACCGGCGACCCCCGGCAGGGTAAGGGTAGCTTTAACAGCAGCTAAAAAGGCCATCAGAGTCAAAAGATTTATGAAGAGACCAAAATCGGCAATGAGTCCGGACAGTTTGTAATACATGACCATGAATATGAGAACAAGGGCCGTTCCAACTAAAAGGGCTTTAAACCCCCTATGAATAGAATCCTTCCCCAGGGAAGGGCCGACCGTCCTTTGCTCCAGAATTTCCACCGGAGCCGGAAGTGCGCCGGCTCGGAGGACAATAGCCAGATCCCTGGCTTCTTCATCCGTAAAGCTGCCCGTAATCTGAGCTCTTCCACCGGTAATCTTTTCCCGGATAACCGGCGCGGAATAAACATTGTCATCCAAAACAATAGCTAAGCGTTTGCCGACATTTTCCCCGGTAATCTGGCCGAACAGCTTTCCCCCTGCTTTGTTAAAGGTCATGCTCACATAGGGCACTCCGTATTCACCAGGCTGAACTCTGGCGTCAGTGAGAACATCACCGGCCATCATAGTGGCTTTCTTCAACAGGTAAGGTTTTTTCACCAACCGGCCGGTAACCTTATCCCGGGATCTCTCATACAAAACTTCCGTACCTTCCGGCAACTCACCCTGTAAAGCCTGATCCACATTATGCTCATCATCAACCAATCTGAATTCCAGTTGTGCAGTTTTCCCGATTAAGGCGATGGCCCTCTCCGTATCCCTGATGCCGGGCAATTGGATCAGGATTCGATCATCTCCCTGTTTGGCTATAGTCGGTTCTGTGACTCCAAACTGATCAATTCGATCGCTAATGGTCTTTTTGGCCTGATCAATAGCCGACCTGCGTATCCGATCGATCTCCTCATTCCTCAGGGTTAAGAGAAATTTCGTGTTATCTCCCTGATAGGGAAAGGTAATATGAAAATTATAATAATCCTTCAAGACCTCATCAACCTGTTCAGCAAAGTCCTCCCTGACTACTTTCAGTTCAACGGATTTATCGTCAATACGCCTGACCTCATCATAAACGACACCCTCTTTTCTCATGCCGTCCTTTAATGAGGTAACTGTCGCCTCAAGGGAATTTTCAACCGCCTTATCCAATTTCACACCCAGGACTAAATGCATGCCCCCCTGCAAGTCCAGACCTAAATGGACCTTTTCACTGGGCAGGGGCTTCTTCCACCAATATGGTAATTTAGATCCGAATATTGAAGGTATCACATAGGCTACCGAGACTATCGTAACCATAGCAATGAGAATAAATCTCCATTTCAGATTACCTTTCACCGTTTTCCTCCCTATGGTTTAGTTTATCTATGTTAAAATTACAATAACTTGTTCCCATTGATAATCAGTTCGAAATCACAGGCAAGCACTTTTGAAGCCTTACGGCAAATAATCATCCTCGAAAGAAAGATTTCAAAATATTCCATCACCTGTGAAATCTCCGTATTGATCTTAATCAGCAAAGAGATAGTTCTCTTTTCCTGTGATATGTGTAAGTCAGATTCTTCAGCAGCGTAATTCACCCGATCATGGATATCGAAGTTTATGAACCGTGGAGTTCTGACGCGTGATCGATGAACGTCTGATTTATCGGCCAAAATGAGTGCAGCTGAAATTTCACTGGTTGGCTGTCCAAGCTCTTCCTCATGATTCCCGATTGCTTCCATAATGCCTGCGATTTCCTCACTGGGCATGCCAATCTCAGCTAAAAGGCTATGAGCAATAATGGCGCCGGACTGCCCATGATTCACTCGGCCGCAAACATTACCAATATCATGTAAAAACCCGGCTACTCCAGCTAGCCGGACTTCATCAGCCGAATGCCCCAAAGAATGTAAAATTTTCTCACTGAGCTTGGCCGTAATGGTGGCGTGACGAAGGCCGTGCTCCGTGTAGCCGATTCCCTCCAGATGTTTATCCGCTCTCCGGAGATAAACCTGAACCTTTGGATTTCGTCTCAGCAGATCTGCATTGATGATGGACAACCGAAAATACCTCAAACAAGAATGAATATCTTCTTTTATTCTCTCTTACCGGCAATGGAACTTTTAGCAAGATCAATCTTGACCTTATCCGCTATCTGCAGGCTCACCAGATCATCGGTAACGCTCAGAACCGTGCCGTGTATACCACCACTGGTGACTACTTTATCCCCCTTTTTCAGACCGGCTCTCATCTCCTGTAGTTTTTTCTGCTGCTTTTGCTGAGGACGAAACAAAAGGAAATAAAAGATAAAAAAAATGATCGCCAGAACAAAAAGTGAGGGGCCTATCCCACCTCCCCCTTGCGGCTGCCCCGCAGCAGGGCTTTTCGCCATAGCCAAAACCGCCTTCACCATATCTATCCTTTCTTTTATGAAAATCTAGCCAAAAACTGAATCGTCGCTCTGCCTGGCTCCAAAGTTTTCAATACGTTCCCTGTCTCTTTCAGAAAAATCCACTCCCTGCCCTCTTTACTGCTGTGATTGCAGGAAGGTTTGCCAATATTCCCTGAATCTTCCTTCCTGAATGGCCAGGCGAATACTCTTCAGCAGTCGGATATAAAAATAAAGATTATGGATCGTGTTCAGAATACACGCCAAAATCTCCCCACTCATGAATAAATGCCGTAAATAAGCACGGCTGAAATTTCGACAGGTATAACACCCGCACTCGCTATCCACAGGATCGGGATCGGAAGCGTACTGAGCGTTTTTTATCGTTAATTTTCCCTGATGAGTAAAGAGACACCCATTCCTAGCGTTCCGTGTCGGTATCACACAATCGAACATATCAATGCCCGAAGCAACACAACGGAAAATATCCTCCGGTAAGCCGAGGCCCATGGCATATCGCGGCCGATCCGCCGGCAGAAAGGCCGCCGTGTGGCTGACCATTTCATAGGTAGTCTCGACAGGCTCACCCACCATCAGTCCTCCAACGGCGTAGCCATCAAAATCCATGTCCAGCAAAGCTTCAGCACACCGCTCTCTTAAATCCTTATAAACACCTCCCTGGACAATCCCGAATAAACCCTGCCCGGGTACCTTCGCCGTCTGATGCACCTGACAGCAACGCCTGGCCCATTCCAGGGTCAGTTCCATTGAATTGGCCGCATATTCATAAGGGACAGGATAGGGGAGGCACTCATCGAAAGCCATCAGGATATCACTGCCCAGGCCCTGCTGAATGGCCATCGAGTCTTCGGGGCTGATGAAGTGCTTGCTCCCGTCTAAATGAGATCTGAAGGTGACTCCTTCATGACTGATACTTCTCATCTGAGCGAGACTGAACACCTGGAAACCACCGCTATCAGTCAAAATCGGCCATTCCCAGCTCATAAATGTATGCAGCCCGCCGAGCGACTCAATGAGTTTCATTCCCGGCCGCAAGTAGAGATGGTAGGCATTGCCCAAAATGATCTCTGCGCCGATATCCCTCAAGCTCGCAGGAGTCATGGCCTTGACCGTGGCCTGGGTCCCTACGGGCATAAATACCGGCGTTTCCACCTTCCCATGAGCTGTGAAAAATTCTCCCGCCCTTGCTGCCGTCATCCGGTCACAGGCAATCACTCGAAAGGCAAATGACAAACGCTCCTCCCTGCCATGCAGCTTGTTCTTCCGGTTGCTTGAATTTTACTTGTAACCTCCAATATTGTCAATGTTCCTACTCGTCTCCCAATGAATTATATATCATGAGGATACCTGTACCGGTCTTACAGAGACAGAC
>JBLIRT010000007.1:0-38157 GCA_049472445.1 bacterium
GCCTGGCCAGGAGGGCGATGATCTGGCCGAGGTTGGGCAGGTTAAGCCCCCAGTAAACGAGGAGGAGAAGACCGCTGATATGGCCGCCATGATTCAGATAGTGAAACAGCAGCCAGGCGGCCAGGCTGAAGCCGATGATAGACTGGATACCCTCAATAATAATGGCTGCAAATTGGAGCCCAAGGTTGGCCTGTGCCCAGTCAGCCAGGAGGTTTTCATGCTCGCGGCTACCTGATCTTTCCGCGCCATGAGCACGGATAGGCACCAGCCCAAGTAACGCTTCGAGTTAAACACGACTCAAGGCGCCGGTATGATTGCGAACCCTGAGATTCCTTTCGGACAGATAGGAGTTGGCCATCAGGGGCAGGCAGACACTGATTATGGCGGTGATCACGGCAATGGGTGCACTCGATGGGTAGATCCAGGCTATGGCTGCTGTAGTCAGGACCAGTTCAAAACTTGCCCGGATGAACTGACCACCAAGCCCGGGTAATGCCCGCAGGCTGTGGACACTGTGGCATCGCTCAGCCATATCTGAGGTGAGCCGGCTCTGAAAATAGCGGTCATGGAGCCGGGGTAACTTCTCAAGAAAAGCCACGCGCAGCCGTGTCTCAAGGTGGCGGCCAAGGCGCAGGATCCCTGCGGCGATTGGTAGATCAAGAAGAAGAATAGCCGTGGCAAAGACCAGAATTGCGCCCATGATTTCAAAACGCTGTCCGGCCAGTCCCAGCTCTTGACTGAGATCAAAGAGCCCGCGAAAGAGTAAGGCCTCGATTACCACGCCACCTGCTGAAAGGGCCAGCGCTACTATGAGGAACAGAGGAGAAAGGAGACCGTCGCTGCGCAAGAGGTTGAAAAGCTCGCGCCCCGGGTGGGTTGGCGGCTCATTGAGGGCTGCTACCAGCTCAGGTGAAAGGGGTGCAGGCTTACCTTCATCTTCGGATATGTGATCGGGAACCAGGCAGGCCGCAGGGCGCCTCCCAAGTGCCCGTACAAGGACAGCTCCCCGCAGGAAGAGTTGTTCCACTCCATCTGGTGAAAGGGGAGCAGGACTTACGGACCAGTAAGCGGGAGGAATAGGCGGGGTCTCCTCCAGAGTTGCCCGGCTGCCCTTTTCATAAAAGGCTTCGATCACCCGGAAGGCTTCCCGGCCACGGTGAAGTCCTCCGGAGCGGACAATCGAATCGATCATCCGGACGGCAGCGTCCAGAGTAGCCATCGGACGCCAGCCAAGCTTCATATCCTGAAAGACTTCTTTCACCCTCTGGACTGCCCTGTGCCTAGAGATGCCGAGATTGGCCAGTCTCCTGAAGAGAGTGGTTATAAATTCCTCAGAGCCTGTCCAGGCGAGCCAGGCTGCAGCAGGGACCGGCATGGTATGAAGGTAAAGCTCTTTGAAGAGCTGCTGGCGGCTCAGCCAGCGCCTTCCTGTGCCTGGGTCCATGACTTGAACGAAATGGCCGCAGCGACGCCAGATGACCACAAAGTGGGTGACTCCACTGGGGTGAGAGGTGGTAATAATGGCCGGAAAGGCCTTAGCCTCAGGAAGGAGGAGATGATCAAGCGGCAGCATGACCTGCTCAGCCTCGAGGCCGAGCTGTATGGCTACCTCTTCGATGGTATCAATGGAGGTTCCGTCAAGATCGGTCTGACATGCCTCACGGAGGCGACCGTAACTTACGGAGGTGCCAAAGCCGTCAAGGAGGCACTTAAGGCAGGCTGGACCGCAATCCATGGCTGAGGACTGGACGATTTCAGGAATGATGAAACGGCGTCTGAAGCCAGGGAGTCGAAAGGTGGAGATCAGGTGTTTGAGGGAATCAGCGGCCATTGGTCCCTCCGGGTTCACCGGACGGAGAAGAAATGTCAGTTGGAGTACTGAGTAACTTCCCGGCTGCCCGCAGGATAAGAGATATCGGCGTAGTATGACCCACTTCGACCTCGAGATCTCCTGAAAGACCGGGTTGGAGTGGGATCAGAGAAGGCGAGTTTGAATGAATGGTGAACTCAGCCTGGATGTACCCGTCTTTAATCTCATTGGCCACCCTGGCTACCTTGGCCGTAATAAAACCGTATTGGGTCCAGGGATAGTTATGCAGGCGCATTCGAGCCGATTGCCCGGGTCGGATACGCCCGAAAGCTGCAGATGGAAGGAAATGAGCCACAACTTTAAAGTTCGGCCAGGGGAGGATAGTCGATCGCCGATTCCCCTGCACAGCAGGGGGATCAATTTCTACCTGAGCAATCTCAGTATACTCATAGAGAGCAATTCGTGCCTTAAAAAACCAGGCTGTCCAGAGGATCATGAGGAGTGTGGCTAAGAGGAGGCCGAGCAGCAAGCGATGCGGATCATCGGCTTTGAGAGCCCGTTGTGAGCGGGAAAAGAAACTGGACATCACTTACCTCCTGATCAAGGATTTTTTTCTCAATCACATGGATGCTTTTTCGCCCCTTGCTTCAAGGCTGAAGTTTTCATTACTTGAAATTATGACTTGTTTTCAAAGGGTATTAGTGCTTATCGGCATTATCGAAGGGATTTCGCTATCCTGCAGACCAGCTTTTCGATTTCATATCCTTATGGCGATGAGGGGAAGGTCATGGTGAATAGCTGAAAAAATGAGTTGAGCCGATAGGAGCACAAGAGAGAGCATGATGTAAAATTTTATAATCGAAAAATACCCCCATACTCTATTTTTGATCATATGGTCAGATCTCCCCGCTTATAAGAGAGAGATTTTTCTGAATAAGGAAAAGGCTATGGCAGTCAGGAAATTAGGACGAAGTGATCTTTATCAACGGTGTGATCCGGAGCAGTTGCCTTTTGAAACCACTTCCGAGATGGGAGAGTTCACAGAATTTATCGGACAGCCGCGGGCTGTTGAGGCTCTGCACTTCGGTATTGAAATCGATCACAAGGGTTATAATATCTTTGCTCTGGGCGATTACGGCCTGGGCAAGCACACCTTGATTCGCCAGCTCCTGGAAGATAAGGCTGCTCAGGAAAAGGTGCCTCCGGATCTGTGCTATGTGAATAACTTTGAGGTTCGCCACAAACCCAGGATTTTGCACCTGCCGCCAGGCAGGGGAAAAGAGCTGTCGAGGGATATGGAAACCTTGGTGGCTGACATGCAGAATGCCTTGAGAGCTGCCTTTGAAAGTGAGGAGTATCAAAACCGTCAACGTACGGTCAAAGAGGAATATCAGGAAAAACAGCGGGAGGCTTTTCAGGGGATTCAGAACAGAGCCAGGGAATGGAACCTGGGAGTACTTCGCACACCAGTGGGAATAGCCTTTGCCCCGGTACGGGAAGGGGAGGTTGTGCCTGGAGAGGAGATTCAAAAGTGGCCGGAGGAAGAGCGCAAAAACATTGCGCATCGGATGGAAGAGCTCCAGAGTGAGGCTCAAAAAATTCTCCAGAAACTCCCCATCTGGGGACGAGAAATGCAGGAAAGGGTAAAAGAGCTGGACCGTGAAATAGCCGGCCTAACCATAGGACCTCTTCTGGAGACCCTGCGCGAAAAATATGGGAACATTCCAGGGGTGATTGACTTTCTGAGGGCTGTAGAAAAGGACATTATTGACCATATCGACCTTTTCCGATCACGGGATGGGGAGGAAGCCCAGCAGATCCCTATAGGTAAACAATCGGCTGACCTATCAAGTGCTCTGGAAAGTGGCTCACAGGCCAAGTCCACACTTTTGCGTCGCTATCGAGTAAATGTGGTTGTTGATCACTGTGAAGCCAAAGGAACTCCGGTAATCTATGAGGATAATCCCACCTATCAGAACCTGATTGGCAGGATAGAGCATCTGCCTGTGCTGGGAGCATTAATCACCGATTTTAATATGATTCGGCCAGGTGCGCTTCATAGGGCCAATGGCGGATACCTTATCCTCGATGCTCTCAAGGTTCTAATGTTTCCCTTTGCCTGGGAGGGTTTAAAAAGGGTACTCAGATCAGGACAGATCAAGATCGAGTCGTTAAGCCAAGCCTATGGTATGCTGAGCACGATTACTCTGGAGCCGGAGCCGACTGATTTGAATCTTAAGGTGGTTTTGATTGGTCCTCCTTTCCTTTACTATATGCTGCGCGCCTATGATCCTGAATTCGGCCAACTCTTTAAAGTGGCCGCGGACTTTGACTATGAGATGAACCGTACGCCGGAGAGCCAGGAGAAATATGGCCGGCTGATTGCTGCTGTGGTCCGAAAGGAGGGACTGCTTCCCTTTGACCGTACAGCAGTTGCCCGGGCCATTGAGCACAGCTCCAGGATGATAGAGGATGGAAAGAAGCTCTCCCTGCATCTCCAGCGCGAGACAGATCTTTTGCGGGAGGCCGACTATTGGGCCAGAAAGAATGGAAACGACAGGATAGGAGTCAATGATGTGCAGAGAGCGATCGATGCCTGGACTTTCCGCTCCGACCTGATACGTGAGCGGGTCCAGGAGCGGATTGGCCGGGATATCCTTCTGATCGATACTGCGGGGGTAAAGGCAGGCCAGATCAATGGGCTTTCGGTGATGCAACTGGGAGAATTTGCCTTTGGCCGCCCGAGTCGCATTACTGCCCGCATCCGGCTCGGAAAGGGAGAGGTTGTTGACATTGAGCGGGAAGTTAAAATGTCCGGGCCGATTCACTCCAAAGGAGTGCTCATTTTGAGTGGATTTTTGGGTGCTCGCTACGCCAAGGAAAGCCCTCTTTCGCTTTCGGCAAGTCTTGTCTTCGAACAATCTTACAGCGGCATTGAGGGAGACAGCGCCTCTGCGGCTGAACTCTATGCCTTGCTTTCAGCCATAGCTGAGGTGCCGGTCAGGCAATCCCTGGCCGTGACCGGATCGATCAATCAGCATGGTCAGATACAGCCCATCGGTGGAGTTAATGAAAAGGTTGAGGGCTTTTTTGATACCTGCCAATCCAGGGAACTTACCGGTGAACAGGGAGTATTGATTCCAGCTTCCAATGTGCAGCACCTCATGCTGCGGCAGGATGTCATTGAAGCTGTAGAAAAGGGCCAATTTCATATTTACAGCCTTGAGACTATTGATGATGGAATTGAGGTCTTGACCGGTATGCCTGCAGGTGAGCCTGATGAGAGAGGAAAGTACCCCATCGGGAGCTTCAATGGACGGGTTCAGGAACGACTGGCGCAACTGACTCAGAAGCGAATGGAATACAGCCAGGCAGCTAAAGCGGGAGAGATGGGAGAATCATAAGATATGGCCGAAGAAAGACTCCACATTCGCCACATTCTGGTAGCCCTTGATGCTTCAGTCGGCAGCCTGACCGCACTGGAGACTTCCCTGGAGCTGGCCCATCGCCTTGGAGCCGAGGTGAGCGGGCTGTTTGTTGAGGATATCAATCTCCTTCGGGCCGCAGAACTTCCCTTCGTGCGAGTAGTAAGTCCTTTCTCTCCGATTTTTCAGAGGCTGGAGTTTGATCAACTAGAGCGCCAGTTCCGTGCTCAGGCCGGCCAGATGCGCGAGGCTATGGCCAGGCTGGCCGAACAAAAGGGTGTGCCGTGGAGCTTTCGGGTATCCAGGGGGATAGTTGCGGCGGAAGTACTGACAGCTGGGGCAGAAGCTGATCTTATCGTCATGGGAAGAGTGGGGCGATCCTTTACCAGGGGAAGACAGATTGGTTCTACAGTCAGAACGGTCGTCTACCAGAGACGAGGTCTTACCTTTATCCTTCACACGGAAAGATGGACAGCCGCAGCTCCGGTGGCGGTCATGTATGATGGTTCTCTCCTGGCCAAAAAGGCAATGGAGGCAGCTATATACCTGGGCCAGATCAAAAACAGCCGGATGATTGTTTTTGTGCAGGCCAGGGATAAGCATACAGCCCGGGCACTCCGGGAGGAGGCAACTGAGAAGCTGCGGGCTTTTGGTCTTGAGGCAGACTATCGCCTGCTGGCCCACACAACTCCCTCAATGATAGCTCAGCTTGTGCAGAGTGAAACCGGCGGTCCTGTGGTTCTCCCCTGCGAGAGAGGGCAAATGGAGGAGGAAGAACTCTGTAAGCTGCTCAGTGAGATGCCAAACCCGATCTTGCTGGTACGATAAACCGGTGAGATCATGGGTATTATGGTTCTTTTACCTGCCAAAATTTCATTGATCGCCGAAGTTACTTGATATTCCTCACCCCTGTTCATGGATTACTAAACTTTCTCCACATTGGAAGGCCACGGATTATCCTCACATTTCATCGAAATGGCCGGATCATTTTGTAGACTGTGAAAATGAGGTAGACCGATTATGCAACATGAATGGCAGACTGTCTCATTACATTCTATCAAGGATTAGGAGTAATGAATTTATTGACACTTATAAACATCTTTAGCTTTCTCCCTCAAATATCCCTGGCGACTTTTGTATTGGTAAAAAATCCAAAGTCATCGCTCAACAGGGTGGGCTCGGCACTTATCGGCTGTTTTGCCCTATGGAGTTTTGGAGCCATATTTATGGGCAATCACTATATCCCGAAGAACGTGGCCATGTTATTCCTTAATATAATCTTCTGCGGTGCGGTAGGGTTTATGGGTCTTACTCCCTGGTTTTATTTTATTTTTACTGATAAGAAAACTATATTGAAAAAAAAATATTCTATGGGATCGGCTTATTTTCCCCCCTGCTTTTCATCTACCTTCAGTTAAGATATCAGGCAATTATAGAGGACGTGCAGGAGGTAAGTTATGGATGGACGGTGGTGTGGTCATCTTCAATCTGGACATATCTTTATGACTTTTATTATCTTTTTACTATCATGACAGCATTTTACCTTCTCATTGATTTTTTGAGAAAAACGAAATCACCGATCAGGAAAAAACATGCGATGATTCTGATCATGACCAAAGGTACGGCCTTCGTTTTAGGGACGACAACCGACGTTCTGCTTCCACAGCTCCTCAAAATTCATAACATCCCGGTCATGGGCAATATTTTCGTCCTGATCTGGATAGCCGGACTCGTTTATGCGATTGCCAGATACAGGCTTTTTACCGTCACCCTGGCCACTGCAGCCGAAAATGTTATTTCCACCATGAGTGACTGTTTCATTCTGCTGGATCCGCAAGGTACTATACAACTTGTCAATAAGGCCTGTCCGAATGTACTGAGATATACAGAAAACGAACTCAAGGGAAAGCCATTGACCATCCTTCTCCCCTCTGATCAGGCGAGCAATACGCATTTACGTGAAATGATGTTTGGTAAGGAACTTAAAAACTTTTATCTCACCCTTAAGGCAAAAAATGGGGCCCAGGTTCCAGCCAGTCTTTCGACTTCCATTCTGCAGGACGAGGAGGGGAATATAGCGGGGATTGTCTGGATCGCCCGCGATATCACCCAGCATAAGTTGACCGAGGAGTTATTGAAAGAAGCAGAGGCAAAATATTCAACATTTGTTGAGCGGGCCAAGGATGGAGTAGCTGTGGTGCAGGATGAGGTCTACCGATTTGTCAACAGGGCCATGGCCGAAATCACCGGCTATACCGTTCAAGAATTGCTCGGCAGACCTATGACCGAGCTTTTCGCCTCTGAAGATAGAGACATGATCAGCCGAAGGTACAGGCAACGCCTGGCGGGTGAAAAGGTCCCTTCTTTCTACGAGGCAAAATTCCTAGCCAAGGATGGAACCATTAAGAGCGTAGAACTGTCGGCAGCTATTATCCAATATAACGAACGGCCTGCCGACATGCTGGTTATCCGCGATATTACCGAACGCAAAGGGGCTGAAGAAGAAAGAGAGAAGATGCGAAGCCAGCTTTTTCAGTCACAGAAGATGGAAGCAATCGGTCTTCTGGCTGGAGGGGTGGCTCATGATTTTAACAACATGTTGACCATAATCCAGGGGTATAACAGCCTGGCCATAATGAAGGTCGAAGAGACAAATCCCTTATTTTCTGATCTTCAGCAGGTAGAGGCAGCAGCCAAACAGGCGGCCAATCTCACTCGTCAACTGCTTATTTTCAGCCGCAAGCAGCCAACAGTGCTTACGAACCTTAACCTTAATAAAACGATTGATAATTTTTCCAAAATGCTCCTTCGCCTCATCGGTGAAGATATTTCCGTCACTATAGACTTGCAGCCTGATCTCTGGCTGATACGGGCTGATGAGGGAAACATTGAGCAGGTAATCATGAATCTGGCCGTCAATGCCAGGGATGCCATGCCCTCAGGTGGACAGCTTACGATAAGCACGAAAAATATAAACATGGATGAAGAGCAGGCCAGGATGGTTCCTGAAGCACAGCCGGGCCAATTTGTACGCCTTTCAATTTCTGACACAGGGATCGGGATGGAGAGGGAGATTATCAACCGGATCTTTGAGCCCTTTTTTACTACCAAGGAGATTGGAAGAGGTACCGGCCTTGGCCTGGCTGTAGTCTACGGGATTGTCAAACAGCACGAGGGATGGGTCACTGTTTCCAGTGAGCCTGGACAGGGAACAGAGTTTTCTCTTTATTTCCCTGCCTGCTTTCTCAAACGGGAAGGCGAGGACGAAGAGGTATTTTCCCGGCAGGACCTTCAGGGAAGTGGTGAGCGGATTTTAGTGGTTGAAGATGAGGAAGGGGTCCGTACCTTGATCACCAGGGTGCTGCAGGAGAATGGATATCTCGTATTTGCAGCCTCACGCGCTCAGGAGGCACTGACCACCTTTGAAAAAGAAAAAGGAAATTTTCATCTCATCGTCAGCGACGTAATTCTGCCCGATCTAACCGGCCTTGAACTTATAGACCGGCTTCTTCTGTTCCAGCCCAAACTCAAGGCCTTGCTGATTAGCGGCTATGCAAATCAGAAAGTACAGTTACCCATAATCTACGAAAGAGGATATCGGTTCCTCCAGAAACCCTATACTTCAATCGATCTTCTTCGAACAATAAGAGAGATTTTCACGAAGTCCTGACCGTGTCATCACAATCATCCGAAGAGTAGCTCTCTATATTTCTTCCTCAAGACATCAACAGATCCTTCGAGAGTTATCCATCCGGTATCTGCATGACTTTGACCTTGGCGCTGCTCCACTGACACATGCAGTTGGCACGGTTTGATAAACCATGGTCAGGTGAGACTAATCCTTTGATTATACCGACTTATACTTCAGTATACTTCAGGAAAGACATTTTTGCCTGAGGCATGAAGGAGAAAAATCTGTAACATACCTCATCAGCTTCAGGGTGTATGAACGAAGCAGATGGATATACATAAGTACTGAAAGAGACTTGGGAAATTTCAGTTAAAAAAGGACAGGGAGTCATGTCAAAATATAACCCTACAGTAACTATCCAATATGTTTTGCTCCATTGGGATAATGAAGAGAGAGTATGGAAACTTACTGATATTACTGAAACGCTGGTTGAAGCCATGGACAGGATGAGTTACTGGGAAGGTGAAGGGATCAAGGATATTCATGTTTTTGAGGCCAAAGAAGTGCTGGGTGTATAATTACCATGGCCCGGCAAGAGAAATTGTTTTATTTACCGATGTCAGCGAAGTTACACAAAGGGTAGCTCAGGGAGAGGACCGGTTATGATCTTTAAGCAGTTTTACCTGAAAAGCCTTGGGCATGCCTCATACTTTATCGGTTCAGAAGAAAGTGGGCAGGCCCTGGTGCTCGATGTAAGGCGGGATGTTGATACCTATTTTCAGGAGGCACGCTCACAGGGCATGCGCATCGCCTTCGCTGCAGATACCCATCAGCATAATGACTATCTTTCCGGAATCTGTGAGCTCTCTGAGCATGGAAATATACAACTGCTGGTTGCAGCCCGGGCGGAGCTTGGCTATAATGTGCGAAAGCTGCACGATGGAGAGCAGGTGGAAATGGGTGAGGTAGTCTTTGAGATTATCCATACTCCGGGTCACACTCCTGAACATATAAGCCTCCTCATTACCGACTGGTCGAGGGGTGATGAGCCGGCCATGTTACTTTCAGGCGGTGCTCTGCTGGTGGGTGACATAGGGCGGCCTGACCTGTTTGATGGCCCTGAGCAGATAAAGAAAAATGTGGCTGATTTCTGTTGTACCCTCCAGGAGAGGATCTTGAAGCTTCCCGATCATGTCCAGGTGTATCCGACACATGTTTCCGGATCATTGTGTGCAGGGGGCATCAGCAGCCGGCTTTCGACCACTATCGGCTATGAGCGCCGGATGAATAAGCTTCTGGCCAGCCTCAGCTCGAAAGAGGAATTCATTGAACAATGTATGGATCCGAATGTACAACTGGCCATTCCTCCTTACTGGCGGCGCATGCGGAAGCTCAATCAGCAGGGTCCGCCGTTAATCGGCACCTTACGTGAGCCACCGGCCCTCAGGGTGGATGAATTTGACCACCTGCGCCAGAGTGGGATAACCGTATTGGATTGCCGGTCACCTGAGGCCTTTGCTCATCATATTCCCGGGGCTATTAACGTTGGAATTGGTCCAACCTTTTCGACCTGGGCTGGTTCAGTCCTGCCGGAAGGTGCGGCTGTCATCCTTGTTTTGGAGGATGAGCAGGACTTGTGGGAAGTATGCTGGCAGCTTCTTCGGATCGGCTATGACCTGCCCAGGGGGTGGCTGTCCGGAGGAATGAAGTCCTGGAGAAAATCAGGTCGAGAGCTTGAGTCTATGGACCAATGGACTGTATGGCAATTGCACGAGTATATAGAGGAGCGGCAGGAAAACCTTTTTCTGCTCGATGTGCGCCATCCCATGGAGTGGACTGCAGGCCACATTGCCCAGGCCAATTATATCCCCGGTGCTCAATTGCTGGAGCGAATGTACGAGGTGCCGAGGCATAAAGAGGTAGCCATCGTCTGTGGAACGGGCTATCGATCCTCGGTTACAGCCAGCCTCCTCAAGAGCCGGGGTTACGGGAAGGTAACCACGGTCTTGGGTGGTATGAACGGATGGCAGGCTGCGAGTCTGCCTATGGTAACATAGAGGCCAAATAAAAGGAATGACCTTTATGAGTAATAAAGGGATGGGGAACCCCTTGGAGAGGGGCAAACAGCGCTCATCACTGGCGCCAATACCGGCATAGGAAAGGCCGGTGCCAAAGCTATGGCTGCTGCAGGGGCGAGGGTGGCAGTCAACTATGTGGTGAATGAGGAAGCAGCCAAGCAGGTTGTACAGGAAATCAAAAGTGCAGGTAGCCACTCTATTGCTCTGAAGGCGGATATCAGTAAAGAGGATCAGGTCGAGGCCATGTTTAAGGCCATGCTCAGAGAGTATGGAACCATTGATATTCTCGTTAATAATGCGGGAGTGCAGAGAGGTGCCGGATTCTATGAGATGACCCTCGAACAATGGGATTTCGTGATGCAGGTTAATCTTACCGGATCATTTCTCTGCTCGCGGGAAGCGATTAAGGAATTTTTACGCCGCGGCATCGTCAAAGAACGCTCTCGTGCGGCTGGGAAAATTATCTTTATAAGCTCGGTACATGCAAAGAATAGGAGAGATAGATGATATAAGCTCCGCTGCGGTATGGCTTGCTTCGGATGAAGCCGATTATATAACCGGTGCTACCCTTTATATCGATGGAGGAATGACCCTGTATCCCGGCTTCAGGGAAGGCGGATAATTTTCCATTTCAGGGACAGTCTGTTTCAGCAGGCAGGCCCAATTTAATCCCCGCGGGTATCTTCTGGCCCCGGCTGCATTGATATCGGGGAGGGCAGCCATATATTTGAAGCCACCAGTTTTCCAATTACTCTGAGCCGCTTTCAGCGTGTGTAACTGGAAACGTAAGCACCTTTATGGCTGGATAGCACGTTCGCTGCTTCCATAGCACGTTCATCACTCGTGTGGAGCCAAAGCAGTACACCGCCAGCTTCTATACCTGCTCTGCCAGCTTCGGCCACCCCTTCAGGCATACTGAGGTCCATCAAGGCCATCTTCAGCCCACTGCCTGCTGCACCCTGGATCGATGCAGTTCTGGCCAGAATGGTCGCTATCTCGCCGGACGCATAGACCTCATAGCTTTCAAACAGCCCAAAAACCGGTCTCATACCTTGGTATCCCCTTTCTCTTGACAGCTAAGCGTGAGTTATATCCTTATACGCATGCACTTTTGCTGTATGGGCGAATTTTCACCAATTCACCAGGATCATAGCTGTGGGGCCTGGATTCGAACCAGGATAGGCAGAGCCAAAGTCTGCTGGCCTACCGTTAGCCGACCCCACATTGTGTTGCTCCTGCATCGATCCTCCGTCTCTCTTCGGAGGGTTTAGCTCTCATTGCTGAATAATGTATTGGTATTCAGAACCACCTGACTGATCCTAGGCTTCGTGTAAAAGTGTTGATACGTCAGGGGGAAGACTTTCCCTTAACTGAGCTAAATCCTCCCTGGGAATTGCTTCTTTGGCTATGTGAAGGACAGTGTTCACCAACTCCGCTGCCTGCTCTTTGCTTATTTTAAATTGGTTACCCAGTTCAGTAAGATAACTATCAATCGAGAGTTTGACAATTTGCCTCTGTTGACCACGAAGCTTCTCAAAGGTTAAAGGGTCTGGTAAATTGGCGGTTAAGATCTGTGCATAGCGTTTTTCTACTGCACTTGCCAAAATGCCAAGGACTGCTTTAGTCGCAGCATCTGCCATATTTTGATCCTTGATGAAACCAAGGTTTTGAACTTCATTAATAACGTCTTGATATTCCATATCTAAATCTCCTTAACGGTTATGTTCTCGAACTAATCTCATTCCTGCTTTAATGCGGCAATCTATAAGCATACAGAGAAAAAAATCACTGAAAACATATCGGCAGATAGGAACCGATTTGATTTCCTTAGAGGGAGGATTCCTATCACGTAGCAAAACGCACCTTATTATACCGACCTTTAAAGGTCAGCTCTTTGAGAACATGATTTATGATTTCAAGAAGTTAAATGAAACTGGAATTGACCTTTTCTGCATGGCAAGCTCGGGAAAGGAATTAATGTATTGATAGCCGGAGGGAAAAGTGGCCAGGGAAACACCCTATATCCTATGGTTTGAAGAGATCGGCTCTGAGAGCGTCGCACTGGTGGGCGGCAAAAATGCATCCCTCGGAGAAATGATCCGTGCTCTGAAAAAGAGAGGCATACGGGTGTCTGATGGCTTTGCCGTGACAGCCGGGGCTTACAGAAACTTTCTCGAAGAGAATGAACTTGATGAGCGTATCCGATCTCTCCTGAAAGAATTAAAAAGTAAACGAAAGTCTCTGGAACAGGCTGGCCAATCTATCCGTCGGCTTATACGAGGCGGCAAGTTTCCTTCGGACATCAAGGAGGATATCCAGAGAGCCTACCGGAAGCTGAGCGAACGCTACTACCTGGATGAGGTGGATGTGGCCGTCAGAAGCAGTGCCACGGCAGAAGATCTGCCTGAAGCCAGCTTTGCCGGTCAGCAGGAAACTTTTTTGAATGTAACCGGACCGGAGGAACTGATCGAATCGTGCCGGAAGTGTTATGCTTCTCTTTTCACCAACCGGGCTATCGCTTATCGAGAGGAGAAGGGCTTTGACCATATGAGAGTAGCTCTTTCAGCAGGCGTTCAGAAGATGGTGCGATCGGATCTGGCCAGTGCCGGCGTCATGTTTTCCCTGGATACTGATACAGGCTTCCCCCGCGTAGTGGTCATTAATGCGGCCTGGGGTCTGGGAGAAAATGTAGTCAAGGGTGCCATCACTCCTGATGAATACATGGTTTTCAAGCCTCTGCTGGACAAAGAGGGAATAAAGCCGATCATCGAAAAAAAACTCGGTGAGAAGGAGAAAAAGATGGTTTATGCCAGAGGAGGCACCCAGACCACCAAGAATGTCGATACCTCCCACCGGGAGCGATTCTATTTTACCCTGAAGGATGATGAGATCCTGCAATTGGCCTTCTGGGCCAGCCTTATTGAAAAGCACTACCAGCGGCCCATGGATATAGAGTGGGCCAAGGATGGTGAGACCGGCGACCTGTTCATAGTCCAGGCCAGGCCTGAGACCGTTCAGTCAAGGAAAGAGGCGACCATTCTTAAGACTTATAATATGAAGGAGAAGGGTGAGAGGCTTCTTCAGGGTTTGGCCATAGGTGAGGCCATTGCCTCGGGGAAGGCCATGATCATCAGGAGTGTTGATGAGATAGACCGGTTTCAGGACGGATCAATTCTGGTGACCGGTATGACTGATCCTGACTGGGTCCCCATTATGAAAAAGGCGGTGGGAATCGTCACCGATCACGGCGGACGCACATCACATGCGGCTATTGTCAGCCGTGAGCTGGGAATGCCAGCCATTATAGGCACAGGAAAGGCTACCGGGATCTTAAAGGATGGCCAGGAGATTACCCTCTCTTGCGCTGAAGGTGATCAGGGCTATATCTATCAAGGGATTCTGGACTATGAGGAATCGGAAATAAATCTGGCCCAACTTCCCAGGGTCAGGACACAGATCATGATGAATATTGCCAGTCCGGCTGCAGCTTTCCGATGGTGGCGGCTTCCTTGCCAGGGGGTGGGATTGGCCCGCATGGAATTTATTATCAATAATGCTATCAAAATCCATCCTATGGCTCTCGTTCGTTTTGATGACCTCGAAGATAAGAGTGCACGTGAGCGCATTAAGGAGTTAACTCAGGGGTATGAGGACAAGATTGAATATTTCATTGATAATCTGGCCAGGGGCATAGCTAAGATTGCCGCCTCCCAGTATCCTGACCCGGTGATCATCCGGGTGAGTGATTTTAAAACCAATGAGTATGCCGAGCTCATCGGCGGCAGGCAGTTTGAGCCGGTGGAAGATAACCCGATGCTGGGCTTCCGTGGAGCTTCACGGTATTATAATAAAAAATATCGGGAAGGATTCAAACTTGAGTGCCAGGCCATCTGGAGAGTTCGGCAAGAGATCGGCCTTGATAATGTTATTGTCATGGTCCCCTTCTGCCGGACCCTGGAGGAAGCTGATCGCGTGTTACAGGTCATGGCCGAGAATGGATTGGAGAGGGGCCGTCATGGTCTTCAGGTCTATGTCATGGCCGAGATTCCTTCCAATATAGTCCTGGCCGAGGACTTTGGCCGGCGGTTTGATGGCTTCTCCATTGGTTCGAATGACCTTACTCAGCTTGTCCTGGGTATCGATCGCGACTCGGAAGAGCTGGCCGATTTGTTTGATGAGCGGAACGAAGCGGTCAAGAGGATGATTCAGGAACTGATAAAGAGAGCTCATAAGGTAGAGTGCAAGGTCGGCATTTGCGGCCAGGCGACCAGTGATTACCCTGATTTTGCTGAATTCCTGGTCAGGGCCGGTATTGATTCCATTTCCTTAAATCCTGACAGTGTCATCAAAATCATCCGGAGAATAGCTCAGATAGAGAGCCGGCTATGATCTTTTTATGCCGATCTAGTGACGGGAAAAATTTTTAAAAACGAATGGGATGAGGAATGAAGGAGATAAAAGAATGGCACATTTAGATGAAGATATCAAAAGAGATGTCATCAATCAACTCCGATGGGATAATCGGGTTGATGAATCAAATATTCGTGTAGATGTAAAGAATGGTATAGTCAATCTCGAAGGCACGGTATCAAGTTATGCCGAGCAAAAAGCGGTGGATAATGATATGTGGGCTAGACCCGGGATAATCTCTTATAATAATAAGCTGACCGTTCAATATCCCACTTCGGTGAGAATTCCTACTGACGATGAGATTAAACACAATGTCAGAGAGGTTATAAGCTGGAATCCGAACCTTGACCTGACCAGGATGAATATTTCGGTAAAAAATGGTCTGGTAACCATCGAAGGATCGATCGACAGTCTGTGGAAAAAATATGCGGTTGAAGATCTGGTCTCGGATGTGGGAGGGATAGCCGGAATCACGAATAAATTGGTGGTTGTCCCAACTCAGGACATTGTTGATAAAAAAATTGCTCAGAGTATTGTCTCCACTCTTGATCGGAATGCCACTGTGGATGTGGATTCAGTAAATGTCACGGTAGATCACGGCACAGTTACTCTCTCCGGCACGGTGCCGAACTGGGCTGCCTTTCGTGCAGCCCGTGAAGCTGTCCTGTATACGGCCGGTGCTGTTGACATCAAAAATAATCTTTCTGTTGCCTGATCCCATGTAACGCCATAGGAGAGGCTCCACTTTCTCCTCTTTGAAGAGTAGAGAGGTTATCAGAAAGGAAAGGATTACAAGAGGTGATGGCAGAAATTATTCAAATAAATCAAGGCCCTTAACGGGATTTAAGACTGACTCGTGGGCCTTTTTCAAGAGGAGGAGACAAGATTAGATATGAAGGCATTAGTCTACTTTGGGCCATATGATGTGAGGATTGTAGATAAACCAATCCCCACGATTGAGCATCCCCAGGATATTATCCTTAAGGTAACGACGACGGCTATTTGTGGTTCGGACCTCCACCTTTATCATGGCAATGTGGAGGGTATGGAACCGGGACAGACCATGGGACACGAATTCATGGGAGTCGTTCAGGAGGTGGGATCGGAGGTTCATGAGGTCAAGGCGGGAGATAGAGTGGTTATTCCCTTTAACATCAGTTGCGGTCAATGCTGGTTCTGCCGTCATGGATTGTGGTCACAATGCGATCGATCAAATCCGAAAGCCGAGATAGGGGCAGGCTTTGGCTACTCTCAGAAACTTGGGGGCTATGATGGCGGGCAGGCTGAGTATGTCCGGGTGCCTTATGGCAATACAGAGCCGCTCAAAGTGCCGGATAATCTCACTGATGATCAGGTTATCTTTTTAAGTGATATTCTCCCGACCGGCTACTTTGGGGTGGATATAGCCAATGTTCAGGTAGGAGACGATGTAGCCGTATTTGGTGTGGGTCCTGTCGGCTACTTTGCCGTGTTATGTGCCTTTCTCCGTGGTGCAGCCAGAGTCTTGGCCATAGACCACTGGCCGGCTCGACTCAGGAAGGCTCAGGATTTAGGTGCTCTCCCTGTCAACTTCGATGAACAGTATCCGGTGGAGGCGATCAGGGATGAAACCAAAGGGAGGGGGGCCGTATGCATCGATGCGGTGGGCTATGAGGCTATTGGGCACCATACCCATGCCCAGGTGTCAAATCCCGCTTATGAGCCCCAGAATCCCATGCAGGTCATGAACTGGATCAGTCAGGCGGCTCGTAAATACTCCACTGTGGGAGTGCCTGGGGTATATGTGGCTCCCCATTACCAATTTCCTCTGGGTCTTTTCTTTAACCGGGAATTACAGATACGCATGGGCCAATGTCCGGTGAAGAAATATAATGAACAGTTACTTCATATGATTGAGGTTGGGCGCATAGATCCGACACCGATTATCAGCCATGTCATGAATTTGCAGGAAGCACCCGTCGCCTATAAGATATTTGATCAAAAAAATGATATAACCAAGGTAATTCTCAAGGTGTAGAAGGAAGGCCGGCAGTATGCAGGAGAAGATTATAACGCGCTTAAGGTGCGCCTCACTTCCCAGGCAGTTTGACGAATATATCCGGATTGACGGGACACGGACTGTCACACCCCTCGGGCCTGAGGTAACTCAGGGCATGCCAGCGACATTTCCTTTCGGTGTTTAGCAGTGAGTACATACTACAGGAGTATATTGAAGATGCTGAAGGCCTGCTCCCAATGTTCGCTGCGCGGGTTTTTCAGATCCGGATCAAGGACTTTGAACGTTTTGGCCAGACTGACAGTCAAAGCTCCGACAATTTCAGGCAGCTTACCCCGCGTCTCCTCACTGTAATCACAGTTTAACATGGGCATGGGCGTTAGCTGCTCCAGTATTGGTCTTATCTCCAGATTGGCCTCAAAAAACCTGAACTCGTTCATGCTTTCCTGAAGTCCCCTGGTAATGGGAATATCCCAGGGCTCAATGATATCACGACCATTGGCCCTGGCTACAGCCTGGCTGATCAGAAGGAGATCATACACCTTTTGCTGAATAAAATCATTGAGTCTCCTCAAATCGCTTTTATCAATGTCCAGGTCAGCAGCCTGGCGAAAAAGTTGTTCGAATTTATCTACTCCTATCAGAGCCGGCATTACCTACCCCCTTGCTGTGACTCATTGTTTCGGCCATTTCCTTAAGGAAAATGAAATCCTCTCGCCGACTAAGCGGCACTAAGGACCATGAAAATAATATCAGACAGGTATCCGATCATTTCCTGATAAAAATGATATGTTCATTTTCGGTAGATCAGACCAAAAAAATGGATAAGTAATTTTAGCCTCTCGCTCAGGCCGATCCTTTCTCAATACAGACAGGAGTGATTATACGCGCGGTTATTTCTCTTTCAAGAGGACGTAAGAGAGCTATGTTAGATGAACTATCTGGTCCCCAATTTACCGCGAAGTACACTAAAAAAGCCTACAGAGCCGTCAATCAAATGAAAGGATGATCAAGAAAGAAAAGCAAGAATACCGAAAGATAGAGGGATAGCGGAAATAAGGAGAACGAAATATGATGGCTCTTATGATCCTTTTAGCGGTCATCGGCTTGGTGGTAGTTGGATTTATTGCCATTTACAACCGCCTGGTCAGAAACAGGAATATGGTTCGAGAGGGCTGGAGCGGTATCGATGTGCAGCTCAAAAGGCGTGCTGATCTGATTCCCAATCTGATTGAGACGGTCAAAGGTTACATGATTCACGAGCGGGAGCTTTTGACCAGAGTAACCGAGTTGCGATCCCGGAGCATGCGGGCTCAGGATATCGCTGAGAGAACCCGCGCCGAGGGGGAGCTTTCCCGTACTCTGGCCAACCTGTTTGCTGTGGCTGAGAATTACCCGGCTCTGAAAGCCAATGAGAATTTTCTGGAATTGCAGCGGCAGATTGCAGACCTTGAAGAGCAAATCCAGTTCAGCCGGCGCTACTATAATGGGACGGTGCGAAACTATAACACCATGATAGAGTCTTTTCCCAGCAACATTGTGGCCCGCATGTTCAATTTTACCCAGGCGGATTACTTTGAAATCGGAGAAGAGGCTGATCGTGCTGTGCCAAGAGTCAGGTTTTAGAAGCCAGCCGAAAATCTCTCTTGCCTCCAGCTTGCGGCTCTTCAAAATTCTTGTTGCTTCCGACCTGCTGTTCCTCTTGGTCCTGCTGTTTACCCCTGGACTGCGGCTTTCATCTCACCTGCTGCTCTCCCCTGGTTCGGCCGGAGGCCAGGAAGTGGCTCCTCAATTATTGGCTACCCGATCCGAGAAAATTGCCCGATTCCAGAGCTGCCTCCAGGTTCACCCTGACGGCAGCATGACTGTCACCGAGGATATCACCGTTGTTAGTGCCGGCCGGGACATAAAGCGGGGCATCTTTCGCACCTTTCCGACCAGTTACCGGGACAGGCACGGAAATCCCGTCAGGATCGGCTTTCAGCTCCTTAACGTGCTGCGGGATGGCCGCCCTGAGCCATACCGCATCGAGAACATACGAAGCGGGGTAAAAATTTATATAGGCCGGGAGCATGTATTTCTGGAAAGCGGGACGTATACATACACCCTTATTTACCTTACCGACCGGCAGCTCGGATATTTTGAAGATTATGATGAGTTGTACTGGAACGTTACCGGAAATGACTGGTCTTTCACTATCGACCAGGCCGAGGCTGTCATTGAGCTCCCCGAGGGGGCACGAATTCTCGATCAGACAGCTTACACAGGACCTCGTGGAGCCAGAGGGAAGGATTACCGGATCACCTCTACTCAAAGGGGAACTATCGCCTTTCAGACCACACGGCCCCTTCGTCCCGGTGAAGGATTAACCATTGCGGTTGCCTGGCCCAAGGGGCTGGTGGCCGAGCCAACTCTTCGGGAAAGAGCAGGCCAGGTTTTGGAGGACAACCTGAACAGGATGGTTGCTCTGGCCGGTCTGGTTATTCTGCTCATCTATTATCTTACGACCTGGTCAAAGGTTGGCCGTGATCCGGCCAAAGGTGTCATTATCCCTCTCTTTTCACCGCCCAGGGATTTTTCCCCGGCAGCCGCCCGCTTTGTCATAACCATGGGCTTCGATCAGAAAGCTCTGGCTGCAAGCCTGGTGGATATGGCAGTTAAAGGGTATATAACCATCGAAAGGGATGTCGGCCCCTACAGGCTCACCAGGACTGACAGCGATGAGAAGTTCCTCTCTCCTGATGAAAAGCGTATAGCTGAAAAGCTGTTTGCCTCCGGGGAGGCCAGCCTCGATCTGACCGGCCAGAATTACCGGGTTATCAGAGAGGCTGTGGCCGCACTTCGGGAGTATCTGGAAAAAGAGTTTGGCCAGGCTTATTTTACGCACAATTCAAAGTATTTGAGGAGAGGACTGGTCCTCACCGGCCTTATCCTGGCCGGTGTGGCTCTTTCTGCCCGCGAGACGATGGTGGCCGCTTTCATCTCGATCTGGCTGGCCATGTGGACTGGAGCAGTGGCTGCCCTGCTGGCCGGAAGCCTCAAAGCATGGAAGAGTCCGGGAAAGGTTCACGCCCTTGGTAAAACCATTCTTTCTCTTCCTTTCCTGGCCGGGGAGATGGTCGGATTAAGTTTCCTGGGCTATGCCACCTCACCTCTTGCGGCAGTGGTAGTGGCGGTGATAGCCGTTCTCAACGCCCTGTTTTACTATCTGCTCAAGGCACCTACCTTCACCGGCCGAAGAATCATGGATCAGATCGAAGGCTTTAAGCTCTACCTGGCGGTGGCGGAAAAGGAGCGGCTGAACATTCTCAATCCGCCCGAAAGGACTCCTGAGCTGTTTGAGAAATATCTGCCCTATGCCCTGGCTCTGGATGTGGAAAATGCCTGGAGCCGGCAGTTTGCGGATGTTCTGGCTGCTGCCGGTGCTGAAGGAAGAGAATACTCACCTGCTTGGTACACGGGAAGGGATCTTGATACCTTAGGTTTTACCAGGCTTGCCTCAGGACTTGGTTCCTCAATGGCTGAAGCTGTATCCGCCTCTTCCAGCCCGCTGGGCATAGTGTCAGGCGTGGGTGGCGGTGGTGCATCCGGAGGCGGTGGCGGTGGAGGTGGTGGCGGCGGGTGGTAACCACTGATTCCTGCTCTTGCCAAAGGCATTATCTCTCCTCTCCCGGCAATAATCCGAGTCTAAAATACTACCTTGTCCGGAAGGTAGCCAAATAAGACTTTAGCAACTTGATTTCCATTATGGATATGATATAAAATGAGTGTCATGGAACTTATATTTGAAGTGATACAAGAAGAAGATGGAGGGTTTGTTGCTGAATGCCTTTCTGAGGATATTATTACGCAGGCAGATACCTGGGAAGAATTGCGTAATAATGTGCGGGAAGCTGTGTCAGCTTATTTTTTTGATAAACCACGGCCATCTTCTATCCGCCTCCATCTTGTAAAAGATGAGATCCTTGCCTTTTCATGAAGCTTCCTCGCAACCTCAGCGGTTCTGATCTTATTAAATTTCTTGAAAAAAAGTTAGGCTACAGATTTGTTAATCAAGAAGGAAGTCATATCTGTTTGGAAACCAATGAGCCATCTCATCAAAGAATAGCGATTCCAAATCATAAGGTCCTTCGAATAGGCACATTGAATGTAATCCTTCGTTCTATTTCCAGACATAAGGGAATAACGAAAGAAGAAATTCTTGATCTTTTGGATTAAATTAAAAGTGCCTTTCCTCACTTCATAAGCTTGACCGAATCCGTCACCGCCACTATCCTTTTCAAGAGGTTAGCTTAATGGTGCGGAATGTCGGGAAAAGGTATTGTCAACCTTAAAATCCGCTGATTCTCTTTCCCAGGGTTTAAGCTCTGAAGATGATGGAGAAGCTTTTCGTCTCTCCGGGCCCGCCCTGGACTGGATGAAGGGAGATCAGCGGCTGGTGAGCCGGACCGCTGGCCGGAAGTTCACCCTGAATTTTATGCTGAGTGTGCCCTGCTGGATGTTCTGATCATCAAGTGGTCTGTGGGACAGGTCAAAACATGATCCCCATCATCTGAGGATCTGCCTGAAAATAGCGAAAAGAAAGCAGTTGAGCCGATGGTAGTGCAATCAATGAAAAGGAAAAACTGAAAAGGCAAGGGAAAGCTTAGTTCCCTTGCATCTCATGGTAGTGCTATCAATGAACAGGAAAAACGCTCATTCCGGCCTGGCTTCGTATGAGCCTCAAGTGCCCTGGCATACGATCGAAGCCGACCGGACTATGGAGATACTTGGAGTATCACGGGAAGGGCTCAAGCCTGACGAGGCGAGAAAGCGGCTGGATCGCTTCGGTCCCAATTCTCTTCCCAGAAAGGGTGCCCCACCCCTGGTCGAGGTGTTCATACGGCAGTTCAAGAACCCGCTTATCTATATTCTCCTGTTGGCCGGCACCGTTTCGGGCTTTATCGATGAATACGCTGATGCCGTTTTTATTATGGTCGTGGTGCTGCTTAATGCCATCATTGGCACCATGCAGGAATACAAATCGGAAAAGAGCGCCGCCGAACTGGAAGAGATGCTGCGCACCAGGGTCAAGGTGCGGCGCGATGGATCGGAACGGCAGATCGATGCTGATGAATTGGTTCCCGGCGACCGCGTGCTGCTTGAGACGGGGGCGCTGGTGCCGTCGGACATTCGCCTGGTGGAAAGACAGGCTCTCTCTGTGAATGAGTCTATTCTGACCGGTGAGTCCGTGGCGGTGAGCAAACAGATTGAAGCGTTGCGGGATGAGGACCTTGAGCCCTCGGATCAGACTAATATGGTTTTTGCCGGTACTACGGTTATGGCGGGGCGTGCTGAAGGTGTGGTGGTCCGCACAGGATTAAGGACTGAACTGGGCAAGATATCAGAGGTGGTCAGTGGTGCTGAAATGACCAAACCACCACTCGTCATCCGCATGGATCGCTTTGTGAAGCGGCTGAGCTTTGTTATTCTGGCTGCAGTGCTGATTCTCGGAGTTGTATCTGCACTCCAGGGTGCCGCTCTCACTGAAGTATTTTTCATGGCTGTGGCCCTGGCGGTTTCAGCCATTCCCGAGGGAATGCCGGTGGCCACTACGGTTGCTCTGGCTGTAGGATTGAACCGGATGGCCGGCCGTAATGTGATTATCCGACGGTTGACGGCCGTGGAGGGTCTGGGAAGCTGTACCTATATCCTCAGCGATAAGACCGGCACCCTGACCATGAACAGACAGACCGCTCGGGTATTAAGCCTGCCGGTTGAGAATGGATATCAGCGGTACCATGTTTCGGGCGAGGGTTACTCAGGGGAAGGTGAAATTATCCCCGAAGGCGGTGGGAAAGAGATCCCTGAGCAGAATCGGCTGGGAATATCCGAGATGATCCGTGGTGCGGTTTTGGCGAATGAGGGGAGGTTGTTTCACAGCCATGGCCAATGGAGGGGTGAAGGAGATCCCATCGATGTCGGCTTTCTGGCCTTAGCCTACAAAGCCGGCGAGATACCGGAAGAGATCCGGCGCACATTCAGGGTCACCGGACGAATTCCCTATGAGTCTGAAAGAAAACTGGCCGGCGCCTTCTATGAGGACCGGGCTGGCGAGAGCCGGGTGATGGTAAAAGGGGCTGTCGAAGCCATATTACCTATTTGCAGTTCCATGCTTTATCCCGGTAGAGAAATAACCATTGATCTTCAGGGAATAAAAGAGGAGGCGGAGCAACTGGCCCGGCAGGGCTATCGGGTGCTGGCAGTTGCCTCAGGAGAAGGAGGTGCGCCCGAAGCATCCGATGAGGAAATTTCTGAAGAGGCCCTGCCGGCCATGAAATTTCTGGGGCTGGCAGGATTTATCGACCCCTTGCGGCCGGAAGTCAAAGATGCGGTAGACGAGTGCCGTGAGGCTGGTGTGCGTGTGGCCATGATCACGGGAGATCATCCGGACACTGCCCTGGCCATCGCCAGGAACCTCGGTATTGCCGAATCCCGCGACGATCTGCTTACCGGGGCCGAGCTGAAGCATCTGGAACGTGAGGGGAGTCTCCTGGAAGAGCAAGTTGAGCAGGTTTCGGTGTTTGCCCGTATGAGTCCCATGGAGAAATTACGGATAGTAGAGGCACTGGCTCGGAGGGGGCATTTCATAGCTGTCACCGGAGACGGCGTGAACGATGCCCCGGCCCTGAGAAGGGCGCATGTCGGTGTGGCCATGGGGTCGGGCACTGATGTAGCCAAACAGACCGGATCGATTATCATAACCGACGACAACTTTGCCTCCATCGTATCCGGCATTGAAGAAGGCAGGAGAGCGTATCAGAATTTTCGCAAGGTGATTTACCTCCTTGTAGCGACGGGAGCGGCTGAGATTATACTCTTCATGATGTCACTTTTGACCGGCAGCCCTCTGCCCTTGGTGGCAGTGCAGCTTCTCTGGCTTAACCTGGTGACCAACGGTATTCAGGATGTGGCCCTGGCTTTTGAGCGGGGTGAGCCGGACTTCATGAAGCGGCCGCCCCGAGATCCGGATGAGCCGATTTTCAATCGCCTCCTGATTCAAGAGACAATCGTCACTGCCGGCACCATGTCGCTGGTGGCTTTCGGGATCTGGTGGTGGCTGCTCAGGCAGGGCCTTCCCCTGAGCGAGGGCCGCAATCTCATCCTGCTGCTTATGGTCTTCTTCGAGAACTTTCACGCTTTCAACTGCCGCTCCGAAGAAGCCTCTGCCTTTCAGGTGCCATGGCGTAGTAATCTGTTTCTGGTAATAGCCATACCCGCCGCCCTGGGCATTCATGTGCTTTCGCTCTATCTTCCCTTTTTACGGAAAGTCCTTGGGACAGAGCCGGTTTCGCTCAGTGCGGCCCTGATCCTGTTAGTCTGCGCCTCAACCGTTTTGATGGCCAGTGAGATATTTAAACACATGAAGCGCAGCACCCATACCTCAGATCTTCGTTAAGACCAGTCCGAAAGGTCGGCCCGGTCAAAAGGTTTCCATCAATAGCAATTGGCAGAAAAGCTGTGGATACCTCTTTATCTCTATCTTTGAGTATGGAAATAATTTTCATGGCCTCGGAATCACTCATGATTAGTTTCTGAGCCAATCGCCAAAAGACCTTGACTTTTTGAAAAAAATTTGTTTAATAATCTCATTAAATATAATTGTCTCAGGAAAAAGATCATAGACAGCATACACTTAACTTAATAGCCCCGGAATTATAGATACGCTGCTTTTACGAGAATCTGCCTGATCTTGTTATACGTTAATTCCGTAAAGTCTTATAGCACATATTTCTCATCGGAGATATTTTCAATATGACCTCACACCAATGCAGCCGAGGCGAAAGACTGCGCGGCTGATTATGGAGGAATGATGAAAACGTTCATCACAAGGCATGTTTTCATTTCGGTTCTCCTGCTCTTTGGCATCAGTGTCTTTACCATGGGAAATATTTATGCGGGAGATGCCTCCAAATATGGGATTTATTCAAACATGCAGGCTTTAGAAGGAGATTTTTCGGGATTCGAATTCACTATACTCCCATCAAATGAAGGTGATTTTCTCATTTTCCAGTGTGCAGAAGGTTGGCCGCTGAAGCCTCTGATTCTAAAAGTCACGTTGGGTGGCACAAAAGCTTCAGAAAACGATCAAATCAGGTTTCAACATCCCGAAATGGGTCCCTTTGAGGGTAAAATTACAGAAGGGAGCCTATATGGAGAGTTTACAGAGATGAAACACAAGATCAAGTTAAAGAAAGGGAAGAGTATCTGGCAATGATTCTGATTACGCAGCCTGTTGCATGGAAGGACGATTTCCTTTATCCCTTGACTTTTCCCGGAATAACTCCGGGGGAGAGGGCAGGATGAGGGTGAAATGGCAGGGTGAGGGGCTATCCGGCTTGTATATTTCGCGTGCAGTATACTGAGACGCCATCCCAAAACCTCCGGCAGGAGGTGCCACTATTTAACCGAAATGGGGTTTTGGGATAGGCACTTAGGCCACACAGGAGGGGATTATGAAAATTGCAGGGGTAATAATTCTTCTTATTCTCGTACTCGGGGGCTTGAGTGCGGCCAATCCGATTATCCTTTTGTCTGACGATATTGCCGACGGTTACCTTGGAGAGCCCCTCGATGACCTGAGGATGGCGACGAACTGGTTCGGTCTGTACATTCAGGGCTCAGATTCGCAAATCAAACCTGCACGACTCGACCTGATCTCCAAACGTGAACAGTCCGAAACCATCTACAGCGTTATCACTGATCCCCCGAAGGTAGAAGTGCTGTTCTCAGGAGTACCGATAGTTTCACCTGGGCCGGTAGTAACGGTGGACCGGTTTGTGGACATGGAGGCGCAAAATCGGAGAGCTGAGTTCAGGTTGGATTCTCGTGTATACTCTGTCCAACTCCATTCGAGCAATGCGGATTTGTGCGATGCTGTGATTACCCTGAGTGATGGCCATTGTACCCAGAAGGTATTTCAGCTTAAGGACAGCTTACCCTATGAATGCGGCGAACCTCACTTCCGAATTCATTGGGTGGGCGATATGGACCGTGACGGCGGCCTAGACCTTCTGGTTACCTTCAGCCCGAAATACAGTGTTCATCCTCGACAATTATTCTTGTCTTCTGCTGCGAAAGCAGGGGATCTTGTAGCGGAAGTGGCCATACATCTCCATTTCGCCCAATAGAAGCAAGTAAGGAAGAATGTATGAGAGAAGCGCGATAAGAAATTGGAAAATAACAGGAGGGAGGAGGGTGAATGCCTTGAACATTGTGATCATAGGGAACAGTGCCGCGGGGCTGTCCGCGGCAGAGACGGTTCGGCGATACAGCAGAGAATCGAAGATTACCATGATCTCCGATGAACCTCACCATCCATACATGCGATGTTTACTCACCGAGGTTTTAGCCGGCCAGAAGACTCTTTCTCACCTGTATTATAAACCATTACCTTTTTATGAAGAACACAACATCAGGCTCTTGAAGAACACTCAGGCTGTAAGCATTATCCCTGACCGGGAAAAGGCCATCCTGAAGGATGGGCAGGAGGTTACCTATGACCGCCTGTTAGTGGCTACGGGTGCAGCGGATATCCCGCTTGGAATAGAGGGCGAGGTCCTGGGGGGGATTTACCACCTGCGCACTTACAGCCAGGCCGAAGCTGCAGCCGGGGCTGCGGAAACGAGTCATACGGCCGTGGTGATCGGGGCCGGGTTGGTTGGTCTTCATGCAGCTTATGCCCTCAGGGGCAGAGGACTTGAGGTCACCATCGTTGATGCAGCTCCGCATCTGCTGATAAATCAGCTCGACCGGGAGAGCGCAGCGATCATGGAAAGAGAGCTGATGAAGGAGGGTATCAGGTGTCTCTTTGGCTTGAGGCCGAAGGCCTTTTGGCCCGGTCAGGGGAAAAATCGATTAGGCTCTCTGGTCACGGACCATGACCGGGAGATAGCGGCTGACATGGCTGTTGTAAGTGTGGGGGTGAGGCCCCGGGTCGAGCTCATAGAAAAGGCAGGGGGAGAAGTGGGTTCCGGTATTAAGGTTGATCCTTTCCTGAAAACCTCCCTGCCTGACATTTATGCGGCCGGGGACTGTATTGAAATCCGGGATGCCCTTTCCGGAAAAAGTCTTCCTTCGGCCTTATGGCCTCTGGCAGTTGAGCAGGGAAGGTTCGCCGCCCTCAATCTGCTTGGGGAAAAGAGGCCTTATCCCTCTCCCCTCCTGAGTATGAACGCCACCCAGATCGGCCGGATACCTCTTATTTCAGTTGGTTGTGTCAATCATGACACCTGTGGAGAACAGCTGATGTATAAAGATTCATCCGGCAAAAGCCACCGGAAGTTTTTTATCAGGGATGATGTGCTGGCCGGGTATATCCTGATGGGTGGTGATGTGCAGGGTGCAGGGATCTATACCGATCTTGTCAAAAAAAGGAGGCCGATAAGCTCAATAAGGTCCAAGGTGCTGAAAGGCACTGTCTCTGCGGCTGATCTTCTCAAGATAAGATAAGCGTAAGGAGGTTATATGACGAAAGAAATATTAGTTGCCTATGACAAATGTATGGGATGCAGGTCTTGCGAGACCGCCTGTGCCGTAGCCCATTCAGAAGCCGGGAATGTAATCGTGGCCGTATTGCATGGTGAAAAGCCCTTAAAGCGCATTTTCACTCACCAGGTCATGGACAAAAAGATTCCCCTCAATTGCCGGAATTGTGAGGATGCACCCTGCCTGGATGCCTGTATCACCGGGGCTATGCACTGGACTTCGGATGGACTGGTCACCAATGAGGGTGGAGAGCAGGAGTGTACCGGCTGCTGGATGTATGTTATGGTTTGCCCCTATGGAGTCATTCGAAGCCTCCCTGATAAACGCAAGGCCATAAAATGCGATCGAATGTGCTTTGGCGATACCGAAGAGCCGGCCTGTGTCCGTGCCTGCCCGACCGGTGCACTCACCTACGCCAGTGTGGATCAATACGGGAGCAAAAAACGTACGGCTTTTTTGGTTAAGGCCCTGTCTGAAGAATAATGACCTTTCCATTTCAGGTGAAGGAAGAGAAAACGAGATAAAATAAGGGAAAAATTGAAGAGGGGAGTAACCCATGGAAGAAAAAAGCATTGATAAAGCGAGCTTGAGAATCATACAGAAGGCCTCGATGGAGGGGATTGAACTTGTCTGGGACCGGTTGGAAGCCCAGAAGCCCTTATGTGATTTTGGCCAGCTTGGCCTGTGCTGCCGCAATTGTAATCAGGGCCCCTGCCGGATAGACCCCTTTGGAGATGGCGCTCAGAAAGGTGTCGGCGGGGCGATGGCCGATACCATCGTGGCCCGGAATCTCCTGCGGGCCATTGCGGCCGGAGCAGCTGCTCACTCTGATCACGGCCGGGATATGGCCTATACCCTGTATCATGCAGCCAGTGGAAAGGCCAAAGATTATGCCATTAAGGATGAAGCCAAATTAAAGGCCCTGGCCGCTGAATTCGGAATTCAGGCGGATGGCCGCAGCGCTCAGGAAATCGCCCTGGATCTGGCCGGAGCCATGCTTGATGAATTCGGTATAAGGAAGGGCCGGTTACAGTTTATTCAGCGGGCACCGCAGAAGCGTCGCGATCTTTGGAAGAAACTGGGAATCGAGCCCCGTGGAATCGATCGGGAGATTGTGGAAATCATGCACCGGACGCATATGGGAGTGGACAATGATTACGTGAATCTCATCCTGCACGGTCTTCGGACCTCTCTGAGCGATGGCTGGGGCGGGTCTATGGTGGCCACCGAGGTCTCTGATATTTTATTCGGGACACCGGGCGTCGTTGAAGGGGTCTGCAATTTAGGAGTACTTAAGGAGGACGAGGTCAATATTATCGTGCATGGCCATGAACCAACCCTTTCAGATGTCATTGTCTCAGCCTCTCAGGACCCCGTTCTCCTGGCCGAGGCTAAAAAGGTTGGAGCCGGAGGGATTAATGTCTGCGGAATGTGCTGTACCGGCAATGAAATCATGATGCGCCACGGCGTGCCTGTAGCCGGTAATTTCCTCCAGCAGGAGCTGGCCATAGTAACCGGTGCGGTAGAGGCGGTTATTGTGGATGTCCAGTGCATCATGCCCTCCCTGCCCGAGGTGGCCAGGTGCTACCATACGAAGGTCATTTCGACCTCGCCCAAGGCCAAATTCCCTGGGGCAGAGCATATAGCCTTTGACGAGCACCATGCTTTGGAGACCGCCAAAACCATTATCCGCAAAGCCATAGAAAATTTTCCCAATCGCAACCCGCAGAAGGTGACTATCCCCTCCGAGCAGATGAAGTATATGGCCGGCTTCAGTACGGAAACTATTCTGGCCGCCCTTGGCGGTACCCTTGATCCCCTGGTCGAGGCCATCAAGGCTGGAAAGATCAAGGGAGTGGCCGGGGTGGTCGGCTGTAACAACGCCAAATATAAACAGGATTACAGCCATCTGACCCTGGTGAGAGAATTGATCAGAAACGATATTTTAGTCCTGGCCAATGGCTGCAATGCTATTGCCTGCGGCAAAGCGGGCCTTCTCCTCCCCGAAGCCGCCAGAGAGGCTGGTGATGGGCTTCGGGCCGTTTGTGAAAGTCTTAACATACCTCCTGTTCTTCATACAGGCTCCTGTGTTGACATCAGCCGTATCCTTACCATTGCCGCAGCCGTAGCCAATACTCTTGGGGTTGATATTTCAGAGCTCCCCCTGGTGGGCGCAGCTCCTGAGTGGATGTCCGAAAAGGCGGTATCCATCGGAGCCTATGTAGTAAGCTCCGGCATTTTCACCATCCTGGGAACAGTGCCCCCCGTTCTGGGTAGCAAAAATGTTGCGGAATTACTTACCAGGGGAGCGGAGGGAGTTATCGGCGCTGCTTTTGCCGTTGAGGAAGATCCGCTGAAAGCCGCTGATCTGGCCGTAAAACACATTGCCGGGAAAAGAGCCGCTTTAGGTATTTAGCTTCGATTTGTATGATAACAGGCCGGGAGTCCAAGAGCCTGTGGGCTCTCAGGCTCTTCCGGCTCACCGGTTACATCCAGGCCTAAGGCTCCTTGAGCTTCTGTTGAGGCTATGGCTTGGGCCATAGATGATCCGTATAATGCCCAAAAATTTTTGTATGTGCTGCTCATTCCTGTCCTGCGTCTTCCGATGGTTCTGGGCCCTCCGATGGAGAACCAGGATACAACTTCCATACCTCACAGCCGATTTCTTTGGGTATGGGCAGGAGTCCTTCAGATTGATCAATTTTCCAGGCTGATAAACCTGAAAGAGTTGCTGTGCCAGTAAAGAGTGAGTCATTGAGAATGCCGAAGGAACGGATGCCGAAATTTTTTGGTATTCTTAATCCGGCGATGGTCAAGGCGGCTTCTCCATCGAAGCCGTTGTAGACAGGGGCAGAGAAGGTGTTTGGATCGCCGCTGTCTGAAACCCAGATTTGAGCTCCGGTTACCTTGGGATTGATAGCGGCACCTATGTTCATGGTGCCTGCAAATAATCGACCATTGAAAGGCTGAAGCCGCCAGACATAGTAGTTGAAACGTTCTCCCAGGTCATAAAAATCGAGAACCTTTTCCCATGTGGTTCCCTCGGCTGTCCTCCAGATGGCTGTTCTCCCCTGATCATGCTCCGTGCCTAAATATAAATGATTTTTAAAAATTGCTACCGAGGTGACGGCATCGTTATCCAGATTTTCAGGACTATAACCACTGAAGCCCATCCCATTCCTGTAAGGGTCGTCCTGGCCTACAACAACCTCCCAGTTTACCCCATTGTTGCTGCGCCATACCTCAAAGGCACCGGGAGTGGAGGGGATAGATGAAGCCTCATCACCTTGATTGCCTGCCGGAGCAATCCTCTGGACAAGCCAGCCCGCCGCCCGGTAATCCAGATCCTTGGTCCAGGTAAAGGCATAAAGATAATCTCCGAAGACGGCCAGCTCACCTATCATGACGTTATTGATGATATATCTTCCGGTTAGCGGATCCTGGACCATCTGCGATCCAATATTCGGCTCGGCCTCGACATATTCCCACTCAAAACCGTCCTTACTGCGGTAAAGGTTAGCCATGCTTCCACCCACACCTGCATAGAGATATTCTCCAAATCGGGTCATACAGCGGATTGTGGTGTTCATCAGGCGTCCCAAGCCCCTTCTCCCGACGATTTGCCAGGTAAGGCCATCTACTGATCGTAAAATTCGTGCTCCCTGCATATTTAAAGTACAGGCGTAAATGGCCTGATCACCGTCCGCATAGAGATAGCGTATGCCCAGGCTGCGATCCAGAACTGATTTATGAACTCTCTGCCAGGTGCCTGCTTCTCCGCTGTCACTGCGCCATATCTCCGCCTTCTCCAAGACGTTCAGGGTCCCGACGTACAGCTTTCCCTTGAAGGTGGCCATACTCCAGGCATAATCATTTCTTGTATTTCCAAATCCGTCATTGACGGTCTTCTGCCATTGTTCCGCGCCACTGAAACAGCACAAGGAAAATACGAAAGTAATAATCATGATTGATAACGTAAAGGATCTTTGCATGCTCCCCCCTTATTTTTATTAAGTGCTATAAACCTTACTTACCGTATCTTCTCGTGTCCTTGTCGAACTAATCCTTACCCGATAATAAAAAAATTTTCCTTGTCTTACCGGGTAAAGCAAACAGGACAGCTGACGGCTCTCATGTTCGGGCCATACTCTCATGTTCAGACCGTGCTTCCGGGTTTGTTCACGCCATGCTTTCAGGTTTGGCCAGGTATTCCCTCAGGATGTTCCAGATCTCGGAACTTTTCTGGGCCGTGGCCAGGACTGCCCTGGCTTTTTCATGGCTCATGGCCTGGGCCAGGCCGGCCAATATCTGGACCTGGGCCTCATCCATGGCTTTTGGCGTGATGATCAGGAAAATGAGCCTGGTCAGCTTCCCGTCCGGTGAGTTCCAGTCAATCCCCTCCATTGATCGCCCAAAGGCTATAATTGGCCGGTCAAGATTTTCCAGCCGGGCGTGGGGTATGGCCACCCCATGCTCCAGGGCGGTGCTGAAGGAGGATTCTCGTTCCCTGACCTCACGATATATACCATCGGCCGTGAGAATATGCTGCTGAGCCGCAGCTATCCGGCAGAGCTCCTGGAGCGCTTCATCTTTGCCGGTTGCTCTGAGATTGGGCTGAATAGCCTGCCTGGGGAGGTAATCCATGATATAAACCTCTTTTCGTCTGGCCAGGGAGCGCTTCATCCAGGGGCCTAATATGACTGATGAGATGACTGCGCCAAAGACAATGGCCACGAAGACGGTCTCGGTAATAAGTTTGTATTCCAGGGCCAGGAGACCGATGACAATTTCCATGGCGCCACCTGGGATATGAGCTACAGCCACAATAGAGCGATTTGATCCGGACATTCTGGTCAGGCTGCTTCCGACCCAGGCCCCGGAGAACCGGCCGGCAATGCCGACAACACTGATGAGAGCTATCAAAGCCGGATCAAAGGACTTCCATAAATCAATCTTGAGTCCGATATTGGCGAAGAAGATGGGCACGAAGATGGCATAGACCATTTGAGATATGGTCCTTCGCGTCTCTTCAGAGAGGGACGGAGCTTCTCCTGTGACCAGACCGGCCAGAAAGAACCCGAAGAGGGCATGAATGCCTATTTTCTGGGTAACAGCACCAAACAGAGCCCCCAGGAGGCAGACGAAGGTTAAGGAAGATCCGGGCTCGGGCATCTGCCGCTTCCTCATGCGGGTGAGCAGAGAGTTGGCAAAGGGTCTGCCCCAGATCAGAGCCAGGGCGGTAAAGCCAATGGTTGAGAACAGGATCAGCAGACTTTTTGAAACAGCGGGTGAGGCCTGGGTGAATAGGCCAAGGATAATGGTAAATACAAGCCAGCCTATGACATCATTGACGGCCAGGGCTGACATGATGAGAAACCCGAGTTCGGTTTTGGCCAGGTTGAGGTCATGTAAGGCTCTGGCTGTCACGGGCATGGCACTGATGGTCATGGCTGCGGCCATGAAAAGGGCGAAGGTTATTCGCCGGTCTACATTCATGAGGTAGTGGTCCGGCAGGAGCATACTGGGTATGAAGGCAATGATCATCGGTAAAATAATGTCGGTGAGAGCGATCTTGAGGGCATCCCCCCGCTGCCTCCAGGCAATGGAGAAGTCAACCTCAAGTCCTGTCTCCAAGAGAAGGAAAAATACCCCTATCCAGGCCACGGTTTCAAGCATGTTCTGCTGGATCTGGTCGGGTGGAAAGAGGATAGTCTGAAGGCCGGGCAGGAATCGGCCGAACACGGTCGGCCCAAGAAGTAAACCGACCAGTATTTCGGCTGTGACCGCAGGCTGCCTCCGCCGCCGGAAGATTTCTCCCAGACCCCGTGAGAGACCCAGCAGGAGGGCAACCTGGACCAGAAAGAGGAAAATATTCTGCTCGCTGAGATATGATACGCTGACCATGTCTTCCTTCAATTGATCATCATGGTATAAGCTCCCTTATCATGAGATGTATTCGGAAGGATATACGAAATGAGGTGCATGTTTTCCATAGAAGAAGGAATTTTGCAGCTTTTCCTTCAAAGTGAGCCCATTGCAGGTATTCTGTCGGAAAACAGGCTTTCCACAGTGACCTGTCAGGGCCTGTCCCTTATGAGAATCCGGGTTTTGGCCATGGGAAAACTATACAATCCATATTCCGCACTTCCACTGCTTAATTTTTTGATTTTGTTACCTTTGTGAAAAAAGAAGCGCAAAGCTGCAAAAAATTAAATATAACCTTTTTAACAGGTTAGCTTCATGGTGCGGAATGTCGGATACAACAATACACATATTAAAAAGGGAGAAATTGTGTATTGAAATTGCTCATGGCCGGTTTCAGCGAAGGTCGGTCTCTTGGGCTCAAAAAAACTCTAAAAGTATTGAATTTCAATATGTTACATAGATAAGCGGACCGGGATGGTCCGATATATTACTTTCATTTCAATAGGTTGCAAAGATAGGTAGGCCGGAATGGTCCGATGGATTTCTGTTAATTCCATTCAGATGTTCCCCATCTTCCAGGGAGGGGGGGATCGCTTCCAGGGAGGGGGTGGTCGCTTTCGCTAAACGGTCGTCTTTTGGAAGCTTCTAAGCTCGCTTCGCTCAATGGCCTAACTCGCTGCGCTCAGACAAAGGCCATTTTTAACGCTCAGCACAGCCTCGAGACTTCATCAAAAGACTCCCTATGCCGCTCCAGCGACCACCCCAACCCCATCCTGTTTGGATAGAAGGTAGGAAAAATCTGAAATCCATTGATTAAATATTCCAGTTTCAGTATAATAGTAAATAGCTTCAAAGATCTCTTACACTATCTGAGATTCTCACCATCCGGAAAAAAGAAAATCCTTTGAGAATAAATTTCTAAAAAACGTCCATGTCGCTTCGAGGCGCTACGAAACATGAACGGAGGAAGCTATTTTCGTAATAAACAGTCATGCCCCTTGAGGCACCACGAATGATGAAAATAGGATTCTCTTTTCGAAACCAAAACAGAGATATCACTGGATTTTTATAAGAGCCGATGAAGGGAGGAGTTACATGAAAAGGTTACTTATGTTTATGATTTTGTTCACCATTTTCTGTATACACGTTAAAGCTGCCCAGGCATTCGATTACGGGGCTCCATTTGGGCCAGCGTTTGATGCTTCTCGCTGGTACAGTGGAGTAAACTTTCTTTCAGGACCGGTAGCACAAGATACGGATTGGAATTCAGGATGGACGTGGGGGAATGCGCCCATGTTTGCCTCCGGCATGGGTTGGGGCCTCCCTGCTATCCCGGCTGCTCCCTGGTCAGGAGGGTCCTTTGGACCAAACTTTCAAAGCCCCCCTTATTTTCAGAATTCTTCCTTGGGTTGGGGCTCTGCTTTTCCCCAGGGCACGGGAAATCCTCTCAACTCATGGGGCGGATTTACGCCTTCATGGCCGATTGGTAATGAATACACACATTCCTTTGACAGGATAGCTGACTCCCCTGTATATCTCCCTAACTTTGGCAGTTCCTATTCAAATTGGGGGAATTTTAACACCTTTGGATACCAAAATGCCGGTTCTGACTCCCAATTCCGTACTATGTCTTTTCCCCGCTGGAACTATGAAGATATGATGGATGAACATGGCCATCCCGTATATAGGGGCGCGCATTCCTCCTGGTGGTGATCATCAGAGATATGTGGCCCAGAATTCGAAACGATAGAATTTAGATCTCATCACTGTTCTTTTAGATGCACATGAATATGAAAAGATGCGAGAGAAACTCTGAGCTTCTGATAGATATTCTTATATCACTCAATCAGCTCGAAAAGGGTGAAGGAACAGATCATGAGGAGGCCAAAGAGAAAGTTTTGAAGCGAGTCCAAAGATGAAAAGAGAAACAAATATCTATTCTTACGATCCGCCATGGTTGCAGATATTGCCAATAGATGAAATTATGGCCTAAGTATCCATTCCTTACTATCCTCTGCCGGCTTTGCTCATCCCTCAGAGCCTGGCACGTGGATAAAAATTCCTCAACTTCCGCTTTTATGGCTTCGGCCAAAAGTCTCTTTACTCATGGGCGAAGTATTATTGTTATTGGAGCTTACTTTACAGTAGCTTGAGCCCCATTTCTTTTTATCCCACCGAGAGCTATGGTATTTTATAGTTGGCAATATTTATACTTCTGTGGTATAATTATATATAGAGAGTACAAGATGCGGGCCGGCGGTAAGATACTGCGCCGGATTGGACAGGTTTTTCAGCTTAACACCGTCACCAGGGGAGGGCATGGTTACGAAAAGCATGAGCAGCCAGCGAAGCGAAATAGAGCAACTTTATGCACTTCAAAGAGTATTAGAGAGGGGGGTATTGTTTTGGCTAAAAACAGAAAAGCAATCAAGGCAAGATTTTTAGAACTTCTTTCGTTATACCGGGGGAATGTCCAAAGCACGGTCAGCAAGATGAGAGAAACCAGGGAGACGAGAATTTCCCGCGGCCACCTCTATATCTGGAAGAGCCAGGATAAGAAATTCTCTGATACATGGGACCGCATAGCCGATGACCAAAAGCTGGAGGTTAAGGAAAGCCTCATTTTGTCCCTTATCAGAGCAGGGCTTTCGGGCAATGTGGGTGCTATAGCCTTATACTTTAAATTAGTTGAAGGCTGGAGCGAGAAAAAGGAATTTTCACCGGCCAGAGAAGGAAGGGAGAACCCCCTGAGATTTTATGATTCCCTTACGCCGGAAGAACGCAGAAGACACATAAAGTCCCTCAGAGACAAACTTATTAGCATACTTGAGCAGGATGATGGTAATACCACGACGCATTGAAGCATCTCATAATTGTGTTACCTATCTCCTATGAGTGAATTTTTATTTGTATTGTGCTGGATTTTGCGCTAGCATATGGTAATGAATAAGGAAAAAAGGAAGAAAAGGAATGCTGATCATCAGAAAAGAGCAGATGGATGCTTTTCAACAGCATGCTGAAGAAACATTTATTCACTCAATTTTTGAACAACTTCAATCCAGCCATGCAGATGCTGTTCCTAATGTGCCGGCAGAAAAGGTATATAAACGGATAGCATACGGGATAGAAAAAGCAAGAGCCTATGGTCTCACCTGGCAGAACAACATCACAACATTTGTAGCACTTATGTTTACCGTAGCTCCAGACTTCGACAATCATCCTGCATTCCATCGATATCTCACGGATGAACGGGTGGAACCGGACAAGAGGATCGGTATGTTACTGAAGAAGATAACTGATAGTGATTGGAATAAGGCGCGGGAAAGCCTGGGCCGGGCTCATTGGCCGGAGGAAATGCTTTAAATCTGATGTTATTATTCAAAAGGAGCAATACCATTGGCCAAATGTATTACTGAGGGCTGTATGAACGATGCTGCGGAGGGAGACCTCAAATGTACAAAATGTTCGCGGCAGCAATTACAGGCAGAACATGCAAAAGGTAAACGAGAAGCTCCCTCGGCTAAAGAAAGCTGCCATCCGCCTGCTGAAGTAAAGATGTACCTGGACGAAGATCGTGATGGTAAAATCGATGCAGAACCTGCGAGTTGCAGCACCTGGGAATGGGGTCCGTGTGAAAAGGAAAGCCATAAAGGCGGTATCATTATGGTGCAGACACAAGGCTACGAAGAGGGGGCTGCTGTTCAGGAGCGAATGAAAATTACCTTAAAAAAGGTGCACGGTACAGAGCTTCCTGAACATTGGGGTGCACGGTTGACTGTTAACAAACCTGATAAGGTCCGGGTATTCGACGATTCCATAGATGGAAATGTGGCGGGCAATTGTATGGGTGCACAAATGGTGATAGGCCCGGCTACTGAAACCGAGAATGGATCCGATACATACGAGATCAATGATTGGGCGCCGGTGTATGATAAAATTAACAATAGGGGTGAAGGAGACCTGTGGATAGAAGCTGTTGAATTTTCTGAAAAAGAAGATGAGAGTGATGCCTATATAGAACTTCGATTCGAATTTACTCCGGATACGTCAAAAAAAGGTCTGGCTCGTACGGCAACTATACAATCAGCAGTGGTACGCATTGCTCCTTGGATTATGGCCAGCGACCTTGATCCTACACACCAGGTATGGCTGAGGGGAACGGCAAAGAAAAGACGAGTGAAAGCCAGGGTAAACGATCCTGCCAATGATGTCTCATTGGAAGAAGCTCAAAAAATCAATCCTGGTATAAAAATAGATCAATATCTTGAGGAGCCGATCACTAGTTGTACCCTCCATAGCCTTCCCTCCATATATGACCAGCCCCCCCCCCAAGGCCGGTCCACTTGTAGAGTTAG
>JBLIRT010000070.1:0-13933 GCA_049472445.1 bacterium
ATTTTGCCAGGACTTCAGAATCAAATCTTATAAAATCCCATTCATTTCATTATATGATCATATTTTACGATCGCCTCCCCTATGAAAAGAAATGCCGGTTTATGCAATCTATTTCACAGCAGGAACAATTATTCAATGAACTTAACCCTCATGAAGCTGGCAAGGCTCTGAACTTTTTGCCTGGAGGATTGATGGAAACGTGTACCTCCCCGAAGGGTTCTGATTGATGGACTTGAACCTTGCTCACCCTCACTAATTCCAAGAGGGCTAAAAAAGTTATAATGATGTTCTGCCTTTCATAGTTTCCCTCCAATATTTTTTTGAATGAGATACATTGGTTATGTCTCAAAAAGGCAAGAATCTGTCGTATTTTATCTTTCATATCAATCTCCGTGATCTCAATTGGGATAAAGACTCTTTCTTGCCGAACCTTGTGAAGTACATCTTGTAAGGCCAAAACCAGGTCGAAGATTTCAATTTTTATGTCCGGTAATAGTTTTTCAGCAAGCTTGAGCTGGCAGTGGCAGGCTGGACGAAAATAGAGGCTCGTTTGCTCTTGCTCAAAACCTGCAAGATGTTCCGCTGCCTCCTTAAATTTTTGATATTCGACTAAACGCTCGACCAGATCATTTTTTTGCTCTTCTAATTCTTCCTCTTCATCTTCCTCTTTAGCACTTAATAAGGTTCGTGATTTTATGTAGATCAGGGTAGCGGCCATCACGAGAAAATCGCCGGCGATGTTAAGATCAAGGATGCGCATTGTTTCAAGAAAGGCCAGATATTGGTCCGTTATTCTGGTGATAGAAACATCGTATATATTTATTTTCTCCCTTTTAATGAGGTGAATTAATAAATCTAACGGCCCCTCGAAGACGTCTAAAACGATTTTGTAATCGTTGAGAAGGGGTAATGAGCCCTCATTTTCCCAATTTTTGAGGGGATTTTCTCCAATCATATGAAAGCTGCTCGGATTCATTTCCTTTGCTCCTCCCTGGACTCTTGACCCTTTATATCCACAGGAGCAAACGGGTCAGGAATAAAATCATTCTGGATAAAATTTCAGCATGACTCTCGAACATGATAAATGCAAAAAGGAGAATCATTCCAAAAGGCTCTATTTTACTGTAAACTTCTGCCTGTTTTTTTGGCAATAGTCCTGCCATGATTCTTCCTCCATCGGCTGGGGGGATAGGGATCAGATTGAACAGGCCTAAAACAATATTTATCTGGATACTGACGATGCACATAAGAGCTAATGGGTGGAGTATTGAACTACCAAGGCTGAATCTCCCGGCCATGGTTGGTGATATGTGCAATAAACCGGGATTTAAGAAGTTGAGAATGCGTAACGATAAGGCGCTTCCAACAGCTATGGCAAAATTGGTTGCAGGTCCCGCCGCTGCCACCCACAGCATGCCCTCCCTTGGATCTCTCAGGTTGTATGGATTAACCGGTACTGGTTTCGCCCAGCCAAACAAAATGCCGACTCGAGAGATAAGGAGAATGGTCGGCAGAATAATTGTCCCGAAGAGATCAATGTGAGGGATCGGGTTTAAAGTCAATCGTCCCGCTAATTTAGCTGTCGGGTCGCCGAGTTTGTCAGCTACCCATCCATGGGCTATCTCATGTAAAACTATAGCCAGGAGGATCGGAAGTGCAGAGATACTCATACTTTTTATGTAGAAAGCTGTATTTCCCATATTATTAAGATCACAATGTTGTTACGTTAATGTTATAGACGCCTGTTTCTTGAAGGTCTTATGGTTTGACCACATGTCATGGCGGATCGTTGATCACAAGGGTAAATCCGGCCTTTGCCTTTCACCAGAGGTGAAGGTTAAGATTTTGAAATAGAGATTCTTTTAAGTTTTTACCCTGGATTCAGGCTTAACTGTCTGCAGGGTGTGAGTTGAAAAAAATTTTTTTACATAATCCACCTCATCCTGTCTGGTTTTAATAGCTCCATCTAATTTGGCCTCTAAAAGAGCTTGCATGATTTGCCTGAAAATTGGCCCCGGGCGGTAACCCATGGTTTTCAAATCAATACCTCTCAGAGAGATCTTTGTCGATTTCAGAGTAGTAAGATAGTGTGAAATTGTTTTTTTGCTCTTTTCAGAACCTTTAGCCATAGCATAGAGGAGTGCCTCCAGACTGAAGGGATTTAACATCCCATAGATTTGACTTGGCCTGGCCTGGGGATGGAAAGACAGGCTCTTCAATATTTCCTGGTGTCTGACCTTAATCTGAGTAAGAGCCGAAATATATTTCAGACTGATTTTAAGCTGATGGCAAAGCTCGTAAAATTCCCCAAAGCTTAATTGATCAGTGAGACCGGCAAAATACAGGAGCCAATCTTTGATAGGATCTTCCAGATAAAGAAGATGGTACCAATCGACGACTTTTTTTATTTCCAACAGCAGCCGGAATAATTGCTCATTACCATGGATTTGTGGGTGGATATATTTGAGAAGATTAAGCTTTCTCATCCTATTGATAGCCTTAAGGGGGTTTTCTTCCTGGAGAATGAGGTAAATCTCACAAAAGAGGCGATACCCCTGCAGCTTGGTCAAAAGATCCATTCTCACAGCATTATTCAGGAGGCTTAAAGTGTTTTGGCCAATTTTAAATCCGTACCTCTGCTCAAATCGTATGGCTCGGAAAACTCGAGTCGGATCCTCAATGAAGCTGAGGCTATGTAATACTCTGATTTTTTTATCTTTGAGATCTCTCCTCCCTCCAAAAAAGTCAATGAGTTGGCCGAATTTCAGACTATTCAGTTGTATAGCCAGGGCATTGATTGAAAAGTCCCGGCGATATAAGTCGTGTTTGAGGGAACTCAGTTCAATGCGAGGAAGAGCTACCGGCCGTTCATAATACTCTGTTCTGGCCGTAGCAATATCTATTTTGAAACCGTCAGGGAAAATGACTACGGCCGTTCCAAATCTGCGGTGGGCCCTTATTCGCCCATGGACTTTAGCGGCGAGATATTCGGCAAAGAGAATTCCATTGCCTTCAGTTACTAAATCAATATCATAATTATCGACGTGTAAAAGTAAGTCTCGAACAAATCCGCCTACAGCGTAAACTGATACTCCCAATTCATCAGCAGCCTGGCCAATAATTTGCAGGGTGGAGAAAACCCTTTGAGGAAGTCTGTCTTCTAAAATGTTTCTGACATTTTTTACGTGACTTTCAGTGGCAGAATCAAGAGCCGTCTGGGAAGGGAAGAGTTGCAACATGTGGTCATGCAGGGCTCTCAAGAGGTCAGTCTTGGTGATAGCTCCTATTAAGTGTCCCTTTTGCAGGACAGGGAGGAAACGCTGATTACTTTCGATCATATTCTCACGAATTTGATCGATGTCAGCCTTTTCATCAATGGTTATCAGATCACTTTGCATAAAATCTTTCACCGGTGAATTTCCCATACCATGGCGTATTGCTCGATCTATGGTCTGGCGAGTGATGAGGCCGGCGAGTTGCCCGTGCTGATTAAGAACGGGCAGGGTATTGATATTATACCGGTGAAGGGCCGATTTCCCCTGATCAATGGTAAGGGTTTCCTGAATTGCTTTGACAGGAGAGCTCATAATATCCCTGGCTATGATGGCCGGTTTGATGCACCGGCTGAGTACTTCAAGGAGGGATTCTTTACATTGGGCCAAAGGTTGGTTGTGAATCGTTGCTGAGGCGGCATGGTGATGGCCCCCACCCCCAAAGGCATGGGCCACTTCGCCTACATCTACCCCGGATATTCTGCTCCGGGCAACCAAGTGGATTCGATTCTCGATTTGGGCTATGACGAAAAGAGCCTTGGCATTTTCTATGTCATTGATTTCATGAGCTAGAATAGCTACATCCCCGGCATATTGATCTGTAGTAGCCGAAGCAATGACCACTTCCACCCCATGGATAGTGTATCTCTCTAAGGATTGGAGAAGGAGATTAAGCAGGGAGATTTGCTCAGCCGTAAGATTGCGGTTGATGACATCCGAAATTACGTTGAGATCAGCTCCACAGGAAAGTAAAAAGCTTACTGCCTGAAGATCTTCCGGGGTTGTAGAAGTAAACGTAAAGGAACCGGTATCCTCATAGATGCCCAGGGCTATCAGGGTTGCTTCTCTCGGTGAGATCTCAATGCCCTGTTGGCGGAGTAATTCTACCAGTATGGTTGAGGTTGATCCATAAGGCTTAATCATTTCAAGGGTGCCATGAATGTCTTCGGTTTGAGATGGGTGATGATCATAGATATGGATCTGGAGGTCCGGACGATCCAGAATACGTGCAAGTTTTCCTATTCTACGAGCCAGTTTTGTATCTACCAGTACTAAGAGGTTGATTTCTTCCAGAGAGATATCTCGCATTTTCAGGAAAGGAATATGATATTCCGGAGCCTTCAAAAAGAGCCTGAGATTCGCTTCCATAGAGCCGGGGAAGACCAGCTTCGCTTCTGGATATAATTTTTGAGCTGCAATCATTGAAGCGAGTGAATCGAAATCAGCATTGATATGGGTGGTAATGATTTGCATGAATCTTCAAGATCTCCAAAGTGGGTAATTTCCCGCAGCTCCCGATAGCGCTGATAGATGTATCTTTCCATCCAGCGACCAAAAAAATCACGTTTTTTCCTCCCTTAAATAAGCATTTATTTAGGATTCTTTATTATGATAGCATGCTTTTAAGGATAACTGAAGAGTAAAATTTCTTGACAAATGAAAGGCAGAAAAATTATAATATATAATAAGTAACAAAATACATGAATTCAACAAGTAAGATGTACTCATCGTAAGGAAATCACTCTCTTTTGGCAGAACCTCCTCCTACGCATCAAGTGATCGAACCGGTTCTATATGAACCGGGAAGAGTACCATTCTGAGTATGTATCGATCCAAATCCTTTACGTGTTGAAATAAAGGGATGTAAAACATAAGTGAAATGATAAGGTTCGTGGGGAAATAACATGAAGAGCAGGAAAGATTTTTTTTCGAATAAAGCAGGATATAGTCAATTTTTTGCCCTGATGGGAGGCATTCTTTTCGTCTCATGTATTGGTGGAATGCAGCCTTTTCCAGCCAGGGCCTCCCAACCCAAAACCCTTTTGCCTGTCTACTTGCGCATGGACCTGTCAGACAGGAGTGAGCAATTGGAGGGCCTGTCCGAAATTAACCTGGTGATCCGAAGTGGGGATAAGTTTGTCTTTTCCGTTAGTGCAGTAACTGATGATGCAACTTTGCAGGATGTTTGGATTAATTATTCTTTTGGGGAGGAGAAGGAGGTTACTTTTTCCGGGAATACAATCAACGTTTTCAGGAACCTTATGAGCTCTCAATGGGAAACATATCAATTGAATATTATTGATGATATTATATCTGTGGATCCCGCGTTTTCTCGATCCAGCTTTTCTTTCATCAAGCGGATCAGTCTTCAGGGAACGAGATTCGATTTAAAAAAGATTGGGCTTTCTTCACTTGCCCCAAATGAAGAACTATTTTCTCTAGATTTTATTCCCTGTGATGAAGATGCTCTTATTCAAGATTTCGGCTGGATTTCAAACAATCAACCCGGCTGCTTTGATTTCCAGTGTAATCAAGAAGACCCAAATGGTTCGTATTTACAGGTAGTAAGCATCCAGCAGGAGCAAACTGCTTCCACACCGACCAATAAAAAGAAATCCACGAGCGGTTCAGGATCAGCGAATTCATGGTATGGAGCGAATTCATGGTATGGAGCGAATTCATGGTATGGTCAGGGGACAAAATACTCATGTGGTTTGGGAGCAGCCTACCCTGGCCTCGGAGGATTCTATTCTCCCGTAATTCCTCCATTGACACCTTTTGCTCCCTTTGGAATCACTGGCGGTTTACCCTTTGGAGTCGGGTATGGACTTATTGGATCGCCTTTCTTAGCCATGGGAGCTTATGGACCACCTTTGGGAGGCCTTGGCGGTTTATATGGATTAAATGGGCTTGGTTTGTACGGTTTAGGAGGTGGTTTGCTTGGGTTGGGGGGGCTCCCGAATCCGCTTCTAGGATTAAGTCTGGGAGATTCATTATATGACACCCTTTTCAGCTTTTTACTTGAAGGAGCAGCCCCTATCACCGAAGCTTCGATCATCTTGGAGCCAACTCAGGTGATTCCACCCCTTACTATACTTCCTGTAACTACAACCCCACTCTCTTTCATCACTACACCTATCACCAATCCCTTCGTCCCCGGTGGCGGCGGTGGCGGCGGAATAGGTGGTGGTGGCGGCGGAATAGGTGGCGGCGGAATAGGTGGCGGCGGGTATGGTGGAGGATTAATTCCCTGATTTTTAAGATAATCTTCCCAGTTCTAATCTATTTACCTTACTCTAAGATCTGGGATCCACTAGAGCTCTGATAGGCAATTTCCCTACCGGAAGAATTGATAATGCTGACGCCAGGAATAAGATCGGGAGTGCAGTTTACAATCCTCGTAATATTACAGGCGATAATGAAATATTGATTAGATAAGCGATTGAGAACCTGCACCTTATGGCCTTGTGGTAAAAGGCTCCAGAGGCCGGTTGCCCTTACCTCAAGGCGCATCCCTCCATCCAATACCTGGTAGTCATCAAATAAGACCTGAGCGTATTGCATCTGGTGAAGTGAATTGATTTGGTTGAATAATGCTTCCAAAAGGTTTTCTATGCTGCCAAAGGAATCGACTCCTCCAGGATAATTTTCAGGGATTCCCCCGGCATAAGGTTCAGGGGCTTTTTGGGGAGGTGCAGCTTTTTCACTGGGTTTTTGAGAGCCTGCTTCCTCTTTTGAAGGGGATTCAGGGGTGGGGGATGGGTCCTCTTTAGGCTGGCTCTTGGTTGAGGTCTGTTTAGGCGGTTGATCGCAAACATATTTTTTTTCTATCCATCCTGCTGCCTTAGAGCCTGACTGCTTGAATACTTTTCCAACCTGAAACCATTCTTCTTTCTCTCCCATTACCAATAATTTTTCACCCACTTGGGGAGAATATATGGTTTTCCCTGTCTTTTGAGGAAGTGACCTTATCCTGGCCCCTTCAAGACAGATATAGAGTTCCTCTGCCTCTTTGGTAACAGTGTTGGGATGGTTGGTCCTATCCTTTGATGATTGGTGGGAGGTTTCAGATAGAAAGGTAACATAACTCAAAAAGCCAATTGCCGAGACAATGACAACCATAATAAGCCAGAAGAATATCTTATCGACCTGCTTGGACATAAGGCTCCTATCGCTTCATTGATAGTATGTGAGAAAGACGCTACCATGTTATCATGATTTTGAGCTAAAAGAAAGAGCAAGCAATCATGAGTTAGCAAAAGTCAAGAAAAATATTTTTTTCCTTCCGGCTATACAATCTCGTATGGGGGGATCTCCATAATAACCGGTCCCACGGAATTACTGGGGCTATTCAGGTCAATAGCACTGCGGCGGCTCGGCATCTTTTTAATTTTATTTTAAAAACAACTAGTTATAGAATGGGTGGAGATAAATTTAAAAAAAATAAATAAATATAATAAACAATCGAGAGAAAAAGCTTGACAATACTGGGTCTTTGGTATAATTATACAGGCAAATGGTGAAACTTAAAAGGAAAGGAGGGAGTAATAAGTGAATAAAGCTGATTTAATAGACAAAATGGCAAGTGAGGCTAATATCAGTAAAGCGGCTGCTGAGAAGGCATTAGGAGCCTTTACCGATGGTGTGAAGGATGCTTTACGTAAGGGCGAAAATGTTACTTTAATCGGTTTTGGAACATATTCTGTCGTTGAAAGAAAGGCTCGTACTGGAAGAAATCCACAAACTGGTCAAGAATTGAAGATCCCCGCTAAGAAAATCATCAAGTTTAAGGCTGGTAAAGGTTTGAGAGAAACAGTAGAGTAAAGAGGAAGTGTACAGGAAGTGAGGGGGTAACCTGAACCATAAATTCTGGTGAAAAGGGTACCCCCTCTTTTATTTGAAGGGTCCTTATTACAGAAGATAAAGTAAAGCTACAGGGAAATGTCGGGAAAACATGTCTATGAATTATCCATTCTTGAATTGTCTCGTTTGCTGCGGCAAAGAGAGATATCATCAGTCGAAGTAATACGTGCGGTTTTGAACCGGATTGAGGAGACTGATCCATTCATCGATGGTTATATCATGGTTAATGCCAAAATGGCCTTGGAGCACGCTCTTAAGGCGGATGAAATCTTCGCCGGATATTCCAGTGAGGATTTGGTATCGCATTGGCCTCTTTTAGGAGTTCCCATCGCTCTTAAAGACAATATTTGTACACGGGGAATAAAAACGAGCTGTGCTTCAAGGATTTTGAGTAACTTTAACTCTCCCTATAATGCCACCGTAGCTCAAAAATTGCTGAACCGGGGGGCCATCATTATAGGGAAGGCCAATATGGATGAATTCGCTATGGGATCCTCTACGGAAACCTCTTATTTTGGATGCACCAGAAATCCGTGGGATACCAGTCGTACTCCCGGAGGTTCAAGCGGAGGATCAGCCGCTATTGTCGCTGCAGATGAGGCTATGGCCGCTTTGGGCTCTGATACCGGCGGTTCCATTCGTCAACCGGCAAGCTTCTGTGGAGTAGTTGGCTTAAAGCCTACCTATGGTCGTGTGTCGCGATTCGGATTGGTTGCCTTTGCCTCATCTCTTGATCAGATCGGGCCTATTACGAAAAATGTAGCCGACTGCGCTCTGCTCATGAACGTTATCAGTGGCTATGACCCAAATGATTCCACTTCTGTAAATATTCAGGTTCCAGAATATGAAAAGCACCTTATCGGTGATGTACGTGGAATGAAAATCGGCATTCCCAGGGAATATTTTCAGGAGGGGTTAGATAGGGAAGTTGAAGAGGCGGTGCGCCGGGCGATTTCTCTCTTACACAGCCTCGGTGCAGAGGTGGACGAGGTAGATCTGCCGCATACTGAATATGCCATTGCCACCTATTACATTTTAGCTACGGCTGAGGCCAGTTCCAATCTGGCGCGGTATGATGGAGTTCGATATGGTTTCCGGGATGATCAGTTCAGCGACCTTGTTGAAATGTACAAAAACACAAGACAGAAAGGTTTCGGTGCGGAAGTCAAGAGGAGAATCATGCTGGGTACTTATGCCTTAAGCTCCGGCTATTACGATGCCTATTATTTGAAGGCGCAAAAGGTGAGAACTTTAATCAAACAGGATTTTGAGAGGGCCTTTAAAAGATTTGATGTATTGCTTACTCCGACTGCTCCGCTTACCTCCTTTCGAATCGGGGAAAAAATCGACGACCCCTTGCAGATGTATCTACTTGATATTTTTACAATTTCAGCTAACTTAGCAGGGATTCCAGCTATTTCCGTCCCTTGTGGTTTCTCGAAACAGGGAATGCCCATAGGCATGCAACTATTAGGCGGTTATTTTAAGGAAGAAAAACTCATCCAGGCTGCTTACACGTATGAACAAAATACTCATTTCTATCAGCGGAAGCCGGATATCAGGGGGAGGGCAGAGACACCGGGGTAATATTTACCGTAAGCCGGAAAAAGAGTTTATGATCTATATTCTTATAAGGAATACATGGTTTCCTTGTTAGCAGGAATAAATCAGGGTATACTCAAAGCAGATAAGATATGAAAAGGAAAATGACACATTATGGTGCGAGAGCGTGATGGAATATGAGGCTGTTATTGGGCTTGAGGTTCATGCTCAGTTATTAACGAGATCAAAAATATTTTGTAAGTGTAGCACCGAATTCGGCGGAATACCGAATTCACAAACATGTCCGATCTGCCTGGGATATCCTGGAGTGCTCCCTGTATTGAACAAAAAGGTTGTGGAGTATGCCTTAAAGGCTGCCATAGCCACGAACTGTCACCTTAATACCGAGTGCAGGTTTGCTCGAAAAAATTATTTTTACCCTGATTTACCAAAAGCCTACCAGATATCACAATATGAAAATCCACTCGCTGAGTATGGGTTTATAGAGTTTGGTGAAAGGAACCGAAAGAAGAGAATAGGCATTACGCGTATTCATATGGAGGAGGATGCGGGGAAGTTGGTTCATGCAGAAGGATATGTTTCATCTCACAAAAGTTATGTTGATTTCAACCGGACTGGAATTCCCCTGATTGAAATTGTCAGCGAACCTGATCTTCGAAGTCCACAGGAAGCACGTGAATATTTGCAGAAGTTAAGGAGCATTCTCCAGTATCTGGAGGTTTGCGACGGTAATATGGAAGAGGGTAGTTTAAGATGTGATGCCAATATATCAATTCGGCCGAAAGGTTCGGAGAAGTTGGGAACCAAGGCAGAATTAAAGAATTTGAATTCCTTTCGTTTTTTACAAAAGGCTCTGGAATACGAGATAGAGAGACAACAGGCTGTCGTAAAAAGGGGAGAGCAGGTAATCCAGGAGACCCGGTTATGGGATCCTGAACAGAACAGAACCGTCTCCATGCGCAGTAAGGAAGAGGCACATGATTACCGTTACTTTCCTGAACCGGATTTAGTTTCTTTACATATTGATCCTGAGTGGACGGATCAAATACGAGCCTCACTGCCTGAACTGCCGGAGGCTAAGCTTGAGCGGTTTGTCCGGCACTATCAGTTGCCTCGGTATGATGCAGAGATATTAAGTATGAGTCGGCCTTTAGCTGATTATTACGAGGAGTGTGTTGCCTCATTTCAGAAGCCCAAAATCGTCAGTAACTGGATTATGGGAGAGATACTCCGGGAACTCAATAACCGGAACATTGATATCACTGGATGCCCCATCAGCCCCAAAATGCTGGCAGATTTGTTAGAAATGATGGATCAGGGTATTATCAGCGGGAAGATTGCCAAAACTGTGTTCGAAGAGATGTTTATCAGCAGCAGACCTGCAGAACAGATTGTGCGTGAAAGAGGATTAATCCAGATTTCCGATAAAGAAAAATTGGAAGAAATCATTGACCATGTTCTGGCCGAAAACCCTCAGGTGGTTGGTGACATTAGGCAAGGTAAGGGGAAGGCTTTAGGGTTTCTCGTAGGCCAGGTGATGAAGGCAAGTGCAGGCAAGGCAAATCCGGCTGTAGTTCATGAGATTTTAAAAAGAAAGTTGTAATCTTTTTATGGGTGGTTCTTGTGGCTCTTTATTTACCCCTTCAAGAAAAGAAAAAAGTTAAGAAATATAAGAGAATAGGCGTTTACCTGGGTCTTCTGCCCATCTTCTTCACCATGGCCAGCCTCTTTTGGATGATTTTATCTGAACCGATCTCACCGCAAATTGCCGTTACGAAACTAAGGAAGCGTAATCGAAAATCAGCTTCCTCCCGGACAGGAACCTCACCTGATCCAGAGCTGAATGTAGGCCCGGAGGTAGAGAAAGCCAATATGGGCCATCCGGGAGAAGATCCAGATCCAGGAGAAGGTAAAGAATTCCGTGAAGTATGCGGTATTTTGAAAAAGGGAGATACCCTTTATGAATACCTCCTCAATAAGAGCATTAAGATGGATACCATCAATACCATCGTGCAACAACTGGAGTCTATCCTCCCCTTCAGCTCAGCCATGCCGGGAGACACCTTCGCCTTGACTCTTGATTCTGAAGAGAATCTGCGGCGGTTTGAGTACAATAATGGACCTATAGAAACCTATATCCTTGAGCGTGATCCGAATGGCAATCTGGATAGCTTTAAAAAAGAGGTGCAGTTGCAAAAGTATTGGACGGTGATTTCCGGCCAAATTGAGAATTCTCTTTTTAACTCTGTCATCGCTGTTTGTGGGGAATCTGCCTTAGCCGGTAAATTTACTGATATCTTCGCCTGGAAGATTGATTTCCATAATGAGCTGAGAAAGGGAGATAAATTTCGAATGGTTGTGGAAAAATACAGCTTTGAGAATAACTTCGTTAAGTTTGGACGGATTTTGGCTGCTGAGTTACATGGATATTGTGGCCTCCATCAGGCTATCTTTTATGAAGACGAGACTGGGCAGATGGACTATTATGATTTAAATGGGGTTTCAGTTCGCAGGGCTTTTTTACGAGCTCCATTGAGCTTTAATCGGATTAGCTCCGGCTATAGCCATCATCGCAAACACCCCATTCTTGGCTCTGTGAGACCTCATCTTGGTGTCGACTATGCTGCTCCCATGGGAACACCGGTGTGGTCAGTGGCGGACGGCACAGTCGTTTCAGCCAGATATGAGGGAGGAAATGGGAATCAGGTAATCATCAAGCATATGAATGGATACCAGACTTATTATAATCACCTGTCCCGATATGGAAAAGGAATCCGGAAGGGAGTAAGGGTGAAACAGAAGCAAGTTATCGGCTATGTAGGGACAACCGGCCTTTCTACCGGTCCACACTTGGATTATCGAGTGAAACACCGTACGAAATTCATCAATCCTTTAAAAGCAGACTTTCCGACAGGTCAGAAACTGGCGACAGATAGTAAGAAAGCTTTCCACCAGACAGCCTATAATTTGCTGCACTTCATGTACGATAATCAAAAAGAAAAATGGATTTGTAAAGTTCTTTATGACGATCAAAAAAGCCTTGTGAAATAGGAGAGCAGATCCTTCATTGGCCCCAATACTTCTTCATGCGATAGCGGAAAGATCGAAAGCTTAAGTTCAGCAGTTCCGCAGCTTGGGTTTTATTCCCTTTACTCTTATCCAAGGCTTGAATTATCAAATCCTTCTCCAGGCCATCCACTATTTTTTCAAGGTCAATACCCTTTTCAAAGTCATAGGTATTGATCACTGGATTTTGATTGGCTGCGGGAAGGCGGATATTTTCCGGCAGATCCTCTGGTCGAATGGTTTTCGTTGTGGCCAGGGCTACAGCCCTTTCAATGGTATTTTCCATTTCCCTGACATTGCCCGGCCATGAATAGGCCGTTAGGAGCCGCATGGTTTCAGGATCAATACTGTCAATCACTTGGTTGGCCTTTTGGCTGTAAGTCTTCAAAAAATGGTTAGCCAGCAGAGGGATGTCTTCCTGTCGCTCGCGTAATGTAGGCATGCGGATGGGGATGACGTTAAGGCGATAATACAGATCCTCTCTGAATTCCCCCCTGCTCACCGCTGCCTGGAGATCCAGATTTGTGGCTGCAATCACTCGAACATGAACCTGGATTTCTTCGGTGGATCCAACCTTCCGAATCTCCTGATCTTGAATTACCCGCAGTAATTTGACCTGAAGAGAAACAGGCATTGTCCCAATTTCATCCAGGAAAAGGGTTCCTCCGTCAGCTGTCTCAAAGAGGCCTTTTTTCGTAGCTACAGCTCCGGTAAAGGCTCCTTTGACATGTCCAAATAACTCGCTTTCGAGTAATCCTTCGGGCAAAGCGCCGCAATTGATACTGATAAAAGAGCTGTCCTTCTGTTTACTATGGGTATGGATAGCCCTCGCGATTAACTCTTTCCCTGTTCCACTTTCACCGGTAATGAGCACGGTACTTGTACTGCTGGCGATTCTGCGGACCATAGAGAAAATATCTCTTATCTTCTTGCTCCTGCCTACGAGATTCCCTAATTGATATTGGTCCTTCAGCTCTAAAAGTTCGTTCCGCAGGGCAAGATTTTCGTCTTTCAGTTGCTTACGTTCCAAGGCTTTCTTAACGATATGTTTCACCTCTTCATTATTTTTAAACGGCTTGGTAAGATAGTCATAGGCACCTAATTTGATGGCCTGGACAGCCGCTTGAGTTGAGGCATAGGCGGTCATCATGATGACCACCGTTTCAGGGCTTATCTCTTTGATAGATTTGAGTAAGTCCAATCCCCCAATCTTCGGCATCTTCATATCTACCAGGGCCAGATCAAAGATATGGCTTTGAATTAATTCCATGGCTTTCTTCGGTTGAGCAGTATATTGGGTTTCGTACCCCTCCTTGCGGAGGATGATGTTGAGAAATTCACACATACTCTCTTCATCATCAACAATGAGAATCGATTTCATGTCGAGG
>JBLIRT010000071.1:0-13899 GCA_049472445.1 bacterium
GATGAATCCTTCATTCCAAGATCTTTTTCCATTACCCACATCAATCTGACCCATCGAAATTGGACGGCTGTTGGTATTCCCGACTGTAAGGCACTTCCCATTGTTGATCCATGTGGGCTGATCACGCCCTTCTTCGACGGATGGTCAATTGATAGCTGGATATTTACCGAAAAGGGAGAGTGCCTTGTCCCATCCCGATCACCATTCATCTCCCAGAGAATACTTTTTGATGATGATCGACTGGCCATTGAGACAGAGGTCATCAAGGGAGACCTGCTCTTGAAAGGCATGGTAGAGGTGAAAGAGAGAGAGGAACGGCTTCCCGTATGCCACATCCGTTTTCAAGCTCGAGCCGAAAGTCCCGGATGGCTGGTTGTTGCCCTCAGGCCTTATAATCCCGAGGGTGTCAGCTTCATTCATCAGGTATCCCTGGCTTATGACCGGTTGAACTGGATTATCAATAAAAAAGGTTGCGTAACCTTCAGCCATCAGGTAGAGCGGCACATCACCTCCAAATATCGCTCCGGTGACGTTTTCTTTCACCTGCCAGGAGGGCGGGAAAAACAGGGAATTGAATGTGAGGTAGGATTGGCCACCGCAGCTGCTCTCTTTAAAATCCAGGCAGGACAGTTTCGGCAGGTCAGTCTTGATGTTCTCCTGCCCTTCGACGAGGAAAGCACTCCTCTGTTCTCCTCAGATGCTCCAGACATGGGCTGGTCGCCTTCCCTGCATGAGACATGCCGGATGAAGCTACCTGATCAGCAATTTCAATTCCTTTACGAAGTTGCTCTGCGCTCCCTTATCCTCCATTCGCCGGGCGAGATTTATCCCGGGCCATTCACCTATAAACGCTTCTGGTTCAGGGATGCTGCTTTCATTCTCCTGGCTATGCTCTACGTTGGTTTATATCGTCGAGTATATCGGGCCATAAATCGCTTTCCATCGAAACAAACCATATCAGGATTCTTCCACTCGCAGGAGGGGGAATGGGATTCAAATGGAGAGGCCTTATGGATTATGCAGAAATTCTGTGAATTAACCGGATCAAGTCCCCGCCCTACCTGGATAAAGCCAATCATAAAGGGGGGGATGTGGATAAAACACAAACGCCTTCCTGATAATCTTGACGAACTTCAGGCCGGACTTTTACCCGCGGGCTTCAGTGCCGAGCACCTTGGACCGAATGATTTCTATTATTGGGATAATTTCTGGAGCGTAGCCGGTTTAAGGTCAGCTGCTGCTGTTATTGAGCCTCTGGGCCACCTAAGAACAGCCCGCATCTTCAGGCAGGAAGCAGATGCCCTCATGCAGGCCATTGAGCGAAGTCTGGAACGTTCTCTTCCTATACGCCGCCATCAGGGTTTGCCGGCTTCACCCTATCGCCGAATGGATGCAGGTGCGGTGGGCAGTCTGGGAGCAAGCTATCCCCTGAGCTTGTGGGCTCCCGATGATCAGCGGATAACACATACGGTAGACTATCTGATCAGGGGATGCTTTGTCCATGGAGCTTTCTTTCATGATATGATCCATTCAGGTATCAATGCCTATCTAACCCTGCAGATTGCCCAGGTGCTCTTACGCGCAGGGGATATCCGCTTCTATGACCTCGTGAAAACCGTAGCCGATATAGCCTCACCCACCGGCCAGTGGCCGGAGGCGATACACCCCCGTACCTTTGGTGGCTGCATGGGTGACGGCCAGCATATCTGGGCGGCAGCCGAATGGATCCTTATGATGCGCCATCTCTTCATCCGCGAGGAAGGAAACCGTTTGATTCTGGCTTGCGGCATCACCAGGAACTGGCTTGATCAGCCTGAATCGTTATTCTGTGGTCCCACCCTCACTCCATACGGTACTCTTTCTCTTACCATTGATCCAAAGCCGGATAAGGTAATCCTGTCATGGCAGGCTTCCTGGCGCAGACAGCCGCCAATTTTAGAAATAAAAATACCCGGGCTTCCATGCCGCCTCATCACTGATCCTACCCAGACGAGCATAGAAGTGCCAAGGCCGTAATGGTCAATCTCTTTCTTCTATTCTATTCATGAGAGCCATGAGCATACCAAGGGTAATAAAGGCCCCCGGAGGCATAATCATGATCAATGAGGGCTGGAATGACCGGTTCAGGACAGGTACAGAGAAGAGGGTACCGTTGCCAAGGATTTCCCTGATGCCACCAAGGATCATCAGGGAAAGAGTAAAGCCAATACCCATGCCCAGGCCATCCGCCAATGATTGCACGACCGGATTTCTGGAAGCAAAGGCTTCGGCTCTTCCCAAAATAATGCAGTTAACTACAATCAGGGGAATGAAGAGCCCCAGGGTCTCGTGAAGCTCCAGAAAATAAGCAGCCATCAGCAGATCAACAATGGTTACAAAAGAGGCTATAATAACAATAAAAACCGGAATTCTTACGTTTTTGGGAATGATAGTTCTGAGGGCAGCTATCATGACATTTGAAAAAACCAGGACAAAGGTCACCGCCAGGCCCATGGCCACCCCATTTATGGCCGCTGTAGTTACGGCCAGGGTAGGACACATACCGAGGACGATCCTGAAAGTAGGATTCAACCTCCATATTCCTTTCATCATATCATTGAAAAACTTCAGCATTTTCCAACTCCTCTCTGGTTCCGTCCTTTTCCTGGATATCGAGCTTCCGGTAGTTATTTTTAAAGAATTCCAAACCTCGCTTCAGGGCTGCCACAACGGCCCGGGAAGATATCGATGCCCCTGTGATCTGATCAATATCCCCTCCATCCTTTTTTAAAGCCCATTTCACATTGGTCAGTGCTTTGTGCTTAAAGACAGCCTTATATTCAGGACTGTTTATTCTTGCTCCCAGCCCGGGGGTTTCGGCCATGCTCAAGATTTCAATACCGGTAATTTCTCCATCCGGTGTCACTCCCATCATCATCTCAATATTTCCGCCAAATCCCTCTTTTGAGCTAACCTTAAAGGCCAGACCTTTCAAGTGTCCACCTTCCCTTCCAAGGTAAAAGGTAATCGGGCCCTTATGACCCTGAACATCTGATTCAGCAGACAGGCACAAAACCTCTTTATCCGGCTCATTATCAAAAGGGGGCAGGACAGCCGACAATGCTCTCATTACCTTGAGACGCCTCTGGCGGATTATGGGCTGTTTGGTAAGGTTATGGACCAGGGCCAGGGCCAGGGCTGCCACAAAGCAAACGGCAGTCAGAACTCCGAAGAGTTTAAAAATCTCACGCACCTTTACCTCCAAAATAAGCTGAAGAGTTATGATGTATTTCTTACTGAAAAGGTGCAAAAAGCGTTCCCTTGGAAGTAGCCGGGTTTACCTTTCATAAAAGGGTTTAACCTTGGGTTAAGCCCAGCGCATAAAGTTTACCCTGTAAATTTTATGCAGAAACACCAAAATTATCCGGTACAACTTCCTTGAAATACTGTGAATCAGATTGATATTCCATTGCTTTTCATTTTTTGAACATCTGACACATATTTTGCAGTCAAATCTCTCATCAGGTATTTTCGTTCCCTTCTCAGAGATAATTATGTTATCGAAAGAGAAGATGACTTATAACCTGCCACGGCAGGTGAGAAAAAAAGAAGAGCGGCTATGGAGAGAGGTGGTTCAGGTGGCTGAAATATTTTTTATCATTGTCGGTGCCATATTGGTAAATAACTTCGTTTTGACACGATTCCTTGGTATCTGTCCATTTTTAGGCGTCTCGAAAGATCTTGACACAGCTTTGGGGATGGGCATGTCAGTAATCTTTGTTATGACCGGAGCTTCTATGATCACCTGGCTCGTTCGTAAGCTTATTCTTCAGCCATACAGCATTGAATACATGGAAACTGTCGCCTTCATCCTGGTCATTGCCTCCTTTGTTCAATTGGTTGAAATGGTCATCCAGAAGGTCAGTCCTTTCCTTTATTCAGCTCTGGGTATCTTTCTTCCCCTTATCACCACCAATTGTGCGGTATTGGGTGTTACTATTCTGAATGTGCAAAAGGAGTATTCTTTTTTTAAATCACTTATTTTTGGTTTTAGTGCCTCCCTGGGTTTTACCCTGGCCCTGGTTATCTTCGCCGGGATCAGAGAAAGACTGGAATGGTGTAATATTCCAAAACCCTTTCGAGGGACTCCAATCGCCCTTATTCTTGCCGGGCTCCTATCCCTCGCTTTTATGGGATTTACCGGATTGGTTAAGCAATAAAAGAAAAGATTCAGCAAAAAAGTTGGTTAAAGGGTATGTAGATTGAGAAGGGAGTAAAGATATGATAGCGGCCATTGTCGGATTATGTATTATTGCCTCCATAGCAAGTTTATGCCTGGGATTAGCCTCCAGAAAGTTCGCCATCAAAGTCGATCCGAAAGTAGAAAAGGTAGGGGAGGAATTGCCGGGGGCCAATTGCGGTGGATGTGGCTTTGCCGGCTGCCATGATTTGGCCAAAGCAGCCTGTGAAAATCCCCGGGAGGCCTCTCGATGCCTCCTTATAACTGAAGACAGCCTTCAGAAGATCAGCGGCATTCTTGCCTGTGAGCTTTCCCCTGAAGAAAAGAAAGTAGCGGTTGTCCATTGCCGTGGAGGGGAAACCCAGACCATGAGGAAGTATGACTTTGATGGGGTCAGTGACTGCATTGCCGCTGCCCTGGTCTGGGAGGGACCGAAGATGTGTCAAGAGGGCTGCCTTGGATTTGGCACCTGCGTTTCCGCATGCCCCTTTGGAGCAATCTCGATGAACGATAATTACCTTCCTGTGATTCATGTGGAAAGATGTACAGGATGCAGGGCATGCGCCAAAGCCTGCCCGAGAGGAGTTATTGAAATCCATCCGAAGTCCAAGGAAATTCATGTCTGTTGTCATTCTCACTTAAAAGGTGCTCAATTGAAAAAGATCTGTAAAGTCGGTTGTATAGGCTGCGGCAGATGTGAGAGAGCCTGTACATTCGGAGCTATTCACATGAAACATAATACTGCCTCCATCGATTATGCAAAGTGCACGAATTGTGGTCAATGCGCGCTGGTATGCCCCACGAAATGCATTAGCCTGCCGGAATCGGCTTTGGTCTTGTCATGCGATCAATGAGAGGAGTGATCCCGTTTCCTATGAGAATCGCATAGCAGACACCTTCCGGGTATCCACCGTAATTTCGAATAACTACGGTTAAAACTCCTAAGATGGCTCCCAGGTAAATACGACCTGATTTCGTCATGGGTGAGGTGACCGGGTCTGTACTCATGAAAAAAGCACCGAGCATAAGACCACCGGCCAGGATCTGATAGAAAGGATCATTGCCCAAAATGAAAGAGAGCAGAAAAACAGTTCCCACATACGTCACGGGAATGTGCCACGTGATCGTCCCCTTGTAAAGGAGATATAAGGCACCAAGGAGAACAGCCAGAGCGGATAGTTCTCCGAGGCAGCCATGGCCATGGCCGATAAGCAGATCTGCGGAAGAATAAGCAGAACTGCTGAGTTTGACTGCTTCAAGGGGAGTTGCACGTGTAGCTGCATCAATCCAGAGCCAGGATTTCGGATTCATGTTCAACTGATTTATATACCTTGGCCATTCCTGTAGGCCGGTCCATTTGGTTAACAAGGTTGGCCATGAGGCCAGGAGAAAGGCCCTCCCGACCAGAGCCGGATTAAAAATATTATTTCCGAGCCCTCCGAAAACCTGCTTCCCACTGGAGATAGCTACACATGATCCTATGACGGGAATCCAGAATGGCACACTTACCGGTAGCGTGAAAGCGAGAAGGAGACCGGTAATCAAGGCACTGCCATCCGTGAAAGTAATTTCCTTACTGGTGACCAAGCTATGGATCGGCTCTCTCCAAAGAAATTTTTTCGCCCGCAGGATCTGGATAGCGATTTCCGTAACCACAGATGAGATAATGCTGACCAAAATGATCCATACAGATCGTATTCCATAAACATAAAGGCTGACAAAAATTATGGGGATGGAAGCAATCAATATATCAAACATGAGGCAGTGGATCGTTTCCCCTGATGTAAGGTAAGGTGGATGAGAAACTATCAACCTCATTTCGCAAGATTCGTTCATCCGGCTCATATCACCTGCCTCTCCATCTCCTGGGCTTGAATTCTTATTGATCGAATCAATTCGGATAATGGGATTCTGGAAGGACATACATAGCTGCATTGACCGCATTCGATACAGGATAAGGCACCATAGCGAATGGCCTCTGAAATCCTTCTTCTGCGTCCATAGCCGGCAATCTCATTGGGCATAAGGTGGACTGGGCAGATATCATTACATTTTGCACATCTGATACAAGGTCCTTCCGCATAGAGATGTGATTCGTTTTCATCCAGGATGAAGGCAATAAGGGGCATAATTCCTACCGTTTCTTTAACCACCGGTACAAAAGGGGTGAATTGAGTGATACCGGTCATACCTCCTCCCATCATAAGCCTTCCTATATTTTCAAGTCTCCCCCCACACTGATGAATAATATCAGTGAAGAGGGTACCAATCCTGATCCGCATATTCCTCGAGATCCTTATTCCCGACCCGACTACGGTAACGATCGCGTCAACCTTTGGCTTGCCATTGATAAAAGCCTCGTATAGGTCGTAAAGAGTATGAATATTTAAAACCAGGAAACCCTGATCAATCGGCTTCCTGTTCTTTAAGATCTTTAATTTCGCCATTCTGGCCAGAGGATATTCAGCAGATAAGGGGAGTCTTTTTTTGATTAATAAAATATTGAGCTTGGATTGAACGGCTGTATCATGGAGATTTTTTACAGCTGCCCTCAATCTTTCATAGATTTCCATTTTGCTTTTTTCAATACAGATAATGGCTCTTTTGGCTGAAACGACCCTGGTGAGGAGAGATAATGCCCATATGATATGGTGGGGGTATTCCGAGGCTGTCTGATGAGCTGAGGTGATATATGGATCGAATTCCGTTCCGTTAACCAGGATGGTTTCGATGGTTTTTTGTTGTCCGGCTCTCAATCTGGTATGAAACGGGAGGCCATATTCCCTCACTCTCCGGATGAACTCATCAGGTTCCGGATCAGAAATTTCCTCCGATTCCGGCAGAATTTCAGGACCATCCCCGTGCATTACCTCAATCTCAACGGATGGAACCCTCTTTCCCAATGGGTGCCAGTGAGGTTCAATGGTGATGACCCTTCCGGATACAGAGGAATGGACCGGAGTAGACTCCTCAGAATCACCATCGCCAATCTTCTGACCTCTTTTAATCTCATCACCTATGCTTACCAGAGGGTAACAGGGATGGACGTCCTGGTTGGAAGATAGGGGAATAATTACCTTATTCGGCACCTCGGCCTCTTGAATCGACATATCGAAGGTGGATTCAGCATGCTGATCCGGATATGATCCTCTCCTCATAAACGTAGGCCAAAAGCGGTCCATAGCTACCTTTCAAAAGCTGGAAGACAGGTAACGGCTACTGCCTTTAAGATCTTTTGCCCTTCCTGAAGGCTTACCCTCTTCCCGAAGTTCTTAGCCCTATCCAGTTTCCTCCTGGTTAACGTCAATCCCAGAAGAGTTGTAACACAGAAGCATTCGATCATGTGGATATCCCGTGCCTTCAGGACTTTCTCCAGATTTTCCCGTACGTGGCCAAGGGAAAATATCGCGCCTGCTGTGAAAAAGCCGTATACTCTCTTGTCCTCTATATTTTTGCACTTTTTGATATAAGCCACTAAGTAGGGGTGGATTTTCATGAGCGTAGCCCATCCGCCCAAAAAGACTAAATCATAGACGCCGAGGTCTAAGGTAAAGCTGGTCTGAATCCTGGTGGACCATATGATTCCTTCAGGGCTAAGGTCCAGATCAATCAAGTCAACCTCACCTCGTATACCGGAGGCTATGGCTTGAGCAACTTTCCTCGTATTGCCGGATTTTGAGCAAAAAATAATGACAATCTTCATAGTTTGTCCTCTTGCCATGTTCGTATTGAAGATTTTGCCCATTCATGGAATTAAACAGGAAAAAAGCAAAATTCATACCAGGACTCTTCCTGTCTCCCATTTCGGAAAAAAATTGGCCATAAGGGGCTCTATCTTGTTGTTGAAGGATTTACAGAAAGAAAGCCGAAAGAGAGTGAATGCTTTTGAAAAAGAAGATAATAATCCTGAACCGGACAGGCCGGAACCGGGAATCAAAGAGGCTCTCGAATTTTCCGCCCAAAAGCTCGAAATCCGAGAACTGATTTAACTCTTGGAAAGAGTAGTGAGGTTTCTATGAACATCGCCATGTTTACGAATACTTACGTTCCTCATGTAGGTGGTGTAGCCAATTCAGTAAAGTCCTTTTCTGATGAATATCGCAAGGAGGGACACCGGGTTCTTGTAATCGCTCCTGAGTTTAAACATATACCGCCCGATGAAAAGGATGTTTTAAGAATTCCGGCTATTCAAAATTTTAACGGCAGTGACTTTTCAGTCAGCCTGCCCATTTCGATGCTGCTGTCAAAGAGAATAGAACATTTCAAGCCTGACATTATCCATTCACATCATCCCTATCTCCTGGGGGATACAGCTCTTCGCATGGCTACTTCTCTCAATACCCCCCTTATTTTCACCCATCACACCATGTATGAACAATATACTCATTATGTTCCTTTAGACTCACCAAGACTCCAGCACTTTATCCTTGAACTGTCCACAGGTTATGCCAATCTCTGTAACCATGTCATTGCACCGAGTGAAAGTACGGCCGCTATCTTGCGGAGAAGAGGAGTAAAAACACCTATAACTGTTATACCAACGGGAGTTGAGATTTCGCGATTTGAGTATGGCGATGGAGCATCGATCAGGTCTGAAATGAAAATCCCCCTGAATGCTCTGGTTATTGGCTATACCGGGCGACTGGCTCAGGAGAAAAATCTTGAATTTTGGGCTCATACGGTTGCCAGATTTTTAAATCAGGTTCCTTCAGGTCATGCCTTGATTATCGGTGACGGACCATTTAAAAAAATGATGGGGGAAGTTTTTTCTCTGAACGGTGTTGAAAGCCGCCTTCACTTTACCGGGACCCTGAGCGGGAAAAAGCTGGTGAATGCCTATTATGCGATGGATATATTTGTCTTCACTTCCAAGAGTGAGACACAAGGGATGGTCTTAACTGAAGCAATGGCCGCAGGACTTCCTGTTGTAGCTTTAAATGCACCGGGGATCCGCGAAATTCTCAGGGATTTTGAAAACGGGAGATTAATTGAAGAAGAGAGTATAGAGGCTTTTGTTCAGGCAATGTATTGGATTATCTCTCTGGATAGTCAAAAGCTCAGCCTGTTGAAAGAAGAAGCAAAAAATACGGCCCAGACATTTTCATTGTCTCATTGTGTCAGTCAGGCCCTGGACCTTTACCAGCATCTCTTACGAGGTAAATATATCACTATTGATTTTGAACAAAGCGCCTGGTTTTCAATCCTGCGGAGAATTGAAGAAGAGTGGTGTATATGGAGCAATCGTTTTTCTGCAGCGGGAAAGGCGGTTCTGAGTCGTGCTCCTGAAGAGCAGGATCAAACCTCGTCTTGAGCTTTTCAAGTAGCATCATCTACTCCAAAAATCCGAAAAGTATCGCGGGTTCCAAATTTCAGGAAGAAGTGCTTCCATGATGATTGCCCCCAGCAAGGAATATAAGGAGATACATTATGAAAAGGATACATATTTTACTCACTCCCATGGTCCTTCTATTTCTCTTCAGTGTCTGTTTATCTCTGTTCTCTTCACCTGCCAGGGCTCAGACTCTCATTCTGTATGGCGGTGCCTATCAGTACTCAACCAAATTCATGTGCAGCCTTAACCCCTTAAAGGCTGAAGGGCTTATCTCACGTGAACCATACGCTAGAGCAATCCATATCGAGAATCCCTGGCCGCAGGAGGCCAAACTGAACATAAAATTTACTCAGTCCTTTTCTAAAGAGAAATCCGAGCCTGAGACCCTCCCCAAGGCCATCGTACATACCCTTGGGCCAGGTAAGTCCTTAAAATTAGACTGTAAAGACATATTGCCTGACGGAGCTATGTTTCCCGCTTTTTTCCAGAATCCGAATAAGCCATCTCACCGCCAGGGAATCCTGGTGGTTGAAAGTAATCGGGAGCTCAAAATCACACCAGTATTTGATGATTAAAGTACATGTCCCTCCTAAAAGAAATCGTTTATTGCCGAAAAAATGAACGAGTGAAAGCTCATATATATGGCAGGCATTCTTGAACAAAATAAAAATTTGTGGCTATGGGGAGGTTATGATCATGAAAGTTTTCTGCCTTATCATTTTTCTCTTAACCATCTTCTCCTTTTTGGTAACATGTCGTCCGACAGGTTTCCCTTCCTGGCTGGGGGCACGTTCAGGTGATCAGGTTGGGAGTATGCCTGGTGCGGCAGTTGTTGCAGCTCGAGAAATTTCTCCCTTCCTTCAGGCTATGGCCAAAACACCTGAATCCAAAGATACCGCCAAAAGCGTTATTGAACTTCCCGCCCCTGGTTATAAAGGATCTGTGCCGGTTGAGGAGGCAATGAAAAAGAGGAGAACAGAAAGAAATTTCCTTCCCCGGTCCCTCTCCAAGAACCAACTGGCGCAAATACTTTGGGCAGCCCAGGGTATAACTGAAGAAGGAGGAAACAAACGTGCCATCCCTTCAGCCGGTGCTCTCAATCCCCTGGTAATTTTTGCGGTCATAGGCCAAGATGGGGTAGATCATCTGAGCGCAGGCGTTTATCAGTACCTGCCCGATTATCATCAACTCAGGGCGCTTAGCCAGGGTGATTTACGAAAGGCTCTGGCCGAGGCGTCCCTCAGCCAGTCCTGGATGGCTTCTGCGCCGGTCTCTATCATCATTGCTGCTGAATATGCTCGAACAACCGGTAAATACGGGAAGAGAGGAATACGATATACACATATGGAAGTTGGCCATGCTGCTCAAAACATTTTTCTCCAGGCAGTGGCTCTCAACCTGGGGGCGGGTATAGTAGGTGCTTTCGATGATGCCAAGGTGAAAGACATCCTGGACCTTCCGCCCAACTATGATCCATTATTACTCATGCCTGTCGGGTATGTTACATCCTATAGATGATAATAATCTCTACCCATTCATCCGTTGACAGGAATGGCCAGGCAGGTCAAAGCATGTGACCGGTTTTGATACTATAAGCCTGAGAGGGAGAGACAACGAGGTGGTCATGCAGGGTGATATTGAATTCAGAAACCAGGGTAGTTATCTTTTGGGTTATATGGCGGTCCTGTTCCGATGGAAGCACCCGGCCGCTGGGATGATTATGAACGAGAATAAGAGCGGTGGCATTGTGAATCAAAGCTGATTTCAAGATTTCCCGCGGATAAACCGGAGCTTGATCAACAGTTCCCTCCACCAGGATTTCATGGTGGATCAAACGATTGGCCGCATTCAGACACAGTAACATCAAGCATTCCCGTTTATTAGCCCCGATAGCGAGCCGTACAAAATCCGCGACCTCCTCTGGTGAGGAGATAATCCGGGCCGATTCCATCTGTTGCTCCAGATATCGGGTAAGAGCGGTACGAATAGCCTGCAGGAATACAGCCCCCGCCTTACCTATTCCTTCGATCTGCAGCAATTTATCGGTCGGCTGGTCTAAGACCGAGGCAAAATTCCCAAAGGCCTTCATCAGCTTTTTAGCCAGAGGCTTGGTATCTTTTCTGTGGATAACGTAGGCGAGGAGCATTTCCAGTAATTCGTAATCGGCGAGTGCGGATCTGCCTCCCTTGAGGAAACGTTCCCTCAATCTGGCTCTGTGGCCGGAATGATCATCTGAGAAATTCACTTCCTTATCTTGACTCCCTTCATGAAACGTAACATGAAGATCACTTGGTCAAAGGCGTGAGAACCAAGGAGGCCCTATGGGGAGAAGCCACCATTGATAAAAATATATATAAATATAAGGTACCTGTCAAATCTTTATAGTTATTTGATCCTGGAAAAAATTATCGGTTTTCCTTCATGAAAGCCGAAGATCTTTGTTTACATTTCAAAAAGTGCATGATATAAAATTTGTCTAAGGTGATGAAGACTGGTATAAAGATAAGACCTATATAGAAGGGGGAGATTATCTTGTGTTTAAGAAAAAAAAAGTGAGGAGAAAGAACATCCAGGTTCAATCAAGAGAGAGTACCAGATGGAACCCTGAAGCAATGACCGGTCTGCAAGAGAATATTGAAGGTAACCATGGGCAGCATATCGATGAGCCCTTTCTTCATAAGGAGATTTTGCTGGTGAAAAAAGAAACAGCTTGTATGGAAGTATATGATGAATCAGCTATGGAAAAAGAACCTCCTAAAATTGCTGATTCCCTGCTTATGCAATTGGAAGAGGAAGTCATCGGGTTTATCAATCGTCGAATAGAAGAGCACATTACCAGGCGGATTAAAGGGATGCTGCTCCCAGTAGCCAAATTATCCTTAAAAATGAATAAGATGAAAGACAAATTCCTCGGAGGGCAAGCTGAGTATCTCTCTGATCTGGAAGATGATCTTGAGTATATTCTGGAAAGCAGCAAACTGAGGCGAATCTCTCCTAAAGCAGGTGAAAAATTCAGTCCCTCCCTGCATGAGGAGGTCGATTTCTCATGGAATCCCGAAGTGGGAGATTTGGAGATTTTAGCTTCGGTTCGAGATGGATTTTTCTGGGAATACAATCAGGAGGTGCTTCTCAAGTCACAAGTAGTAGTAAACAGGAGGGTTGCTGGATGAAACTTGGCGTTGATTTTGGCACTTCGAATACTGTTGTCTCATATATGGAAAATAATACTCCCCTCGTCTTGAAATTCAATCATTCCGGAGTCTCAAGGGATATTTTCCCTTCGGTATCCTTCTATCCCTCTGGTCAGGAAGCAAGTTTCCATGGTCTCCAAGCCCTGGAATACGCCTTCACCAGGCACGGTACCCTGGTCAAGTCATTGAAAAGGATATTAAAAAATTACTATCAGGGATTACAATTCCAGGCAGGTGAATTCCAAAGGGAAGCGAAGGATTTGCTCCTGGATTTTCTCAAAAACCTGAGAGTGCAGGTTACCCAAAGTCAGCACCTTCCCCCTGATGAAACATTAGAAGTCCTCCTGACCGTCCCCGCCAACTCCAATGGTGCGCAACGGTCAATTACCAGAGCATGCTTTCAAGAGGCGGGCTTTCTTGTTTCACCGCAAATACTTGAAGAACCAACCGCTTCAGCTATTGAATTTTGTTATTCCGGTGTATCCGACCGTTTGCGTTCTCAAGGGAAACCTTTCTATGTCATTGTCTATGACCTTGGAGGAGGCACCTTCGATACCTCGCTCATCCGAATCCAACCCGATCATTTCTCAGTTATTGCCACGGCGGGAATAGAGCAGCTCGGTGGAGATGATTTTGACCGCTGTCTTTACCAGATGGTGGTTGAACAAAAAGATTTGTTTGGACTGACTTCTTTACAGGAGAAGCTTCTCCTGCATCGTTGCTGTGAGGCCAAGGAAATGCTGGCCAATACTATTGAGCCTAAATATATCAGAATAGATCTGGAAGAAGCTCGCATCTCCAGCGAATCAGTTAAAATAAAGGTAGATGAGTATTATGAACGTCTTCTGCCCTTGGTCAATCAAACCCTTTACAAAATTGAAGAGGTACTTCAATCAAAGGCCGTTACTCGAGAAGGCATTCATGGTATTGAAGAGATAGAAAATATATATCTTGTCGGCGGCAGCTCTCAACTCCAGCTTATCTTGCGGCGAATCCAGGAAAAATATGGACCGGATAAGGTACACCTGTCAAGTCTCCCCTTTGCTTCCATCGCTTTGGGCGCCAGTCGTCGCCTCTTTCAACACAAAATACAGATAGAGCAGATTTTCAGCCGCAATTTTGGAGTTATGAGAGTAGCTGGCGGAAACGAATATTTT
>JBLIRT010000072.1:0-13766 GCA_049472445.1 bacterium
CAAAACGAAGATGATGGAAGCAAATACCGCAGATCTCACCTGATCGCCCTTTATCTATCCCAGAAGGGGAAGAAGTGAAGAGACAATAAGAAGGTGGAGGACTTCTTAATCCTGGATGGTGTCCATCGCTGGCCTGCCTTTATGGGATGTGGCTATAAAAAGATTGCCGTCACAGAATTGAAAAGAGGGCCTATAGATTACTAATCAAACTAGATATCGCTCTATCCAGAACCAAAGGAAAGTGGATATTCGTATCAGGTGAGGCGTTTGACGTCGAAATCAGCCGGCCGCTCCAGGGCAGCCCTCTCCCATCTGCCAAGGTTTGCCGCTGCCTCATACGTGCTCTGAAGGAAGGCGAGCAATGTATCATCAGGAGACTTGGCCGTTCTTACAGCTTCATAAGGCAAGATAAACTCTCCCAAAGTGATATGGTAATAAGCTTCGTACGGTTCAATACGATATTCTTTGAAACCATGTGGTTCCGGATAGGCATAGGCGTAAAAGGCTGGTACACCCAGTCCCGGACCCGGCCAGAATCCACAGCTACTCACTTCATGTGAATAGGCTTCAATGGGTACAAAACGAGCCACATCAGGAACCCCGGGATGTTTAGGGGCGCGGCGGCCTGAAAAGCGGGTAACTGCCAAGTCAAAACCGCCCCAGAAAAAATGAACCGGGCTAACTTTGCCGATAAAGCGGGAACGAAACTCTTTCAGGACTCGATCAGCCTGAACAAGCACTCTCCAAAAACGATACGCATAACGAGGGTCATAGGATGCGTGTTGATTATCCTGCTCGAAAGGAGTACGCTCCGGCACCTCAACAGGAGTGGTCCAGATAGACACAGAAAATCCCAGTGAATGGAGAGCCTCCATGGTTTCCTTATAAAATTCAGCGACAGATTTGGGCTCAAGTTTCACTGATCGACTATGCCCTCGGCCAGATTCGATTCGCATGGTGTGGTCTATGAAATCAAAGTCAATCTGAAAAACTTGCCATCCATGTGGTATCAGAGATGTGGTGAGACCGCGGGAGGTAAGGTATAATGGTACGTGCCACCAGTGATTGATCATGGGAGCTAATTTGAGCCTGATTTTACCAATAATTTGAGACCACATACGAAGTGTAAAGCAGGTATCTTCCCATTCTTCGAGCGGCAGCTCAGGCCAGGGCTCTTCCTGGTCAGATGAATTCAATATCCGTTGCGTGTTCGCCATCATGCCTCCATGGTATCTGATAAAAAACCGCGATTAACCAACTGGACATCTATCGGCATGATGGCCTGAATCTCACTATGGTTGGAAATTTATCAATCATTACAGTGGGATGAGGGATGTTTGATCTCTTTAATCTCAAAATGGTCATTGTAGCCATAATGAAGCTGATAGTATCTTCCTTTGAGAATGGTCTCCAGGACCACGGGCCGTTGCCATAATCTCTGTAAATATCGCAGCGTATGCTGGGCATATCCCAGATCCAGTTCACGGCCATCAAATTGATGACTCAAGAGCAGGTTCTGCTGCTCATAATTGGCATCAATAACATGAATGACCGGCACTCGATTCATCCCTACATTACTGATGAGAGTCTCCCGAATCTGCTTCCAGTCCTGATCATTCGTGACTTTACTGATAACCCGGTCACTCCCCTGCTGCTCATGCTGAAAAAGGTCAAGCTTCTGCATAAGCTCTTTGGACAGGTATTGCCTTAAAAAGGATTGATCACGATCCGATTCCCTGACCTGGAAGAGCTTTTTCAATCCCTCTCCTCCGATCAGGCCCAGCTCTTCTCTCTGGTGATGATCCGGATTTTCCCACTTTTGATAGATATCCTCGAATATTTTAAAACCTAAATGATAGGGGTTGAGCCCACCTATGTGCGGGCAGATCACCTGATTATGTCTCTTTAAAAATTCAAAATGGAGCCCTTGAGGTAATTCCAACCTCTTCAATATCTGGTAATGCCAATAGCTGGCCCAGCCCTCATTCATGATTTTCGTCTCAATCTGCGGCAGAAAGTATTGATTCTCTTCAGAGACAATCGTCAGTAAATCTCTTTGCCAGTCTTCCAGCATGGGATTATAATCTCTGATAAAAAGAAGGATATCTTCTTCGGGCTCCAGAGGCACTTTGTGAATATCAGGCGGGATATAGGCAACCCGTCCCGTCAGAGGATCAAAATGCTCATATTTCTCCTGAGCTAAAGCTATAGCCCGCTCCCGCTGTTCCTTAAATGATAATCTTTTGATCATAAGATTTCTCTGACATTGATATTTCAGAGCATGAGCTGCATCAAGGATGTCTTCTACCGCCTTCAGACCAATACTGGGATCCTCGACGTATTCGCGGACACGGTCGGCATGAGATTTAAACATTTCAATTACATAAGTGGGTTGAGTAAATTGAAAGGTGCAGTTATTTTTAAAAAAATCATTGTGCCCGTAAACATGGGCAATAGTTAAAATTTGCAGCAGTAAGGTGTTATCTTTCATCAGGTAGGCCAGGCAGGGATTTGAATTGATCACCATTTCATACGGTAAGCCACCGATACCGATCTTATACAGGGTCTTTTGCCGCTCAAAAGCCTTGCCGAACGACCAATGAGGGTAATGGGACGGCATGCCGGAATACGCCATATATCCCAACATATCATTCTGATCGCAGATCTCGAACTCCTGAGGATAACAATCCAGTCCGATTTCCTGAACCGCTCTTCCTATTCTTTCATCCCATGTATGTAAATCTTCGATCTGATAATTCATGTTTCATTCCTTACTTTGGCCCGGTCTCGGCTTAAAAATTTTTTCAAAGCCGGCCATACGTCCTCTTTGCTCCGAATGCCAATGAGCACAAAGTTCTCATTTTCCAACGGCTCGAAAATTTTCATCATAGAGCCCCACGAGAAGGCATCAAAGGGTTTGATTTCTCCGTAGCCAAAGAGGTTGCACACCTTCTTTAATTCCTGGGCATACCGAAACGCGTCCTGATTATCTTCGGTAAAGTTGTCTCCATCCGAACAATGAAAAGCATAAATGTTCCAAAGGGCAGGATGATACCTCTGCTTTATGATTTCCAGGGCTTTCTTATACCCTGAAGAGATCATGGTCCCGCCGGATTCACCCCGATAAAAAAATTCGGCTTCGGTGACCTCTTTCGCCTCTGTATGGTGGGCAATAAAAGCAACCTCAACATTCTGGTACCGCCGCCGTACAAACTGGTAAAGAAGGAAATAGAAACTCCGGGCCAGGTATTTCTTGGTAATATCCATTGATCCGGAGGTGTCCATAATACAAAAGATGACCGCATTGGAATATTCCCTGACATCCTCTACCACCCGGTTATAGCGAAGATCATTCTCATGAAACGGGAAGCGCTCCTCTTCTTCATCCACATGACTGGCGATCCTGCGACGGATGTGCTCCTTCATGGTCCACCTGCGGTTCAGGCGAGGACGGACACCAATGCGTTTCACCCCTTTCGGTTTCAACAAACGTTCTGATTCAATAATATGAAAGCGCTTACGCTCAAGTTCAGGCAATTCCAGATCATCAAAAAGATAATTGATAGCCTCTTCCAGGGTAATCTCGGTTTCATAAATATCCTCCCCAGGACGATTGCCCGGTTCCGCCGGCCCGGTTCCCTCGTTTTGCGGATTTCCTTTTTGTACGACATCCCCTGGTTTGGCATTACCGTCACCTGTTCCCACATCCGGATTATTATGGCCATAAATAAATTGATACTCTTTAAGGCCCCGAATAGGGATTTTAATCTTTTTATCGCCGCTTTGGCCGATAATAGATTCTTCGGAAATGATATTTTGAATATTCTGCTTAATCGATTCCTTTACTTTCTCCTTGTGGCGTTTACGATCTCCAGCGCTTCGGTCACTTCCTCCACCTCCGGCTCCTCGTTGATACGTTCGAAATACACCACCCTTCATGAAATTTTCATCTCCCTTAATCTTTCCAAAGGTTATTGGCAGCGTAGCGGAGAACTACATCACAGCAATGAGGGCAATAACCATTATTTTCAATCATGGTTTTGACCATGAGCTCATATTTCTCTGTTTGCTCTTTGTCTCTGGTCTTTGTCTTGGTAACAATTCTTGAAAGATCCCTCACCGAGGTCATCAGCTTCTTTTCAATCGCCTCACGCAAAGGGGCGTAAGACTTGTAATCTATTTTCTCCTTTCGCCGCAGGAGAGAAAACATGTAGCTGCTCACATCCTGCCTGAATCCTTCCGCAGCAGACACGGTTATACCAATTTGCTCCTCAATGGATCGGAGGAGCTTCTGATCCGGCTCAAGTTCCTCTTTCGTATTAGGGTCCTTGACCTTGGTTCGATTCACGTAGGCTTCCGCATGGTCCAGGTAGTTTTGAAAAAGAGCTTCTGCCTGCTGCGAATATGAATGAACAAAAGCCTTGGTAATCTCTTTCTCCAGGATGAATAAGTATTCCTTATGCAGGGTATCCTGGAGAAAGCCCAGGTATCTTTTACGAACATCATCCGGCAGACTCATTTCCTTGACCTGGGCAATCATAGCCTCACGGACGGAGATAGGATTAATACAGTTGTGTTCCGCGTCGGAAATTGCATTATCAATACTTTTCATGATAAACCGGGTAGAAATACCACTCATGCCTTCATTTATGGCTTCCTCACGCAATTCCTCAACATCGATTTTCTGATTGTATCCTTTCTCAATTACTTCATCGCCGTTATAAAGCTTTAATTTGGTCAGCAAATCGCATTTATTGGTAGGCTGCAGTCGCGTCAGAATGGCAAACATGGAAGCAATTTCGATCGTATGTGGTGCCAGATGGGCATCAAATCGGCTTTTCTGGATAATCTTGCGGTAAATCTTGACTTCTTCATCCAGTTCAAGCACATAAGGAACCTCTATTTTCACAATTCGATCAAGAATAGCTTCATTCGTATGATCTGCTTTAAATTTCTCCCACTCAGCCTCATTTGAATGAGCTAAGATGACCCCATCAAAATAGATCATTGAGTGCTTGCCCGGTGCGGGCACCATTTTTTCCTGGGTGGCTGTAATCATGGCGTGAAGATATTCGGTTTCATTTTTAAACACTTCGATGAATTCTACCAGACCACGATTCCCTGCATTAAAAGCTCCATTAAGCGCAAGAACACGCGGATCATCCTCTGAGTAGAGGTCCATTTTGGAAATGTCTTCACTACCAATGAGAATAGAGGTATCCTGGTTGTTAGGATCTACCGGCGGCACTACTCCAATGCCACGCCGAGCCCGAATGGAAAAACTCATAGTCTCTATCGGGAATTTTTCGAATTCCCCATGAAATTCATTTTTTAAACGAAAACGGCAAACGGGGCAAAGATCTCCTTCAATGGTGATTCCCAAGAGGCCGGAAAACTCTTCCCGCAAATGATTAGGAATCAGGTGCAGAGGCTCCTCATGCATTGGACAGCCATGCAAACAATAGACAGGATCGGATTGCTCCAGTCCGGCTTTCAGCTTTTCCATCAGACTGGACTTTCCGGCGCCCACCGGCCCCACTAAGTACAATACCTGCCGGCTCTCCTCGCCCCCCATGGAGGCAGAATGGAAATAACGGACAATTTGATTGATCACCTTATCCATTCCAAAAAATTCGGACTCAAAAAAAGTGTATTTCCGGACGAACTCATTTCTTCTTAATCTCCGTAATCTCGGGTTATCCTCAGGATGCTCGACCCGCATTCCAGGAGAAGTGATCACTTTATGCATTCGGCTGTGCGCTAACTGAGCAGCTTCAGGATTTTTCTTTAAAATATTCAAATAATCCAGAAATGTCCCTTCAAAGCGCTTTCGATCCTGCTCTTCCCTGTCTTTACGAATGAGCGCTCCGAAATCAATGTTTGTCGATGATATTGCCATAGCTCCCTCCCTCCAGCTTTGTGTAAAGATTTTATAAGGTTACCTGACCAAAGCTCTCGGAATACATTTTTTTTCAATAAGAAAGTACCGGTTTTACTTCTATTTTACAAGACGATTTTGGTTAAAAAAAGTTATTTGCTTTATTAAGTAGCATAAAGCTTGCCAAATACTTAATTCCGGCGAATTCCCGGAGGATCATGTGATCATGATAGTATAATAAAATTCATAAAGTGACACTCTCCTTAAATTTAGACGTATTGCGCAAAATGGGTGTATGTTTAGATGGAAATAAGATTACTCTGTGCATAAATTTAACATATTTACTAGCCAAATTTCAATCTTTAGATTCACATTAAAAATTATTATTTTCATACAACCACACCTTGCAAAATATTTTGTATTTTTACTCTTAAATGTTATACTAACATGGTATCGACTCTTACTTTTCCATAAGAGAGAGAACTTTTTTACCTGATAAAACTCTCAGGCCGGCTCCCTCTTCCGGGGGAGCGGGCCAGCGTAAAAGGCTGTGTTCAGATGAAAAAAACAATGAAGATCATAAGCATAGTTTCAGCTATCTTACTCATCGCTCTCTTTGGGCTGAGCCTTCTCGTTAAAATCTACTTTACTCCAGACAAAATAAAATCATTCGTTATAACGCAGGCTGAGAAAGCCTTCGGAAGGAAGGTATTGATTGAATCCGTAGATATTAATATTTTTAAAGGAATTGAAGTACGTAATATTCATATTCAGGATAATCCTGCCTTTCGATCAGATGCTTTCCTTTCTGCAGAGGAATTCATTCTCAAATATTCCCTCTTTCCTCTTCTGAAAAGGCAATTGAATATTCATGAAATAGTGATGGTTAAACCTCAGATTATTATCGAAAGGGATGAAGAGGGATCTTTCAACTTCAGTGATCTTATTCAAAAAATTCAATCCGGCGGCCCGAACGCAGCACAAGACCCCAGATCCAAAGCCCTGCCCTTCCTGTTATCCATATCGCATGTTGAAATCAGGAATGGGACCGTAACCTTTTATGACAGGTTCCTGCCTTCGCCAGCCTCACCCATCATTATTGATAACGTGTACGCTACAGCCGAAGATATCTCCGTGACCGAGCCTTTTGAGATCGCCTTGCGGGCCAGTCTGCACGGGAATCAGGATTCAGCCGACCTCAGCCTGAGCGGAAAAGTGGATCAACCCTTCCTAAATACAGAGCTCCGATTGTCAGCCGACAATCTGAACGTGGCCACCTTCCTCCCTTACTATCATGATCTCATTCCGATGCAAAGCCCCTCCGCCCTCCTTTCCCTTCAGATTGGGATAAAAAGTACCGAACATAAGGAAATGCAAGCTCATGGAGAGGTCAACCTCACTGAAGTAAGCTTTAGCCTTCCCTCTCTTCCCCCCGGAGAACGAGTCAAGGACCAAAGCGTAAAGGTGAGCTTTCAGACCGGTGTGGATTTTACTCAACAAATAGCAACCATCGACCAGCTTCACATTACAACCCTGGGCATCCCCCTCCAGATCAACGGGAGGATATCACAATTCAAAACGAAAAAAAGAAATCTTGACCTTCGCGCTTCCATTTCAGAAGTTGACCTCAACAGGATACAGAAGAATATTCCGCCTTCCCTCCTGCCTTCACCTGTGCATGGCTTAACCTTTCGCGGTAAAATAACAGGGATAAGCGCTCACCTCACAGGGTCTGCCGAGCAACCCTCTCGTACCCTGACCTATTCAGGGAAAGCTCGCTTGACTGATTTACAGGTAACGAGTAAAGATATTCCTTCGCTTGTTCCCAGAATCAACGGGACCATTGAGATCGATTCCGAAAAAGTAAAAATTCCTCATGTTGAACTTGCTCTTCTTGATTCTCAGACAACTATGGCCGGCTCAGTAGCCAACATCCTGAAGGAGCCAGCCCTGGACGTGGAAGTGACCTCACATATTCCAAAGATAGCTCCCCTTTACCAGGCGCTTCCACCGGGACTTTTCCCATCGCTTGCGAAGGTAAAGGTAGAAGGAGGCTTACGTATAAAGGGGCGTCTTTTCGGGAATCTCAAGAAACCCTCTGCCCTGCGATACCGGGGGGAAGCGACCCTGCAGGACATCAATCTCCGGAGCACCCAATATGGTTCCCTGTCACCGGGTTTTCTGGGAACGGTTTATTTCAATGAGCATGAAATCTCCACTGAAGATCTGCAAATCTCTCTGTCAGAATCTGATTTCAGGTTAAAGGGGAAGGTCGCCGGCTATAGAAAGGCTCCTTTTATCCATATGGATATGGCCTCAAAGTATGTGAACCTTGATAATATCCTGAACAGTCTGGAAGCCCGGCATCAACAGTCCCCCCCGAAAAAACCGGCCGAGAAGGAAACCGGGCCGATCGACTTACAGGGAATATCCGCCTCAGGCAATATTCACATAGCTGAGCTGCATTATAAGGACATCACCTTTCGTGACGTAAAAACAGATTACCAGCTGAAAGATAATATATTCCAATTGAAAGGCTTCCGCACCAGGACAGAAGAGCATAATTCGATACTGGCTGACGGATGGATACAGGTAAACCAGATGAACTACTCCGCCCAACTCGATATGCAATCCTTTCCTGTGTATACCTTCTTTTCCGCTTTCTGGCCTAAACTGGCTCCATTTTTTTCCGGAGATCTTTCTACCCAAATGAATATAACCGGGCAGGGCTTGAGTAAAAAAGACATACAGAAGAATTTGGATCTTCAAACCACCTTTAAACTGCAAGATGGAAAAATTAAGGGTACTGAACTGGGGAAAGGAATGGCTTTACTGCTTCAGGCAGCCAATTTATCAGACCCCCAGTTTGATCATTTTGAGGGGCACATGAACGTGGAAAAAGGCAATGTTCTTCTTGATTCTGAGTTGACGAGTTCTGATTATATCATGAAACCACAAGGGACCATAGGCTTGGATGGCTCTTTAAATCTCAGTCTTCCTGTCAAAATCTCTCCTCAGATTTCCCAAAAAAGCACGTTCCTGAAACAATATGTAGCTGACTCAAGTGGCTGGACGACCGTACCGATCAAGGCGAAAGGAACCGTGACCAAACCGTCTCTCAAAGTTGACACGGAGACCATACGGAAAGAGACGGAAAAAAGAATAAAAGAAAAAGTCAAAGAAAAATTATTGGAAAAGCTTTTTCAGTAGCTGAAGGGAACCTTGATTCATCTCGTATGATAGATCCGCCAAGAACCAAAACCCAAAAAAGACGGGATGCTAAATTTATCGAACAGGTAGCTCTGGAGTTGGCCGAATTACCCTCCGCCCTTCTTCCCAGACTTCCGTGCGAGCCTGAAATTCTGGATGAGATCCAAAAGATCCAGTCCATGAAGCAATCCGGAGCGCGGCATAGGCAGATCAAATACCTGAGCAAGCTTCTGAGGAAGAGCGAACTTATGCCTCTCCTTGATTTTTTAGACAGTACCCGGAAGTCTCCCTTAAAGAAGAACAAAACCTCAAGAGAATTGGAGAGATTACGGGATCGTCTTTTAAACGAAGATGAAGAAGAGCTGGCCTTGAGAGAGGTAGAAAGTAACTATCCAAAACTGGATGGTAACATGATTCAGGATCTCGTTCAAAAATATCGATGGACTCGAAATCAGAAATTTTCAAGGGAAATTCTGAGGCAGCTTAAAATAGCTCAAACCAGGAATTCATCTTTTATTTAAGCCGGATTTCTGATATACTGGCCGCGTTTTTTTGTTGGTGATGAGCCTGAAGCAAGGTACTGCAAATTCAGAAAGGGACTTTTATGTATGAGATCAGTGACATTCGTAAGAATTTAAAAATCCAGATAGATAATGAGCCTTACATCGTCGTGGATTATCAGTTTGTAAAGCCCGGAAAGGGCAATGCTTTTACGAGAACAAGATTGAAAAATATGATTACCGGAAATGTTCTTGATCGTACATATAAATCGGGTGAGAAACTGGAACCGGCCCTCCTTGAAGAGCAGCCCATGCAATTTCTCTATTCACAGGATGGCGTATATCATTTTATGAATACGGAAACCTATGAACAGATTGAGATGGATGAGTCACAGGTTGGGGAAGCCAAAAATTATCTGATCGAGAACCTGAAGGTCAACGTGCTTCTTTTTAATAACCGGCCTATTGCCGTAAACCTGCCCAATTTTGTCGAGTTGCAGGTCGTGGAAACAGAACCCGGCCTGAAGGGAGATACGGTTACCGGAGGAAACAAACCGGCCATTGTGCACACCGGCGCCAAAATTCAGGTACCAATATTTGTCAATAATGAAGACTGGATTGTGGTTGATACCAGAACCGGTCAATATGTTGAGCGTGCCAAAAAGTAAGGTATTCTGCAGGTAATTCCTGGGAGGGCCTTTTCAACTTTTCATGGATCATATCAAACCTGAAATATACCATATTCGCCATCAGGTAACGAAACTCATCCGCCATTTTTTCGATGACAGAGGATACCTGGAGGTTACAACCCCCATGTTAGTCCGTTGTCCCGGAATAGATCCTTTTATTGACGCTATACCTGCAGGAAAGGGTTTTTACCTGGCATCTTCCCCGGAACTGCATATGAAACGGCTCCTCGGTTCCGGACTAAAAAAGATTTACCAGATTACTCACGCCTTTAGAGCTAACGAATCCGGAGATTATCATAACTGTGAATTTTCAATTTTAGAATGGTATGAAGTTGGATTGCATTATGAACAGTTCATGGATTTGACCGAGTCGCTCATTCACACGATTGATCAGGAAATGATGCAACTTTTTGGAAGAGCAGCACGTTTTCCTATACCCTTTCAAAGGATTTCTGTTGATACAGCCTTTCAACGATACGCTCACTGGTGCCCTTCCCGGGAGTGGAATGAAGATCGTTTCTTTTTCGATTTAGTCGAGATTGTTGAACCGGCCCTGAAAGATATCCCTGCGCTTTTCCTTTACGACTTTCCAGCCCCTTTGGCCAGCTTGGCCAGGCTAAAATCTGTCAACCCGGCCTTGAGTGAAAGATTTGAGCTTTATTTACATGGAATAGAGATCGCTAACGGTTTTTCCGAATTAATTTGTGCCAAAGAGCAGAGGGAGCGATTTGAAAGGGATTTAAGCAGGCGCGCAGCATTAAACAAGGAAGTTTATCCGCTCGATGATTACTTCCTTCAGATGCTGGAAGGAGGTTCTTTACCAGACTGTGCGGGAATAGCCCTTGGCCTTGATCGCCTCTTCATGGTCCTGACCGGATCTTGCAGTATTTCAGAAGTAATGGCTTTCCCTCAAGCGCGGTTATAATTCCGGTTAAAAAAAATCCCCTGGGCCGACAATGCCTTCCAGGGGAACTTTTTTCCTTATCTGCCTAAAACCTTCAAATACCTTTAAGAAATTTTTAAAATGTTTAATAAAATAAGGGTAACCATCAAAAGAGTAAAAGAACCACAAATTCCCATAACAACCTTTTCATAAGATTCTAACTCTTCAATTTTGCTGATCAGGGCTTTCATTGTCTTACCATCCTCTCTGAACAATTTAAAAAATTATGTTATAATGTTTCTTCTCGTCTGATTTGGTGTGCCCCCCATCTCATGTACATCAAATTAGACGATACATAACACTTTCCCTTATGCACGGCACTCTACGAATCCTCAAGAGAGAGAAAAATCAAGGAGATAAGAAAAAACGGCCGTCATTCAGATAATAATTTTTCGGTCACACTCGGTAGATTGTAAAGATCTCCTTTATCTAAGAACTTATCGATTATTCCCTTCCCAATCTTCAAGTTCATTTCCTCCTCGACAATCTGACGAGAATATCCGGAAATCAGCACTATCATAATATTGGGATTTATCTTTTTGATCTGATTTGAAATATCGACACTGTTTAAGTCCGGCATTTCTAAATCAATATATACAAGATCGACAGATTCTTGTGAAACAATGGCTAAGACATCCTCCTCTTTCTGGGCTATGAATGTCCTAAACCCATTATGCTCCAGAACATCCTTAAAGACGTTACATAAAATAATATCATCATCAATAATCAATACCTTTCTTCGATGATTAGGCTCGTACATAAAAATTACATCTTCTCTTTACTTTAGATATAAAATTACATATGTGATATTTATCAACTTTTACCATACATTTATTAGTGATTCATGTCAAGGAAAATTTATTTTATGAAAATGAGATAAAAAATGACTTCAATACCCCAAAAAAATTGACCAGACAAATAGAATCGATTATACTTCTTTAGTGAAAATAGGGACTTTTCAGTCATTATATTCAGTCATTATATTAAGAATTTTTTATGCCAAAACAATTAATTTTTAGTATAATCGGGGGCTTAGCACTTTTCATTTATGGTATCCACCTGATGGGAGATGGTCTCCAAAGGGCTGCCGGGGACAAAGTCCGTACCATCCTCAAGGCCCTCACCACCAATCCATTGATGGGCACCCTGGTTGGGGCGATAATTACGGCTATTATCCAATCAAGTTCAGCAACTTCAGTATTAGCTATTGGATTTGTCAATGCCGGCCTTATGAGTTTTACTCAGGCCCTCGGCGTTATTTTCGGGGCCAATATTGGAACAACGGTAACTGCTCAAGTTATTGCCTTTAAACTGACAGATTATGCTCTGATAATCCTGGCCATCGGCTTTGGCCTTAATTTTTTCAGTAAGAGAAGATTCTGGAAGCACTTCGGCTCTTTCTTCCTTGGCCTTGGTATACTCTTTCTCGGACTCTCTATCATGACCAATGTAATCAAACCGTATGCTGCCAGCCCTGCACTGCGGGAGGCATTTATTCGGTTCAGTAACAATCCATTAAAAGGCGGTCTGGCCGGTTTGACGGCCACGGCCATATTTCAAAGCAGTAGTGCTACCACAGGGATCGTCCTCACTCTGGCCTCAGTAAGTCTCATTGACTTAAAGGGAGCTATTCCCATAATCATAGGCTGTAACATTGGTACGTGTATTACTGCCCTCTTAGCTTCCATTGGTACTTCCATACATGCCAGGCGAACAGCCATGGCTCATCTTATGTTTAATATCTCCAGCTCTCTTATCTTTTTCCCGGTTTTAAAACCTTTTCAATATGTGGTAAGCTTAACCTCATCAGACCTTGTCCGGCAATGTGCTCATGCTCACACGTTTTTCAATGCAGCAGGTGCGCTCCTTTTTTTACCTTTCATCAATACCTATGCCAAGTTCATTATCAGGATAACTCCTGAGGGACAGGAAGTGAAGGAAGAATATGACGAGCCCCGTTACCTGGAAAGCCACCTTCTCAATACTCCTCCAGTAGCTATTGAGGCCGCTACCAGGGAGATCATTCAAACACTGAGAATTTCACGGAAAATGATCAATCTGGCCATGGAAGCATTTTTTCATAACAATCAAAAGCTCTTGGAAAAAATAGAGAAGCGGGAGGATGTGGTGGACAGCCGAAGATATGCCATTACCAACTATCTGGTGGAACTTATGGAAAAAACCCTCAGTCACGAAGAATCGCGAAAGATTCCAGCCTTGATTCATGTGGTTAATGACGTGGAACGGATTGGGGACCACGCTATGAATCTGAGAGCCATGGCCAGACAAAAAATTGAAGATAAACTTCCCTTTTCCCATAAGGCGATACAGGAAATAGAGCACGTCCATCAAGAAGTTCTCCATATGATTGAATCCACGATAAACGCACTGTCCTCTAATGATATGAAAGAAGCCCAAGTCGTTTTGATGAACGAAATACGTATCAATAAGCTGAGAGACAACCTGAAAAACAACCATATTAACAGGTTGAATAAGGGTGTTTGTAATGTTTTATCAGGTATCGTATTCCTCGATACGATCAGCAA
>JBLIRT010000073.1:0-13615 GCA_049472445.1 bacterium
CTTTCCTTATGGCCGCCAGAGCTTTTCGGGAATGGGGTGCCAATTCAATAACAGCCGTGCTGCCATATCTGGCCTATACGCGACAGGATAAACCAACCAGATTTCAGCGGGAGCCAACTTCAGCCAGGCTTATGGCCGACCTGAGTGTCGAGGCCGGCCTTGACCGGATAGTTACCTGGCACCCGCATTCCAGTCAAATCCGCGGATTTTACGGCCATATGCCTGTTGATGAACTGGATTCTATCACTTTCTTCACCGACCAGTTCCGAAGCTTCAATGGCCGGTCTAAGGTCATTGTCGTTGCCCCGGATGCCGGGGCCTCCAAGTTTGTCACCTATTTCAGCCGGGCACTCAATCTCAAGAGCGCTGTGGCTTCAAAATACAGGCCCCGACCGGAAGAGGCCATGGTGTCGGAAATTATGGGGGATTTTTTTGAAAAACGGATAGCTCTTATTCTCGACGACATGATCAGTACCGGTGGAACCGTGTATGCCCTGGTCAGGGAACTGGTGGAAAAGAAGGGCATTGAGGAGGTCTATCTCGGCGCTTCGCATAACCTTTGTATGGAATCTGCCTGGGAACGGCTCATGGATTTACAAGCCAACTATCATCTGAGGGAGGTGGTGGTCACCAACAGCATCCCCCAGACCGACAAGTTCAAGGCCCTGCCCTTTTTCTCGGTCAGATCTCTGGCCGATATCCTGAGCCGGGTGATCAACCGAATCCACTATAACCGGGAGGTCAGCGAACTGTTTTCCTGACCCTCACCCTCAAGGATTGTTTAACATTCTCTCCCATTTTTTTCTTACCTGCTTCGTTCTCCCGGCACGTTTTCAATTTCTTCTACCATATGGCCACTAACGGTTAATCCCGCCTGCTGATGAGGATCGTGGCACCGCCGGTAACTCGGGCAATTTCCAAGGCAACAGCCCCAAAAGCCTTTTTTCTCCGGCCAAGGCGCTGAATGCCAAGAATCACAAGGTCTTTGTCTTTCGCATATTCTTTCACGACACTCACCACATCATTACTTCGTATAACTTCAATGTTAGGATGTATCGGTACCTCGTCCCCTGCAAAACGCGCCAGTTTATACCTTATCCATGTAAGCTCTTTTTCTGATGTATCGTGAGGTACAACGCGAAGATACGTAACCTCCCGTTCTAACGATCGACAAAGGCTCCCCAGTAATCTGGCGCGGAGTATATCATGACTGTTTTTCCCTGCAATAGGAACAAGTATCCGTTTAACCTTGTACAGTTGCCAGGTCGGCGGTGCCTGAAGAAAAACAATGTCACAATCCACCCGACTGATGATCCCTTCGAGATGGGGATTTATGGTACTTTGCATGGAATCGCTTAATCCAATGAGCAAACTCTCACATCGATGGAGATGGGCCACACGAATAATTTCTGACCATGGACGAGGTGCAGCCGTGATAAGAGCTTCGGGCGAAAGATCAGAGCTGAAGGAAGCAGTAAGTGCTTCCCGTAAAGCATTTTGCGCAGAAAGTAACTGAGATGGAGGAGTATCCGCCTTCCAATCGATTGATCCAGCCACCACCGAAAGAAGGAGGACACGGCCAACCTGAGGTGGGCAAAGGGCATTGGCGACTGCTATCATAGATTTGGCACTGGCAGGATTAGCAAGGGGCACAAGCACCAGCGGACTGCGACCCCTTAACCTTACCAAACGGGGATCTTGGGCCTGGGTCATGGCGTCAACCACTTCGGCTCGACCAGCCAAAATGTTAAAGTAGAGAATAAAGCCTAAAGCAAACCAGACACTTACCATTTTCCCGGCCGCAGGAACCGAGATGCTTTGAAAAACAGCAATTAAAGCACAGCAAACTGCACCGAAACAGGGTATAAGGGGCAACGTTACCTTTGGCTTGGTCTGATATTCATCTTGATATGTATCTTGCGCCTCTGTCTCTTCGCGCCATTTAGCTAAGATATTCGTTATATGCGTCAAGGTGAAGGAAATAAGAAAAATAAGGCTGGCTGCGGCTCCGGCAGCAGGTAAGTCCGGTATAGCCAAAAGACTTATGAGTAGAATAGCGCTGCTTACATAAAGGCTGCGAACCGGGATCCCTGAATTTTTATCCGTAACACTAAGGAAGCGAGGTAGTGTCCTGTCCTGGGCCATAGCCAGAGCAATACGTGAGGCAGCTAAAAGATTAGCATAAAGCGCTGAAAGCATGGATAAAATAGCGGCCACAATGATCAACCAATATCCCACAACGCCCAGATAATTACCCACAGCAACAGCCACCAGGGTGTCCGGATACATGGCACTCAGAGAGGTTATCGACTGACCTTGCGGCACTCCCAGTGCAACGATAATGAAAAGAAAGGGAAGATAAATGACCAGAGCTATTCCTAGAGAAAGGAACATGGAAAGAGGAATGTTCCGCTCCGGATTTTTCACTTCTCCAGCTACGGCAGCAATGAGATCAAAACCCTGAAAGGTTATAAAAGTGAATCCCATAGCCTGAAAGACACCAAATATTCCACCACCCCAAAAGGGAGTGAATCTGGTTCGTATTGCCTGTGCTGGTTGTTTTAAAAGAACCCAGCATCCGGTCAAGATCAGGATAAAAAAAACAATGAGTTTGCCATTGGTTTCCCATTGACCTCCGCCACCTGTTTTATGGGACAATGTTATGGTGTAAAAGATAGTTGCACCGGCGGAAAGTATAAGTATCATTGACCGTCCTGAAATCCAGGCAGGGACAACATCAGAAAAAATTGGCCATAGGCTCTGAAATGCACTTACCATATAGGAGGCGAATCCCAGGGCATATAAAACTCCGGCCATGATAGAGGCAAACCATAGTACCCATCCAACAGCAAAGGCTGCCCGTACTGAGAGGACTTTTTTCGTAAAGGTATAGGCACCACCAGATTCAGGAAAGGCAGATGACATTTGGGCAAAGCTCAGTGCTGTTGTAAAAGCGATAATCCCATTCAAAGCAAAGGCTATTATTGCAGAAGGACCAGCCGTGGCGAATGCGGTTCCACTCAAAGCCAGAATACCTCCACCAACAATAGCACCAAGGCCGATACCTGTTGCTTCCCAAAAACCAACAGTCCTTTGTATTTCAGAATGAGCCATCATAAAAATTCATCAAACGGTTTTATTCGTCTATCGAGGTGGATACTGTTCTTAAGACTATCTGAAGATATCGCTGAACCTGATATTTTCAGAGGCTAAGACAAGGGCTGAAGGAGGAAACTTTTCCGTGGATGTTATAAGTTTCTCATAGTATTCTGCATACGCTTGAGGTGATTCGTTAGGGTCCGGTGGCCTCATCCCGAGAAATACCAGATCAGCGCCTTGTGAAAAGCGTCTGATGGTAGTAGAAATAATATCCTCCTTTGTATTGTCTACTAAGGTCTTGACTTCAGCACTTAATCTGCCCGCAGTAATAAATTTTTCAATATGCTCAATGTTTTTCTCTCTTTCTTCTTCATTTTTGACCATACTTTTCAGTATTAATTTAGCTCCCTTCCATTCAGGGCTTACCTGAAGCATGTATCCCATGGCCAGCATCAGTCCTACGTTCTCTCGTTTCCCTCCCCACCAGACCAGGATTTCTTTAGTTTTTTGATCTTTCTGCTTTCTTATTTCTCCTTCACGAAGGATGACCACATTTCGTTTGGATTGGTAAATGAGTATCATTAGCTCGGCAAAGTCCACAAAATTTTCTCTCTTTTCAGTTTCACCCAGGAGAAAGGTGTTGGGAGCAAGCGGCCCTAATCCATAGGTTTTCACTAATTCCCTGGCACCCGCAAGAACAGTATCTGCAATATTTACCTCAACCAGGGCCGGAATGTGGCGTTTTCGCAAAAACTCTTTCACGGATTTCTCCAGATTTCCCGTTCGTTCTTCAGTTACTGACCTCTTGGAAACAATTGAAGCCACCGTTAAAAACCCTTTTCCATGAGTAAAGGCATCGGCAAGTTGAATGAGATACCATCGTTGCGTGGGCGCTCCACACAAAACCAGGATATTGGGGCGCCAGGATCGAGCATCCGGTTGCGAATTTTCCAGACGATACACTGCAAACCTGGCCAGAAACAACAAGATACTGCGCCTGAGGTCAGACCAATGAGCGTTTAATGCTCTTTTGGTCATGAGGTAAAAAATTACAGAAATAATAAAGGCAGCGATAAATGTCGCCCCGGGATTTATCATAAACATGGCCGCCATACAGAGTGCAGCCCCAAGGAGAGAAAGTGGCCAGGGAGTTTTGAAGGTAGGACGCCATGAAGGATTTCCGATAAGTCCCTCAAGGCCGGCTATGAGATTTAAGACCCCATAGGAAGTGAGAAAAAACATGGACAAGACCGGGGCTATGGCGTTTATATCTCCCAGGAATATCCCGCTCAAGGCAATAAGGAAGGAGACGGCAGTCGCTATCCGGGGCGTATCTTGAGGGCCGAAGCCTCTGCCCAGGAAATGAGGAACGACGTGGTCTCGAGCCAGTGCCTGTAAGGTTCGCGGCGCTCCTAAAAGCGCACCGAGAGCGCTTGAGAGGGTTGCTCCCCAAATGCCCAGGACTATAATCTCACCTATAAAGGCAACTTCTTTCATAATCATGGGATTGGAAATAAGAACCTCCTGAGGGACGAGAAAGAATAAGAATATGGGAATAGCCAGATAGACAATATAACCCGATAATACTGCAGCTAAGGTTCCCAAGGGCAATGACCTGGAAGGATTTTTCAAATCACCCGACATGGAAATACCTGCCTCAATGCCGGTCACGGCAGGGAAAAAAACGGCAAAAACAACCCAGAAGGGCGCGCGGGTAAAAGAGAGATGAGGTGTCGTAAATCCCGTTCCTGGTGCACCTCCCAGAAAAAAAGAAAGAAGTGAGGCGATGATGATAAGGAAGATACAAACTTGAGTTTTGAGGGCTAAATCAGCAGAAATATAAGCCAGAGCGGTCATGATTATCAAACTGGTAATTCCGATGACAAGGAAAGGAACCTGGGGAAACAGATTATGTACGGATTCAGAGAATCCGGCGATATAGAATGAAATTCCGACGGCCTGGGCCATGAACAGCGGCACACCAACGGCAGCACCAGCCTCGAGGCCAAGGGAGCGGGAGATCATAAAGTAGGCTCCACCACCACCAACCTTCATATTGGTAGCTGTAGCTGCAATCGAAAGACCTGTAAGGAACGTTATGGCAGATCCCATGGTGACAATCAACAGCGTCATAATCAAGCCGACATTTCCCACTACCCACCCCAGACGAAGGTACATGATGACACCGAATATGGTGAGAACACTGGGAAGGTAGACACCCTTAAAGGTGCCAAAACCCCGGGGAGTATCTTTTTCTCCCGAAATCTCTCTGGGCTTTAGCTCTTGGGACATAGAAAAATCCTTATCTGCCATGACCTTTCTCCCTGGCCATGGGTCTTCCTTCTTTACAAAGTGTAATTATTGAAACGCATTGAAGAATTGGAGGTACTACCAGGACCTGGCTCATATCGGACAGGAAGCAAAAGATGATACCTGCCTATATATCAACCTGTTAAACTACTTTATAAGGGTTTTCAGCCAAAGTCAATATTTTTATTCAAGATAAGAGAGGCGCCTGGTTTATAAATCCTTTTTCCATTTAAGACCGAGAAGTGCCCAAAGGGGAGAGTATGAAGGATAGAAGATATGAAAGGAGATACAGGTTATGATGGAAATTGGAAAAATATATGAATTATTGGGCGATGATGCGGCCCTTTTAAGGTATGACTGTAAGGGAATTCCCAAGGATCAGCTCCACTTACCGGGGCCCGACTTTATAGAACGGGTCATGATGCCGACCAATCGGCCGATAGCTACCCTCCGGAACCTGCATTGGCTCTTCAACACCGGGCGGCTGGCAGGCACCGGTTATCTTTCCATTCTTCCGGTTGATCAGGGTGTAGAGCATTCGGCCGGTTCTGCTTTCGCTCCCAATCCCGATTATTTTGATCCGGAGAATATCGTCAGGCTGGCCATGGAGGGTGGGTGCAATGCCGTTGCTTCCACTTCCGGTGTCTTAGGGGCGGTGGCCCGGAAGTATGCCCACCGGATACCCTTCATCCTCAAGCTGAACCACAATGAACTGTTAACCTACCCCAACACGTACGATCAGGTAATCTTTGCCAGTGTTGAGACAGCTTTTGATATGGGCGCGGTAGGAGTCGGGGCTACCATCTACTTTGGTTCGGGACAGTCAGGAAGGCAGATTGTGGAGATTTCAGAGCTCTTTGAACGAGCGCATGGCCTGGGGATGTTCACGGTGTTGTGGTGCTATCTGCGGAATCCGGAATTCAAGCGGGAAAGAGATTACCATACGGCTGCGGATTTGACGGGACAGGCCAATCACCTGGGCGTGACTATTCAGGCGGACATTGTAAAACAGAAACAACCTGAATGTAACGGCGGCTATACAGCCTTAAAATTTGGTAAGACGGATGAAAAGGTGTATTCACAACTGGCTGCCGATCACCCCATTGAATGGACCAGATATCAGGTGGCCAATTGCTATATGGGCCGAGTCGGATTGATTAACTCCGGGGGGGCATCAAAAGGAAAAGATGATCTGGTCCAGGCAGTACGAACGGCCGTCATTAACAAGCGGGCCGGCGGCATGGGACTGATCACGGGAAGAAAGGCCTTTCAGAAGCCCCTCAAGGAGGGCATTGAGCTTTTCCACGCGGTCCAGGATGTCTATCTATCGAAGGATGTGACCATTGCTTAGAACCTGTAGGGTAAGGGAAATGACCCAAAAAATACGATAGTAAAGATAGCCTTAGATAACGAAGAAAAAACGGAGAGATTATTTCTCTAAAGGAGGAGTTTGACTATGGCACCCGAATTAACAAGACACGGAAGATATGTAGCTACCCCCCGGACCTTATTCCCATCATTACGCGATGAGATGGACCGGTTGAGCAGAATGTTTGATGAATTTTTCGGACGCGAAGAAATGGCTCCAAGCCTCACCTTATGGGGTCCACCTATGGATGTGGCGGAGACAGAAGATAAAGTTTTAGTCCGGGCGGATATCCCGGGGATTGATCCAAAGGAGCTGGACATTTCCATATCCGGTGATGTCCTTACCGTTAAGGGCGAAAAGAAAGAGGAGAAAGAAGAAAAGGGGGAGGCTTACTTCTGCTCCGAAAGGAGATACGGAGCCTTCAGCCGAACCATAGATCTTCCTACGAATGTTGATCCTGACAAAATAGATGCGAGCTACCACAACGGCGTATTGAAGATTGAAATGAAGAAACTCCCTGAAGCCAAACGGAAGAAGATTCAAATCAAGGGTTAAGGGAAGAATGAGCTATGATAACCCTGTATGCGGACATTCCTGTCAGGCCGCTGGCCGGCCAAGGACAGAGACATGATCATGCAGGGCCTTGACCATGCGGTGGGGGCTATCAACGCCCTCACCCTCTTTTTTAAGCTGGTCCGGATCAATCGGCCTCCCGAATATGATGGTAATCGGCCGAAGCCGGGGCAGTATCCGTCCGGGAGGCATGGCCTCAAAGCTTCCATGAATGAAAACCGGCACAACCGGCACACTGAAGTGATCCAGCAAAAGACCGATACCAGGCTTGAAGGGCTGCAATTGGCCGGTGGGGGAGCGATAGCCCTCCGGAAACCAGATCAGGCTTTTTTGGCGCTTCAGCACGGAAGCTCCAAAAGCAAGACTTGAAAGAACGGCCTGGGCAGGATCGATGGGCACTATCTGGGCCAGCCTGCTGACCAGGCGATTGATCGGATTCTGAAAAGCCACGCCGGTCCAGCCACTCCAGTAGGTCTCGCGTAATCGGGAATTGCCGAGAGCCGCAGCTACCACAAAGGCATCGAGATAGCTGGTGTGGTTAGGCGTTATCACCAATTGGCCGCTGTCCGGTATATATTCCATTCCCTTGACCTGCAAGCGGAACAGAGCCCGGATGAGTGCCCGATTGAAGGTATACATCCCGCGAGCCATTATCGAGCCTATCGGACCTAATGGTTTCAGCCACTTTTTCTGACGCTGGCTGAGAGCCTGCTCAGGTTCATCAAGAGAGGGAGCCTGATACAAAGCTTCACCTGCTTCAGAGATTCGGACCACCTCGGCCAGCAAATCACGAATCCTGTCAATCCGGCCAATAGCTTCCTCACTCAGCTCTACACCGGCCTTTTCCCTGAAGTCCATGGTCAGATTCACCCACTCAAGCGAATCGATACCCAGATCGAGTTGAGGACTTGAGTCCGGGGTCAATTCGTGATCAGGATAACGCTCCGCCAGCCTGTTCCAGACCTGCCTGGCTGCCGGATTATCCAGTAAGGCGCGGTCGGGTGGCGACATTTGGTCCGGGGCCATAGGCCGGGCCATTCCCCGGACCGATTTTTCTCTTCCCCTCTTTCCCTGGTCATAGAGATCAGGTAAAAGGTGGCGGCGTATCTTGCCGAGGCGTGTCCTGGGCAGTGGGACACGGATAACGGCAAAATCAGAAATCCGCTGATATGTTGGAAGGTGCTTTGACCGCTCGGCCACCGCCTTATAGACCGCCTGTCTGAAATCCGCCTCTCCGCGACGCCTGATCTCAGGCACCTCGGGAATGATGACGGCCACCAGCCGGCCACCTTTTTGCAGAACACCGATCTCGCTGATAACGGGGCTTTCAAGGTAAGCCTTTTCAATCTCTTCCGGCTGGACATTTTTACCGCCTTCGGTAACCATGAGGGTATCGAGCCGACCGGTCAGGTAGAGGTATCCTTCATCATCAAAGTAACCAAGATCACCGGTCCGAAACCAGCCATTCTGCGTGAAAGCCTCCCGGGTCTTTTCAGGCAGATGGTAATAGCCGCTGAAGACACCGGGGCCACGGGCGAGGATCTCTCCCTGCCGCCAGGCCATGGAAGGTTTGCCCTCTTCTTTGGCCGGGGAGGAGGGAGGGACCTGATCGGCTGAGCCGGATGCATCCTCTGATCCTTCCGGCAGGGCGGCAGGATCGAGGCGAAGCTCTATACCGTGAACAGGACGTCCGACACTGCCGATTCTAGCTTTCCCTGGCGGATCAAGGGTCAGGAGGGGGGAGGTTTCGGTTAATCCGTATCCAATGGCTATCTGCCAGCCGAGTCCTTCCAGCTTAAAGGCCAGTTCCGGATCAAGAGCCGAACCACCCGAGGCCAAAACCCGCAGGGTTGGCCCAATATGCCTGTGTAAGCCAGGAAGGAGGATCCGGCCGGGCCGAAGACCGAAATGGCGGCGAAGAAAGGTGCTCAGAGCGAGACCGGCCTTGAAAAGCGCAGAGGGAACCAGGCCGCGGGATGCGGCGCCTGATTCAAGGCCGGAGAAAAAAGCGCTAAAGAGCCGGGGGACACCAACCATGATAGTGGCCTTCCCCTCACCAAGGCCGCGGATAATCTGCGGTCCGGTTAAGGAATAAGGTAATATTATGGTCAATCCGGCTGCTAATGGCACCAGCAGACCTATGACCAGAGGGTAGACATGGTGGAGAGGTAAGGGCAGGAAAACACGATCCCCGGTGAGTAAGAATTCCGCCTCAATCAGAGTATTGAGCTGAAATGAAATATTACCATGGGTGAGCGGTACTCCTTTGGGCGGACCGGTAGTGCCGGAGGTGTAAAACATTATAGCCGTATCCTCAGGATTGATCTTCGGCAGAGCCCTGACTTTACCGGCTGGAGCCCTCCTCCAGCCTCGCTCATGGTCAGGGCCGGGCTCAAGGAGAACAGGCTCTGGTTTTGTTTCAAGATCAAGATGATCGAGCCGGTCAAGTTCCTCAAGAGTGGTGAAGATAAATCCGGCTTCACTGTCTGCCAGGGCATGGGTAAGGATCTCATCCGGCATTTGGACATCGATAGGGACCATAACCGCTCCTGCATAGATCCCCCCTAGGCAGGCAGATATCCATGCGGGGCTGTTTCCTGAAAAAAGGGCTATCCGGTCACCCTGATTCATACCGGCTTTAATCAGGCCCTGGGTCATGTGCCGTATGGAGTCAGACAGATCGCGGTAAGACCATGACTCGATTCCCTCCTCCTTCATGGCCAGGATGGCCGGTTGATCACCTCTCCCAGGAAATTCATCAATAAGGGATTGCAGGTCGTTTCTGTTCATCACCGGACATCAGAAGCGGAATACGGCCGCCACCGGATAGCCGTCGGGCATATTTTCGGCCTCAGGCATATAAATAATTCCTCCATGCAAAAGAGCCTGAACAGAAGCAAGATCGAGCAGATCTTCATCCCCGACCTCCATTTCACGGTGGATTATGACCTCGTCACTCACCGGATCATAGCGGCCCCATTTCTGTATACCCGAGGTGATAAACAAGGTGTCGATTCGATCATGGAAGGATGACTTAACGATCTCATCAAGGGAATGTGAGGTTAAGCCGGTACCTGATAGCTTACGGTATCGTAAGACGGCATCCTGCTGCTTCTTTTGGAAATATGGCCTCATAATCGACCAGGCCTGCTGGTGAATCTCTTCGGTGCTCATACCTTCAGGATTGGCCGTAATTCCCTCATCCATGATATACGGATAGGAATTTGCCTCCCGATACATGGAGATCTGGTAATCAAGCCCTGCCAGAACTAACGGTGCGTTCTCATCCCGCAGAACAGTATGGAGGCCGTGATCAACGATGTGAAAGTATCGCAGGATATTATTCTTGTAGCCGACATCATCGGTGCTGATACCCTGGCCATGGACCATGGCGGTTCGCCTTTGAAACTGATTCTCTTTTTCAGCATCATCGAATTTCAAGGCTTCCTCTATGCTCGGCGGGACATCCTTTAATTCAATTTCGCTCAGGCTATACTTTGAACCCTGGAAGAGCCTGACATGCCTCTGTCCAAGTGATAAGATGAAAAACCGTCCGTCAGGAGCAAAAAGGGGGAAAAGGGGTTTGATATGGAAATGACGAGAGACAACGACCAGTTCATCAAACCGGAGGGGAAGCCGGTAAAGGTGAAATACGCCTTTAGCCAGAAATACGGCTAAACCATCACCCTGCTGCTTCCAGAAAAAGGCATCTTCAAGGAGCCTCTCAGCCGGCTCAAGAATGGCATGAGCCTCCGGAGAGCGGAGGCCCTCGTCGATAAGGAGATCTCCAGCCCGGTGGAGCAGGTTCCTGAATCGAATCGGATCCTGCTCAATCTCTCTCCCCTTGCGGTGAGTCGGCATAAACATTGAAGTACAATACCCTTTTTGCCCTTCCAGAAGTTCTTTCAGCTCATCTGTGCTCAATAACTCAATCATTGATTCCCTCCCTGTCATTATTCCACGGCAGCAGGCTGCTCCCGCAACTTTTGTAACGCCCCCTCCAAGGACTCAAGGGCCTGTCCAGCTTCATGAAAACGCTTTTCTCCCAAAAGTCTTACATAATCCTCAAAGGCCTGATTGGCTTTCAGAATCAGTTCCTTCATACCGGCCCTGCCGGGTACAGGAGCTTCAACCTGCGGCCCTTCAGGTGCGGCTTTCTCGAACAGGCCGGCCAGCGCCTCACCAAAGGTCTGGGCATAGCTCAGATAGTCACCATGCATAACGGCCACCAGTCTCAATTCCGGGTAAGCCGCGGTTTCGGCTTGTAAATAAACAGGTTCGATATAAAGTAAAGTGTCTTCAATGGGTATAGCCAGGACATTACCCCTGATAACCCTTGAGCCCCTCTGATCCCACAGGGTTAATTGACCGGAAAGAAAACGATCCTGATCTATTTTGGTCTCAACCTGCTGCGGCCCGAGTATTCTCTTTTCTTTGGGAAATTTGAAGGCCAGAAAGCGGCCATAGTTCTCCGGATCACACATTCCGGCGATCCAGCCGATCAGAACCTGCCTTCCCTTGGGTGTAAAGGGAAGCATGAGAATAAATTCAGGCTTATCTGTCCCCGGAGGCTCCCACATGACATAGTAGGGTTCAACCGGTTGAACGCGGTCATAATATTTTTCCGTAGCCCGTATCCAGAGATCTTCCTGATTGTAAAAGACAGTCGGGTCATTCATATGGTACTTGGCGTATACCAGTCCCTGGGCCAGCAGCATATCCTTCGGATACCGGATATGGGCAAGAAGCCCGGCCGGCAGCTCTTCCTTATCCTTGAACAGGTCCGGGAAAATTTTTCTCCAGGTCTGGATGAGGGGATCTTCAGTATCGAAAACATAAAAGTCAACCGAGCCATTGAAGGCGTCAACAACCGCCTTGACCGAGTTGCGAATATAATTGACGCCGCTCAGGTGCCTGCCCACAGGGGTGGTCAAAGAGCGGGTTCTTCCTCCTTCCCGATAATCGATGATTTCCCTTGAGGAAAATGGTTCGCTGTAGGGAAAATACCGGGAGGTAAGGTAACCATCAATGATCCAGAAGAGCTTTCCGTCGATCAGGACGATGTAGGGATCATCATCAAAACGAATAAAGGGAGCCAGGAGTTTCACCCTCTCCTGGATCCGGCGATTGAACATGATTCGGCTCTCAGGGGTGGGATATCCTGAGAAGAGGAAGCGGGTGCCGTCAAACATCCAGCCGAAAAGGAACTTACGAAAGAAGCTGCTTACCGGAATGCCTCCCTTTCCCGCATACCGTATGTAGACATTTTCCTCTCCCCTGGGATAGTCAAATTCTTCCTCACGGCTGTTGACCACAACCGGTGTCCGGGTAAGTTCACCGTAATAAATCTGTGGATACTTCACCTCAAGCTCAGGGTACATGCTGCGGGGCGGAATATCCTTTATTAAAAGATTGGGTAAGCCGTTGCTGGTAAATTCGTTCACCGGCGCCAGGGTCAGGCCGTACCCATGGGTATATTTGAAGCGTTGATTGACAAAGGTCTGACTTTTTTCCGGTAGATTCGAAAGCTCCATTTCTCTGGCTGAGATCATAACCTGCCTGTAGGTGTTCCCATACCGGTAGCGGTCTATATCAACATCAAAGAATTCATAGTAGAGTCGAATCTCCTGAAACTGCCGGTAAACTGCATCAAGGGCCCGCTGATCCCACAGCCTGATATTGGCAAACAGGTGCTGATTTTTCTGGACCATCTCCGGAGTAAAAACCTCGGCTGCGGGATATTCCCTCTCTTCCACGTTATCCAGGTGAAAGCCGGCCCGGGTAAAATGAATGTTATGGCTGATATACGGCTTCTCGAAGGTGATTTCATTGGGCTCGACCACCAGCCATTGAAAGAGGCCGGGAACCACGATGAAGGCCAGAGACCAGACGATGAGAATGAAAAGGCCAAGGGTTACCAGGAGGATAAGAGGAGACTGCTCTTTCCTGATGTTCTTCCTTTCGAGCCAGCCGGTCATCCGGTTCCGAAGGGAGGGAATGAGCAGAGCGAGCCCAAGGAGGATCATCAACACCACCGTGAAGTTATAGGCAGGCAGGCGTATCCTGGCGTCCGTCCATCCGGGGCCGCTTACCGCGCCCCAGGGAGAATACATGAGATGATACCGGCTGAGAAACTTTCCCCAGGCCAGGACGAAGATCAGGCCCGCGGCACTGAAATAAAGAGAGCGATTTACCTTTCGCTCAGCCTCTTCATCGATCAGAACGTATCGAAACTCGAGCCCCTTTTCCTGAATCCGGAGATAG
>JBLIRT010000074.1:0-13564 GCA_049472445.1 bacterium
GCTGGAAAATCGGCTTTTTTCCTGCTTATGGCCTATGTTATGGGCTCTATTCCTTTTGGAGTGTTGGTTTCCCGTCTATACAGGATTAATATTCATCAGGTCGGAAGTAAAAACCCGGGAGCCACCAATGTATTACGAACAGTCGGTAAGAAAGCGGCTATCCTGACCCTCCTGGGTGATCTGGGAAAAGGAGCAGCCTCTGTGGCCTTAGGCAGACTTTTCCTTTCTTCCCACGCACTTGTAGCCACCATGGGCCTTTTAGCTATTATTGGCCACGACTGGTCTATTTTTTCAAAATTCCAGGGAGGAAAGGGCGTGGCTACAAGTCTGGGCGTCTTTCTTATTCTGGCCCCCTATCCTGTCCTCCTGGCCTTACTCGGCTGGCTCATTATCCTGGGAGCTACTCGCTATGTATCTTTAGCCTCAATCATGGCCGGTATACTCCTGCCTGTTCTGGTATGGTTCTTTGAGGGAGCCGGATTCTTACTTTTTGTTTCTCTGATTGCCGGCGGCTTATTAATTTTGCGCCATAAGCAAAATATACATCGACTTATGAGCGGAACTGAAAATAAGTTGGGGAAATCTGAAACCAGGGGAAGCCAGAATAGATAAGAGATGAAAACCGGTCATTCATGATCCTGCCGGATCATGGTAAAGGTGAAAACAAGGGCCGTGATTAAGGGATGCCCTTACCGATCAGATCCAAATGTTCTATCCGTTGGACTAAAGGCTTAGGACAGCCAATGGTGTGGTCGGCTATAACTTTTCCAAGATCCTGTAAGGTTAGCTCCGGTACATTGAGCTGCATCTCTAATTCCCGACAGACTTTTGGAATCACCGGCTTTAACAAGACGCTCAGATCACGTATCCAATGGATACATGTGGAAACGATCCGACCGGCCTCCTCCCGAGACTCCTTAATCACTCTCCAGGGCTCGCACCGCTGCAAATATTTATTGGCATAATCGCTCATCTCCAGAATGGCCCGCACAGCGGTACGAAACTCACAACTCTGGTAAGCACCTATAACTAAGGGGCTCTTCTGCTGAAGCAGGGATTGATATTCCTCCAGATCGGGTGAGGCAATTTCTCCATCGAGCTTGTTTTTCAGGAAGTTGAGCGTACGATTGGCCAGGTTGGCAACATTGCCGAGCAATTCACTGTTCACTCGTTCTTTAAAATCATTGAGATCAAAATCTATATCCGAAATATTCCTCGAAAGATTGGAAGCAAAATAGAAGCGTAAATAGCTTGGGTCAGCCTTTTGCCAGTACTCCCGGGCTGTAATAAAAGTACCCCTCGATTTACTCATTTTTTGCTTATTAACCGTCAGGAAACCGTGTACGATGAGAAAATCGGGCAGCCTGAATCCGCTTCCCATCAATACGGCCGGCCAAAAAAGGAAATGAAAATAAATGATATCCTTACCTATGAAATGAATAATTTTACCTGAATCCCTGACCCAGTAACTTTCAAAGTCATCTCCATGCTCCTGGCAATAGTGCTTGGTACTGGCCATATAACCAATAGGAGCATCCAGCCAGACATAATAGTACCTATCCGGATCATCTAAGATATGAAACCCAAAATAGGGAGCATCCCTGGTAATGTCCCAGTCCTTCAAGCCACTATCAATCCAGTGAAGAATATAGTTTTTGATCTCTTCCTGGATGTACTTATTCCCAACCAGCCAGGAACGCAGCCGATTCGCGTAATAACTTAACCGGAAAAAGTAGTGATCGGATTCCTTTCGTATCGGTGAGGCGTGGCAAATGGCACAGTAAGCATCAACCAGGTCCGTAGTAGCATAGGTGGCATTACAGACTTCACAGTTATCCCCATATTGGTCGGCAGCTCCGCATCGAGGGCAGATGCCTTTTACATATCGATCGGGCAGGAACCGTTGACAATTCGGGCAATAGGTCAACTCAATCCTTTTCAGATATATGTCTCCCCCCTGGCGAAGGCGGGTAAAAATCAGATCACTGAATTCTTTATTTTCAGGAGAATTGGTCGAATAGTAAGAATCAAAACTGATGTGGAACTTATCAAAATCCTCTTTATGCTCCTGGTAATAACGAGCAATAAGCTCTTCAGGAGAAATGCCCTGTCTGTAAGCATTGATCTCAATCGGTGCTCCATGAGTGTCATCAGCACAACAGTAAATGACCTGCTCTCCGGAAAGCCTTAAAAACCGGGCATAGATATCTGTCTGTATATACTCCACCAGGTGGCCTAGATGGATTGGCCCATTGGCATAAGGGAGGGCACTGGTTACAACTATCTTTTTACCCTTCATAGATTACATTTCCTGTATCTTTCAAATCATACCCGGCAAATCGCCGGCTATATTCAATGAACTCTTTGGCGCGTAAGAAGTGTATGAAGGCCCGGATCCTGCTCTCCCCAAAAAGCTCTTTTCTCATGATGAAATCAAATCGCTCCTGCCGCAGGGGAATAAAATCCAAGCCTAACATCTGGGCAACAGCTTGAATTCCTAATCCAATATCCGCTTTCCCGGATAAAACCTCCAGGCCGGTATCCAGATGAGTCAAACAAATGTGATCAAATCCTTTGACCCTTTGTGCTTCAAGGCCGTGCTTCTCAAGCTCATATTCCAAGAGGAACCTTGTTCCTGTGCCAGCCTGACGATTGACTACAGTGATATCTGGTCGTATCATGTCCATGATGCCCTGGATGTTCTTTGGGTTATGCGCCGCCAGGATGAGTCCCTGTGTCCGATAGGCGAAATTAACCATAATGAAATCCTGTTTGAAGACATCCCTGATATAGGCCAGGTTATAATCTCCATCTTCCTTCTGGAGCATGTGAGCGGCACAGATATGGCATAATCCTTTCTTAATGGCATTTATCCCCCTCATACTCCCTATACTGCTATAGAGCGGAAGAATGTCCCTGTTTTTCTCCTGGAAAAAGGAGAGGAGATTAGCTAAAAGAATATCATTACTGCCGGCAATGATCAAAGCCTCACTAAAGGTCTCCAGCCTCTTTCTCATCCATGGATAATTCTGAATGTGGTTCTCAATCCAAATATCCACAAGATGTTTTGGAAAAAGCCATTTACCGGTTATTTTTGTGGCCGGTAATCCCCTTTCCAGAATGAGAGTGTATATTTTTTTTTCATTAATATCAAGGTATTGGGCTAATTCGCGAGTATTCAAAAGTTCCTTATTCATCCTGTCTTATCCCTCTTAGGCTTTCATTTATTTTACTCATTCAAGTACACTTTAGCAATAGAAATCATCATGATAAAAGTAAAAACCCTGAAAGTAGCTCACCTCAGAAAAAAAACCGAAATCACAGTATTTGCTTCACCACGAAACAGCAACAGCGAGTGAGAACAGAGGGGAATTCTCAATAATGAAAAATTTCATTCCTGAAATCACTTCGTGCGATAAATGCCAACTTCGCATGAATTGCACCAGAGTGGTCCCCGGTGAGGGGAATCCCCATGCAGAGATCATGTTTATTGGAGAGGCCCCGGGTCGTCAGGAGGAATTACGTGGGCGTCCTTTCGTAGGGGCGGCCGGAAGGTTGCTCAATCGATTACTCAAAATAATCAATATAAAGCGAGAAGATGTATACATAACAAATCTCGTCAAATGCCGCCCTCCCCAGAACCGCGACCCTCTCCCTGAAGAAATAGAGTCTTGCAGCGAATGGCTCAATGAACAAGTCAGGTCAGTAAGACCCAAGCTCATAGTGCTTCTTGGCCGGTTGTCCACAAATCGGTTTCTGCCACATGTCAGGATTTCAGAGGTTCACGGTCGAAATTTCAAGGAAGATATAATCAGCCTTGGAACCTTTGTCCTTTTCCCGACGTATCATCCAGCCGCTGCTTTATATAACAGGAGCCTCGAAAAATCTCTGGAGGATGATTTTAAAAAAATACCGGAACTTCTGGCCAAAATAGAAGGAGAGTCTGGGAGGAAGGCTGGATCTAATAGCTAAGCAAGTTTTTATAAGCCCTTAAGTATTGGGCCATAACTTGTAACCACTTCCGATCTTGCGCCATCTGAAAGCGGGCACAATCACCCAGAGTTTGGCGGAGGTGCTTGTTTATCACCAACTTAAGACATTTTCCAGCTAAATCGGAAATATCTCCGGCCTTGAAAAGAAGTCCGGTCTTTTTATCTATGATCAACTTACGAAGGCTACTCATATCACTGGCTATAATAGCTTTGCCCAAGGCCATAGCTTCCATGGGCTGTTGGATAGATGAGTCTTCCCCGGTATTCATCTTCAACTGGGGATAGACCAGGACATCGATCAGTGAATAATACCGTTGAATATCCTTCTGTTTCACTTGCCCCACATAGATGATATGCCCTGAAACATCATGCCAGGCAGCCCGAGCCTTCGGCAGGCCATGCCCATCATCAATCAAGAGCAGCTTGGTTTCAGGAATTTTTTCACGAACCTTTAAAAATGCCTGAAGCAGGCAGTCGGCTCCCTCGTGATTGAAAAGAGATCCTATGAAACCTATTACCGGACTATTCTGCAGGTTATATCTTTTTTGAATTTCCTCCTCATTCTGAATAGGCTTCAAAAGTGAGCTATCGTCACCGTAGGAAACAGTATATATTTTCTCTTCTGATATCTCCTCCTCTATCATTCTCTCCCGCAAGCCTTTCTCTGTAATCACAACTGCTCCAGCCTGCTGGCATAAGTAGCGGTCCAGACCCTTCCTCAGAGCTTGAGTTACCGGTTCCCTCATACCGGGCGCATGTTTAGGTAATCCTTTTTCCCCGAAGTCGTGAATTTCATAAAGCAAAGGTATATTCCTCTTCTGACCTGCCTCCAAAGCTGCAATGCCATTGAAGGCTGGCGAATGAACATGTATCACATCGATCTTCTGCTTCGATGCCACCCGGTAAATGGCCTGTCCCAGGGATACAATCGATAATCTTTCCTTCAAAAAGGGGCAACCCCTCCGGGGAGGAGTGCTCTCTTCAGGTAAAAAGGTCCTATAGTGAAAAACACCTTCAATAAGTTCGATTGGATTAGAGACCAGCGCATGGCTCGGGGAGGTAATGACAACAGGGTTAAGGCCAAAATCCTTCTGCAGTTTTATAATGTAGCGCCCTTTCAGGCTATAATCGGTGACATATGGAAGGGAATGATCTAATACATGTAATATTCTCATCAGAGTTCCTATTCCAAACCCATAATCACACCTTATTGCCTTCCCAATTCTTCCCTGTTATTTCTTTATCGGACAAAATGCCCTAAGGCATCAAACCTAAAGGAAGATTATGACAAATCTATTGATCTCTTTTCCTATTTTTATACGATACAGTACAGGAATGTCTCTGTTTGGTAACTTTTAGTAACCTTTAGGAATGTAAGAACATGAGAGATAGGATAACAAATACGGGAAGTGGAAACTCTTTCGAGGAACATCGCCAAGAAAGCAACTCCTCAGATGAAAATCTTCCGGTCCGGAAAAAACGCCAGCCATGGATTGCCGGTCTCTTAACGTTCCTGGTCATTGGATTGGGACAGGTTTACAACGGGGAGTTCAAACGAGGAATTATATATTATCTGGGCTCTCTGGCTATCAGCCTGATGAGCGCCTTTGTTATGCTCTTTCTTCCTTTCCCCACAAATTTTATAATCTTTTTCCTCTTAGGATTCCTCTATTTTTTTCTTATATTCCTTATAAGCTGGAGGGAAGCGAGAATCAAGGGAACCTCTTACAGGCTAAAACCCTATAATAAGCTCCATATCTACATCTCGTTCATTTTTTTTTCCTGGTATATTATTAATCCTCTTTTTTCCCAGCTTACCAAAAATAACATCGTCCATGCCTATCGAGTTGTAGCTACTTCCATGGCACCGACTATTTTGGATGGCGACCATATTTTAGTAAACGAATTGATTTATAAATTCACCTCTCCGAGTCGAGGCGATGTAGTTGTATTTCAATATCCAAAAAATGAAAACCAATATTTTATCAAGCGAATTATAGGGTTGCCGGGGGAAACTATTCTGATTCACCAAAAGCATTGCTATATAGACGGCGAACTCCTTCAAGAGAGTTATCTCCCCCTTTCCAGCCATGCTGTAGCGGTTCATCCTGAGATGGATAATTTCGGTCCACTCACCTTGCCACCTACTTCGTTCTTCGTCATGGGTGATAATCGTGACTGGAGTATGGACAGCAGATCCTTCGGACCAGTTCAAGAGAAGAAAATCCTTGGGAAGGCATTTATGATTTACTGGTCTGGTTCCCTAAACGGGCAAATATATTGGGACCGCATTGGAAAATCTCTCAATTAGCGAAGTTATTACCATAGTATAACCATCATGGGCCTGTCAGCAGGAATAGTAAAAAAAACAGTTGAAGCCATCGGAGGTCTCGGACTTCTCATGTATGGAATACAGATTATGGAAGGGGGACTCCAGAAGGCAGCCGGAGATCATCTCCGGAAAATCCTAAAGGTTCTGACCTATGGTATCCTCATGCAGATCATTGTGGGGGTAACGATCACCGCCATTACTCAATCAAGCTCTGCTACCATTATAATGCTTATCGGCTTCGTAAAGGCAAACCTCATAAGCCTGCCTCAATCTCTCGGAGTCATATTGGGAGCTAATATCGGTACGACTGTCACGGCCCAGATCATTGCTTTTGAATTATCCGATTATGCTCTCCCCATCATTGTCCTTGGCTTTCTTTTACATTTGTATGCCACTCAAAAACTTTTAAAGCCCCTGGGAACGGTTCTTTTCGGTTTCGGACTTTTATTTCTCGGTCTTGGACTCATGGCTAAAGCCATCCATCCCTTATTCCAACGACAAAGCCTTCTACACACCCTCCTGGGATTTGTGGGAAATCCCTTCTCAGGATTGCTGGTTGGAGCCACTATCACGGGAATTATGCACTCTGGCAGCGCGACCATGGGCATAATAATTGCCCTTGCCTCCATAAACCTGATCTCCCTGCATGAGGCTATTCCCATGATCCTGGGGTGTAATATTGGCACATGTTTTGCTACTTTTAAGGCCTCTTTCGGTGCAACGAAATCAGCTAAAAAGATAGTTATAGCTCATATTCTTTTCAACATCATCGGAACCATAGTCTTTCTTCCCATTCTGGCTCCCTTTGAAGCCCTCGTTCTTTTTACCTCTCGTAATCTTTTACGACAAATTGCTCATGCCCATACCCTCTTTAATGTCTTTGGAGCAGCTCTTTTTCCCCCTTTATCAAACAATATGGAGAACTCATGAACCATCTCATGAAGGGAGAGGAGAAAGAAATAAGATTTGCGCCCATATACCTGGAAGAGCACCTCCTTCAAACTCCACCAATGGCCATAGTTGCTGCCAGGAAGGAAGCCGTCCACATGCTGGGAATTGCTGATGAAATGGTAAACCTGGCCATGGGGGGATTTCTCAGAGATGACTATGTATCCCTGGCCAAGGTGGAGAGCAGGGAGTATGGGGTGGATGATTTACGTCGGACGATCACAGACTACCTGGTTAACATTATGGAGCATGGGCTCAGCTTTCGGGAAGCACAAGAAGTTCCTGCCCTTATTCGTATCATAAATGATATAGAACGTATCGGAGATCATGCCGAAAATTTAAAAAGCCTGGCTGAACAAAAATCCAGCCGCAGATCCCCCTTTTCCTCAGAAGGCCTGGAGGAAATAAAAAAAATCCATCATAGAATCAGATGTATGATTGAGACTACCAGGCAATCACTTTCAGGTGTTGATGCTCATCAGGCACACATCGTCCTTCAGATTGAAGGAGAAATCAATGCCTTGCGGGATCAATTCATGAATAGCCATATCCAACGTCTTAAGCAGAGAAGCAACCATGTCATCTCCGGTCTCATTTTTCTGGATTTGATTGGTAATTTTGAGAGAATCGGCGACCACCTCACCAACATAGCTGAGGAAATTGCCGGCCATCTGGCTTAAAGCGGATGAGTCACTCATCTCCTTAAGGTCTTGGCTATCATGGTTTTTAATATCTTGGGATTGATTGGCTTGGTTATATACTCTAAGGCCCCATTCTTCATGGCACTTAAATATGAATTGACCTCACCGACCGCGGTCATGATGATTATTTCGATTCTTGGATGGTTACTTTTGACCAACTGCAGCAATTCCAGACCATCGATGTTGGGCATTCTGATATCGGTAATAATCAGGTGAGGACTTTGCGCATTAATGACGCTCAATGCCTCCTGACCGCTATTGGCAACGAGGACGTCATATCCCTCATCCAGCAAGATATCCTGGAGCGTAATACACATATTCTCATTGTCATCCACAATCAGTATCCGATGTTTATCCATTGCCCTCACACCTTGACTTATCTCACAACCCCAGCACGGAACGGCCGGACTTTCACTCTTTTAGAATCCTTGATTTTTCTCTGCCTCAGGTCCATAATCCTCATTCACGTGCAAGGTCAAAAGATAAAAGGATTAGCATTGTTAAAAGAAAATCATTTCCATAATTTCTTATCGGAAACCTTACGAAGCTCTTTTGGCTCTGATGAGAATTCCGGCAAAACTGAAAAATTCATGCCCTTTTTCAATAAAAACATGCAACTTATCCCTCTCTCCCCTGTGGTGGACAATACTCATTCACCCTGACCTTTTTTATGCTCCCATTTTATTTATTACTTTAGCAAAAATCAATATTTATTTATTATTCATAAAAGCAAATAATTACAGCTCTTGAGTATTGATGAACAGCGAGTTAAGCAAAGGAAATCAAGGGAAGAGTTCGTTTAAGCAATATCGAGTGGATCTAACAGTTGATCTGATGAGTGTACATGTAAACCCAGCCGAATAACTTTGAATGAGGCGAACGAAAAGTCAAGGCGGCCATCGTAGAAAGATTCCAGGACGTGCCAGGGGCTTATACTCTGCCGCCCTATAGCCAGAGATATCAGGAAAGCATCCTGCCTTTGGGCTGAATCCTTTAAAAATCTCATGCCAATAATAAAAGGGCGGATATTAATCTGCTCCACGACATCTGAACTACCTGCTCTCTTCGATGAGTGCTTCTTTCTCTTTTGAACCCAAATTTCATCCTGAGCCAGAAAGAGGGCAATCTGCTTTTCATAGTCAAACCGATCTGATAAGCCATCCCCAACCCCAGCCGGTATTTCAACTCGATAGGTTGCAGAGTTGATCACCGTCAGCAGGGATCGCCCATCCAATGGTACGAGTTTGGATTGAGTTATTTCTATTCCTTGTGGTAGCTGCGCATTCATTCGAGTCAGAAACTCCTCCGGACGTAAAGACGTTCGGAAAACAAAATCGGCATATTCTCCTAATCCTTCAATCCCCACTGCTAAGGCCAGGCCAAACGAAATCCGTGGGTGGGGATGAAATCCCCGGCTGAAAGAGATGGGAAGATCTGCCCTTCGAATAGCCCGGCTAAAGACCCTTATCAGGTCAAGATGAGACATACAGGTAGATGCCCCTCTCTTCTGAAATTTAGCACGAATCCGGCAGGCCTTTTCTTCTTCCATTCCTTTCAGAGGTTCCACCGTATCAGGAACGGCCTCCTTGCTCGAAGCAGCCGGCCATCCTTGCTCAGATAAAGATTGCCCCACTCTTTTTCCCCGCCGGCTCGGGAAGGGAGGTATAGCCATCTGCCTGCTCTTGCAGACGCCGCACCCATGGCATGAGGCCAGGCGACAATCAGGTGTCATTTCTCCCTGCAAAGCTTTCACCTTTTCAGAAGTGAAAAAATCGGAGGATACTCCCGATGAGAGATGTTCCCATGGCAGCACCTCGCCCTCTTCTATAGATCTGTGAGCATAAAAGGAGATACTCAGACCACTTTCTGAAAAGGCTCTTTGCCAAAGGGAAAAATCAAATTGTTCACTCCATTGATCAAAACGCGATCCCAATTCCCAAGCTCGGACTAATACCTTCCCCAGGCGACGATCTCCACGGGCCAAGGCTCCTTCCAGGCTACTCACCTCAGGATTTCGGTATTTTACCTTGAAAAAACGATGATCCAGTTCCTTTACCAGAATTGCCTCTTTGCCCTGCAGTACCCCGACCGGCTCCTGAGGCATCCTCTGGAAGGGAGTATGAGGTTTGGGTACAAAGGGTGAAATAGTCAGGTTTATACGAATCGATCGCTTCTTCAGACTTCTCCCGACATGTAATATTCCCCGGCTGAGGTGAATGATCCCTTCAAGATCTTCAGGTTGCTCAGTCGGAAGGCCGATCATGAAGTATAACTTCAAAAGATCCCATCCCTGTTCGAAAATCTGACGGGCGGTAGTATAGATATCTTCCTCGGTAATGCCTTTATTAATAACATTGCGCAAGCGCTGTGTGCCTGCCTCAGGGGCAATGGTAAAGCCGGTTCTTCGTATTTCTTTGATATAGGAGATAATTGAAGGTGTTAATGTCCCCGGCCGCAGAGAGGGAAGTGATAGGGCTACCATCCGGCTGCGGCAGTCATTCTGCAGCAGGCCGAGTAATTGTTCCAACTGGCTATAATCACTGGAACTTAAGGAAACCAGAGCAAGTTCCTCATACCCGGTAGATTCAATGGAGTCCCGGGCCATGGCGTGTAAGCTATCCAGGGATCGTTCTCGAACCGGCCGATAAAGAAACCCAGCCTGACAAAAGCGGCATCCACGGCTGCACCCACGGGCAATTTCCAGGGCAGCCCGATCATGAACTGCTTCTGCATATGGTATTACCGGTCGAGTAGGGTAATAGGCCCGATTCAGATCATGGATAATCCGCTTTTCAATACGAGGCTTACCTGCCAAAGGGATAATGTCCTGAATAGTCCCCTGAACATGATAGATGACCTGAAAATGGGATGGAACGTAGACACCGGGAAGTTCAGCCATCTTCCGGAGTATGAGGTCCTTTGGCCATTTCTCCCCCTTGGCCTGAATGTCTATATCCGCCAATTCGAGGATTACCTCTTCCCCATCCCCCAGGACAAATAAATCAAAGAAATCCGCTAAAGGCTCCGGATTAAAAGCTCCCGGCCCTCCTCCGACAAGCAAGGGATACGACTCATCCCGGTCTGAGGCAGGAAAGGGTATACCGGCCAGGTTCAACATGTTCAGGATATTGGTGTAGCAGAGCTCATAGGGTAAGGTAAATCCGAAAATATCAAATTCTCTCAAGGGCTTCCATGATTCGAGACTGAAGAGTGACAGTCCACCTCTTCGCATGGCCTGTTCTGCATCAGGCCAGGGATTAAATACCCGCTCAGCCAATATATCCGGCCGGCCATTCAGGATTCCATACAGGATTTTAAGAGCTAAATTTGACATTCCTATTTCGTAAAGGTCCGGATAGGCGAGAGCTACACAAAGGCGAACCTGATTCCAATCTTTGTGAATAGCGTTGAATTCGTTTCCGGCATAGCGGGTCGGCTTGGAAACCTGGTATAAGAGATGAAAAAGATCCATGGATTACCTTGTCTCTCGAGGCCGGTAAATGCATAAAGGCTCTTCCGCCAGGTAGTTCCCGGATATATGGTAGGCGCGTGCCCGGCATCCGCCGCAAATCCAGCGGTATTCACATCGGCCGCATTTACCTTGAAGCTTATCCGGATCACGAAGATCAAGGAAAAGAGGTGCTTGTGCCCAAATACGGCTCAACGGTTGCTGGCGGATATTCCCGGCCACAACGGGCAGATATCCGCAGGGGCATACATCTCCCCGGTAGGAAATGAAACAAAATCCCGTTCCCCCAAGGCATCCTCTGCTGTAAGAGGCTAATCCCGGTTGGGAAGATGAGGATGGCAACTTCCCGGACTTCTGATGAACAATACGATAGTAATGAGGAGCACAGGTCGCCTTCACCTGAATAGGATATTGCTGCCCAAAGGTGTAAAACCATCGCAATACCCTCTCATAGTCAACGGCCGAGATCTCTTCTCCCTCGAGATTTTCCCCCCTCCCCGTGGGGACTAATAAAAAGATATGTAAGGCCTGAGCCCCTACCTTTATAGCCAATTCAGCAATGGCCTTTATCTCTTCCATGTTTCGCCGGGTGATGGTCGTATTGATCTGAAAAGGGAGATCCTGTCGCTTCAGTTCCTCAATCCCATCCATGGCCTTCATATAAGCCCCGGAAAGACCCCGAAAACTGTCATGGCTTTCCTCGGTGGCGCCATCCAGGCTGATACTCACTCGCTGAATCCCGCCTTCCTTCAGCCTTCTGGCCATATCATGATCAATCAATGTCCCGTTGGTGGCCAGGACAACCCGGAGCTTATGGTATGAAGAGGCATATTCAATAACCTCGAAAACGTCCTCGCGGCTCAGAGGCTCACCACCACTGAGGATCAGAATAGGCGAGGGTCTAAAATCTTTCAGGGTATCAAGAAAGCCCCGGCTCTCCGCAAGGCTTAATTCCTCAGGAGAATTTTCATGGGTAGCTGAACCACGACAATGCAGGCAATTCAGATTACAGCGCCGGGTAAACTCCCAGGCAATCAGCCGTAAGGTCGGATCAACTTTTTGATTTAGCATAATTTATCTTTCCTCATGTTCAAAATTGGCCTTTTCAGATACCCTCTGGTCGCTTTTTAGATGACAGGCGACCTCCTCATTTTTAGCCGGATGCCTCATAAAGCAAAGGCACTGTCTCATAGTGGATTATGTATCCCCTCTAAAGTGACCTTTGTTATAAAGGCTTAAGGCTGGCTGTTACCATCTTGAGGGGGTGATCCTTATCATACCACTAAATCCACCACCAGGCAACCTGTCATCTTTCAGCTTAAACAGAAATAAATACCGTAAGAGATACACTTCTCTGTCGTCTAAAACAATTGTATCAGCTTACTGCCACAAAAAGTTTTTGATAGCCGCGTACTGTAATCTCAAAAAATGTATCATCGCATGTAAATTTCTGCTAACTGCTTCTCGTGGTCATCATATAAGATTCGTATTACCCTAGGTTGGGCATTGCCTATCCATGAGTCGTATCGGGGGAAGACCTTTTTAACTTTCATCAAAAGGGTTTTAAAAATGGAAAGAAATAAGACTCATGGCCGGGCAAAAACAATGAGGGGGGGTGAAAAAAAAGGATTTCATACTGCACAGGTCCCGGAGAGATTTTGGGGACCTGATCTGCCTAAGGTTTTTAAGGCAATGGAAACTCACATAATAATCTCAGAATAATGGGGGTAATAACCATGGAAAAAATAAAGAATATAGTCAAAGGGTTTGAACGGATTTTCTTCTTTTCCCTTTCGTTCATAGCCATGATTCTCTTCATCAGCTCACCGGCTGTATTAGCCATGGGCGGTGGCGGCGGAGGCGGTGGCGGCGGTTTTGGCGGCGGCATTGCCATGCCTGTTGGTTCCGTTGGCGGCCTCGGCTCTATGGTAGGCGGCAGTATGTTAGGCGCCTATGGTGGGGCTATGCTAGGCTTCAACCAGACAGCGGGATTCGGACCTATGTACAACTCTGCTGCAGCAGGATATGGCGGCGCCCTTATGGCAGGATATGGCGCAGGATATGGCGCCATGGCAGGATACGGATATGGCATGCCTTCTTATGGCGGCACGAATACTGCGGC
>JBLIRT010000075.1:0-13306 GCA_049472445.1 bacterium
AAGGAAGCGGGGGGAAGTGGAGGAAATACAAAATGTTTTTATACAAAACAAGGAAGACCCTTTCCTTATCGATAATCGCGGCTTTTGTGTGTCTTTTTCTCACTATTACCATTACCAATGTTAAAAATAGTCACGCCTACTACGGTTTATATGGAGGCGGTCTTTATGGCCTTGGCTTAGGAGGACTGTACGGAAGCCTGGGGCTGGGACTTTACGGAGGATTATCCGGGCTTGGCAGCTTGGGCCTCTATGGCGGACTCGGCTTGTATGGCGGATTATACGGCGGGTTATACGGTGGCCTCTATGGCGGACTCGGCTTATATGGCGGATTATACGGCGGCTTAGGCCTTTATGGCGGCTTAGGCCTTTATGGCGGCTTAGGCCTTTATGGCGGCCTGGGCCTCTACGGCGGGTTGGGTCTCTATGGGGGATTGTATGGCCTTGGCGGCCTGGGCCTCTATGGATTGGGGGGCCTTGGAGGTCTTGGAACCAGCGGCCTCGGCAGTCTCTTAGCCTTGAGTTCCCTGAGTGGCTTTGGAGGTAATCTTTCGGGGACCTCTCCCAGTCCGGTTTTTTCGACCCCTGCCACATCGGCACCGGCATCTGTGATAGCTGAGCAGGCGGGGAACTGGGACGGTTACTGGTTTAGTTACCTGAAACTGCTATCCGGTCCGATGAGTCTTACTTTGGTTGAAGATCCTGTTACCGGAGTCTTGGCCGGGTCTTCTTTTATGGCGCTCAATAAAATTTTGCCGGCACCGGTTGAAGTGTCCGGTATAAATACCGGGACCGGCGCATTCACATTAACAGGGACATTCTATGATCCCTTAAGCCTCAATTTATATACTCTTGAACTGAACTGTGTTCTGACGAGTCCTGCTACTATGAGCGGCAACTATTTCATCTTTACCCAGACCTTTTTAAAGGCGCAGTATGGTGAATTTACGCTCAGCCTGATCACACCCGTGATCTCAGCTCCAGCACCTGTTCCAGCGGTAGTGGCGCCGTCGGTAGTCGCCCCCACTGTAGTTGTTCCATCGCCGGTCGTGGCTCCGACTGCTGCTGCACCTACAGTTCTTGTTCCTTCTGTTATAGCCCCTTCACCGATAGTCACCGGGGCTACTATTTCCGGATTATTTCCCTTCCTCTTTTTCATTTAGGTGAGGGAATAAGGATGATGACCGTAAACAGGCCAATGATCATATCTGCCTGAACATGGAGAGAGGCAAGGAACCGAACCTGAAGGGGACTTGCCTCTCCTCTTTCCGGCTCAGTTGTTCCATTCTTCGAATTTCCGGCCTTGATTACCGTAATTTTTGTCTTTTCAGGTTCCTGAAACATGAATACGAGACCTTTAGGCATAATTATCTTTCTTCTTCAGAGAATTTCTCCCCTCGTACTGAGAATGATTTTTTCCACCGGGATCTTTTTTCCTGCAGCAGCCATAGCCTTTTCAATAATCCCCGCTAATCCGGAACAACAGGGCACCTCCATCATGAGAATGGTAATTTTTTTTATATCGGCTTTCGTAAAGACAGCGGAAAATTTTTGAACATATTCCTGAGCATCGTCAAATTTAGGACATCCCATCATAACGGCCCTATTTTTCAAAAAACCATGATGAAGTTCTGGATAGGCCACGGCCGCACAATCTGAAAGAACCAGTAACTCGGCCCCTGTGAGAAAGGGAGCAGTCGGTGGTACTAACCTGATCTGCACGGGCCAATGGGTAAGGGCTGATACCGTGCTCGATTGCGTTACCGGCCTCTTCATCTCCTGGCATGATGTGGGTTTCCCAAAGCTTTTAACATGGGTTGACGGGCAGCCGCAGGGCAGGCTTGTCTCTTCCTCCTCCTCCTTTTGCCCCAGATATTCCTCTACCGCTTCAACGTCGAAGTCTTCCGCCTCTCGTTCAATAATCTTGAGCGCTCCTTTGGGACATTCACCAAGGCAGGCCCCCAATCCGTCGCAATATTTTTCCGCCACTAAGGTGGCTTTGCCGTCTATGACCTGAATGGCCCCTTCGGCACAGGCCGGCACACATCGGCCGCAGCCGTCACACAGATCCTCATTGATTTCAATGATCTTTCGTTTTATTTTCATTATTGTTCACCTCAGCTTTCAATAGTACGTTCTTGGCCAGTTCACGACCGCTTTGAGTTAAAAATTCATGATCAATGATCGCTCCTATTTTCTTCTCCTCCATGGGATGATCCTTTTGATTCTCTTCTAAATTGGTAATAAAGTCAGCATCATACAAGGCCTTGAAGTTTGCCGTCTCCTGTGGTCGGGGATGATGATGATGACCTACCAGGTCACATACCTCGTCACATACCTCATCAATAAGTTCTTTCCCGGCTCCAAGTTTGGCCAATATTCTCCTGGCTATGGCCGGCCCCTCCTTCTCCTGATACTTCGCAGCCGTGCTCCGGTATTTTCGCTCAGCCTCTTTAATGCCTATATCATGTAAATAAGCTGCTGATAAAACAATGGCTAAATCAGCCTTTTCCTGCCGGGCTATCTGCTCCGCATACCGCGCTACTTTCACCGCATGGGCAATCCTTTTAAAGTCGCCTTGAAAATAGTTTTTCATCTCCCGGCCCACCCGGTTTTTGAATAATTCATCTCTCTGCGCCGTAATGTCCGCATCACCCAGACACTGGGCGGCAAATTTACAATAGGCTGCGCATCCAAAATCCATCCTTGGGTTGATCACTTTATGTCCGCAGTGCTTACACCTTCGCCTGGATTCGTCCTTAAAAAATTCAACTGGTTGGCCACATTGGGGACAGGGCACATCAAAGATGGCATCAGGTTTCCAAAAGCGTGTATCCTGGCCTGGGCACCTCATATGGTTCCTTTCCTCTGACCTTATCTTTAAAAGGTGATTAAGAAGCTATCCGAAAACCTCTGTCAACAGGGAGAACCGCTGCCCCGAAGCAAGGTTTTCGGATAGGCACCAAGAGCACTCTATCCAAAGGTTTCCTAACCTTTCGCCTTATCTTCTTATCTCGTTTTATGACAAGGCCGCCCTTAAATCTTCATCAGGAGTACTGATAGGCTTAATGCTGAAGTTCTTCACCAGAACATCCAATACTGCCGGGCTCACAAAGGCGGGAAGACTTGGCCCCAACCGTATATCCTTTATACCCAGAGAGAAAAGAGTCAGCAAAATGGCCACAGCTTTTTGCTCATACCAGGACAGGATCAGGGAAAGGGGGAGGTCATTCATGCTGCATCCAAATGCCTTGGCCAGAGCAACCGCAATCTGGATGGCTGAATAGGCATCATTACACTGGCCGACATCAAGGAGCCTGGGAATACCTCCGATAGACCCGAGGTTTTTATCAAAAAAACGGAATTTGCCGCAGGCCAGGGTCAGGACCAGACAGTCAGATGGAATTTTTTCTACCAATTCCGTGTAATAATTTCGTCCTGGTTTGGCTCCATCGCAGCCTGCTACCAGAAAAATATGCCTGAGTGCCTTACTCCTGACTGCCTCGATCACCTTATCAGCCATTGATAAAACTGCATTTCTGGCAAATCCTACCATAACTGATTTTCCATCCGAATCTTCAGGAAATCCAGGCATGGAGAGTGCTTTGTCAATAACCGGTGTAAAATCATGGCCGCTCATATGAGTTAAGCCGGGCCAACCCACTTGGCCGCAGGTAAAGATATTCTCTTGATAGGATTCTCTTGGTTTCTGGATACAGTTCGTAGTCATGAGGATAGCACCTGGAAAGTTGGGAAACTCTTTCCCCTGATTTTGCCAGGCAGTGCCATAATGGCCATAAAGGTGGGGATATTTTTTCAATTCGGGATAGCCGTGACAGGGAAGCATCTCCCCATGAGTGTACACAAAAATCCCCTGGCCCTGGCTTTGCTTGAGAACTTCCTCCAGGTCCTTGATATCATGGCCTGAAACCAGAATAGCCTTCCCTTTCTTTGCCCCCAGAGGGACTTGAGTAGGCACTGGATGGCCGTAAGTGCCGGTATTGGCTGCATCGAGTAATTCCATGGCTCTCAGGTTAATCTGGCCACACTGAAGGACGAGCCCTACCCAGTCCTCCAGGGATAAATCCTGGTTCAGGGTGGCAGCTAATGCCTCGTGAATGAAAGCATAAACCGCATCATCCTCCTGTCCCAGTATGGCGGCATGCGTAGCATAGGCAGCCACTCCTTTGAGCCCGATGATAAGGATCTGCTGCAGAGAGAGGATATCAGGAGGTATGGCTGAATCAGACTTTATCCCAACAGCCTCCCCCTGTTTTATCAATCCGGGTAAGGTGTCCTCAGGCTTGAAATGAGCAGACCCTTGCGGAAAACTTATTTCTCTGCCTGTAGCCTTCAGTTCCTCTTCGAGCCTATCCCGCCATTCTACACACCGGCTGATGAACTCAACAAAGCGCTGGGGGTCAAAATTCACATTGGTCAAGGTTGAAAAAAGCGCTTCGGCTGTAAACCTGTTCACTCCGGGATCGCTGATATGTCCTTTTCTTCCCTCTTGGGCGTATAGTGATAATCCTTTCAAAGCATATATCAATAAATCCTGTAAGGCTGCCACATCAGATTGTTTACCGCATATGCCCGCTAAGGTGCATCCCTGCCCTTTGGCTGTTTGCTCACATTGATAACAGAACATTCGGTTCCCTCCTTTAAAGAGTTTACATATTCATAATTTTTGATATCTTTTTGGGATACCTTTCTTTGACTCCCTTCACATGTAAAAGCAACCCTGAAAAGATTGTAAAACCTGCTACCAACCCAAGGATTATCACCGGTTTACTCCAGGGTAGCCCCATGATTATTCGTTTTCTCATGACATGAATGGCTGTATGTATCCAGATGAGCCCTCCTGCATACATGAAAAGCTGCACCATGAGCAAAATCCAACGCCTTTTTATCAGGAGGAGAAATGGCAGAAAAACGCACAGCAAGGTGAATAGGGGATGGCCGCTTCTTAAAAAATGACTCCCTAAAAGAAGACAGGAAAAGACCACCGCTATGATTGAGAGAGCCATCTCAATTCCCTTTCTATTCATCATCTTCAAGTATTTTTGTTACCTTGACGGGCCTTGGAGTTTTTATGACTAAAAACCGAAAAGGAGAGCTGCCATGGTTTAGAAGCCGATGGGGAATACCGGCCGGACTTTCAATGAGCATATGAGAGGATACTTCAGCTCGCTCATCTCCAATCTCAACAACTCCATTCCCTTCAAGGACATAAAAACAGACATCTACAGGAGTGATATGTTTTTTGAGTTTCTCACCCGGCCAAAGGGTAATAGTAATGATCACTGCCTGCTCGCTGTCATGAAGCTTTTTAACACTTACCCCGTGAGGGTTCTTCATATTGACGACACGGTCACTTTTTATGATGTTTATCATAACACATCCCTCCTTAAGAAGATTACGTTACCATTTCTCACCCTTCCAGTTTAATTATAATAAGGTTTTCAAAAAATTTCCTTGACCTAAGTCAAAACTCCAGAAAAAATTTTCACTGCCTATCCACCCTCCAGGTGGCTGCGAACAGGGTGAGTAATTGTCTGAAAGAATTCTGCACGACCTTAAGAAAATAAAATTGAATGTAAAAAAGAAAACTTATTTACATACTTTCAAAAATGGAATATGCTTGCTTTATCTTGATTCGTATTGATTTTATTGATGACAGGTCAAGGAATTTCCTGTGAGAGGAGATGATTATGACGAAAAATTTTTTAACGATTGAAGATTGGCGGAGACTATACGGTCTGGCTGCTCAGGTGAAGGATATGCAACCCTGGGAATGGATGGAGGAATCGGATATTTTTGGTGTACAGGATCCCGAATCAGATGAGATCGGATTTGTCAGTGTCATGGGCATGGCGGGCGAGCACTACGCCATAGCCGTTTATAGGGGCCCCACAGGGCTCTATGGCTTCTGGGATCTGCAGAGGCTGAACCCAACCGAAGCTCCCGAACGTCTGCTGGAAATACCCCAACTCATGCTTTCTTTCGAAGATCGCAATTTTTTGCGCCAGGAGGACTATGAAATAATCAGGCAATTAGGGCTCAAGTTTCGAGGGGCTCATGCCTGGCCGATGTTCCGCAGCATCCACCCCGGCTACTTCCCCTGGTTCCTTACGCCGGAAGAAGCACGTTTCATGGTCTGCGTGCTGGAGCAGGCAATAGATGTGACCTTGCGCTTTAAGACCGATAAGACACTCCGGGAGGAGCCGGATGAAGATTACCTGGTGCGGATACCTCATAAGGATGATGGGAGGTTAAGCTGGGAAAATCGGAAAATACATGTGCCGCCGCCAGGTCCCTTAGCCGTTTCTATTTCACTGGATATGAATGAGGTAAAAACTCTCAGGCGTTTGACCAGGAGCAGCCATATCATAGAAATTGACTTATTCATGATACCGGCGCCTGTTGGAGAGAAGGGCGACAGACCCTTTTGCCCCTATAATTTGATGCTCGTGGAGACGAAAGGTAATTTGATTCTCGGCAATGAATCGCTGCTGGCTGAACCTTCCCTTGAAGCGATGTGGGGAAGTATTCCAAGTAAAATAGTTCATTTATTTACGCAGGCAGGTATCATCCCACGAGAGGTCAAGGTTCGCTCCGAGCTGCTCTTTCAGTTATTAAAGCCTTTAGCTGAGGAGTTCCATTTTGAGCTTACTCATACGCGAACCTTGAAAAAACTTGATTCAGCTAAGAAATCAATACTCCAGTTTCTGAGCAGAGAAGAATTTTTGTCCTGAGTCATCAATTATTCAATCTATACTATGAGAGGGGTAATATGTTATAATTATTCTCTGGTACATCAGGTTATTGAAACCAGAGTGTAAGTCTATGAAAGAAGAGATTCTCCTGTCATACCGTTTTAACAATGAAGGGGTATTGCCTGTATGATGATGCCGGCTCATAGAGAACATAATGAAGAGGAAAAAGAGGAAAAGAAGGAATCCATAGATTTTATTCGGGCCATTATTGCCGAAGACCTGAAGGCGAATAAGAATAACGGCCGGATAGCCACGCGGTTCCCGCCGGAGCCGAACGGTTATCTGCATATCGGCCATGCGAAATCCATCTGCCTGAATTTCGGCATTGCTGCCGAACATGAGGGAGGCACCTGCAATTTGCGATTTGATGATACCAATCCGACTACGGAAAGTATTGAATACGTAGAATCGATCAAATCAGATGTTCGGTGGCTGGGGTTTGATTGGGATGATCGCGAGTATTATGCCTCTGACTACTTTGAGAGGCTCTATGAATACGCAGTACGTCTCATCAAAAAGGGTAAGGCGTATGTATGCAGCCTGAGTGAAGAGGAAATCAGGAAGTACCGTGGTACCGTAACCGAACCTGGGCGGGAAAGCCCATACCGTAACCGGCCGGCTGAAGAGAATCTGAATCTGCTCGAGCGCATGCGGGCGGGAGAATACGCGGAAGGAGAACACGTCCTCCGGGCTAAAATCGATATGGCTTCCCCAAATATGAAAATGCGGGATCCCCTTATTTATCGTATCCGCCATATCAGCCATTACCGAAGGGGCGAGGTCTGGTGTATCTATCCAATGTATGACTTTGCTCACTGCCTTTCAGATTCGATTGAGGGGATTACCCATTCCATTTGCACTCTGGAGTTTGAGAACAACCGGGAGTTGTATGACTGGTTCCTCGATCAATTAGAGGTTGAGTGCCATCCACAGCAAATAGAATTTGCCCGGCTCAATCTCAGCCATACGGTGCTCAGCAAACGGAAGCTCCTGGAACTGGTTGAGGGAAAGTATGTCAGCGGCTGGGATGATCCCCGGATGCCTACCATATCGGGCTTACGCAGGCGAGGCTACACAGCGGAAGCCATCCGGGATTTCTGCGATCGGATCGGGGTAGCCAAGAGAGATAGCCTGATTGATATAAGTCTCCTCGAATATTACATCCGTGAGGATTTAAATAAACGGGCTCCCCGCGTAATGGCCGTATTACGCCCGCTTCGGGTGGTTATTGATAACTATCCCGAAGATCAGGTGGAGGAACTGGAGGCCCTGAACAATCCCGAGGATCCTGACATGGGAGTACGGAACGTTCCTTTCTCGCGGGTATTGTATATTGAGAGGGAAGATTTCCGGGAGCATCCGCCGAGGAAGTATTACCGTTTGGCCCCTGGCCGTGAGGTGCGGCTGAAACATGCCTATATCATCAAGTGTGTGGATGTGGTTAAGGATCAGAGAACTGGAGAAGTGATTGAACTGCATTGCACCTATGATCCGGAAACCAGGAGTGGTTCGGCCCAGGCCGAGCGCAAGGTGAAAGGGACGCTCCATTGGGTCTCGGCCGCTCATGCCCTGGAGGCTGAAGTTCGGCTTTATGATCACCTCTTTACCAGGGAAGATCCAAGTGATGAAGAAGAGGGGCTTGATTTCAAAGCCCATCTGAATCCGAGTTCCCTTCAGAGATTGACCTCGTGCCGGATTGAACCAAGTCTGCTCAAGGCAGCCTCAGGGGATCGCTATCAGTTTATGAGGCATGGCTATTTCTGTGTCGATCCTGTTGAATCATCCCCAGAGAGACTTATATTCAATCGCACGGTTTCACTGCGCGATACATGGGCCAAGATCGAAAAAACATTAGAGCATCAAGCCAGTGGATAGAGGCGAAAAAATCAAATCCAGATCTTGCCTTTTTTGATAAAATGGGTTACCTTGAATATCTTATATCTTCATCATATATTGTGTTATTATCTGATCCCTAACCCAAAGTACCTTATTTTAGGAGGAAATTGGCAGTGAGAGATTATCGCCCTCCAGCATGGCTTGTCTTCTTTGTCCCGGCTCTTATTATTGCCTTGGCCTTTATTGCAGGTTTTCAACAGGATGCTTCAGCCAAAATAGAATGGGAAATTCTGAATAAGATCACCCTTGACGAATCTCCAAAGGATGTGGCTGTTTCCAATGATGGTACCACAGCCTATATTCTCGGCAGCCGGAATATCCTGATCTATTCCATGCAGGATAATAAAATCACTGATACTATTCCCATAACTGACCAATTTTCCCAACTGGTCATGGCATCTGATGGAGAGCGGCTCTTCCTTACGGATAGTAAGTCGAAGCAGGTATCAATAATCAGGTTGTCACCAATATACGAGATTGAGATTGGTCAATCACCGGTGATCGGGAAAAAAGATGCTCCGGTACATGTGGCGGCTTTTATTGATTATCAATGTCCTTACTGCGCCAAAGTCTATCCGGTGCTTGAGCAACTGCTCGAAAAATATCCCACGCAGGTCAACCTCATCTTAAAACATTATCCTCTCAAGATGCATCGCTTTGCCAGAATAGCATCACTGGCCGCCCTCGCTGCGGCCAGACAGGATAAATATGCCGAGGTCACCAGGGCATTCTTTAAGAATTATTCGGGCCTCAATGAGCAAACGGTGAAAAAATACGCTGAAGAGGCAGGTGTGAAGGATCTTGAGGCAGCCCTCAATGATCCCTCGTTGCAAAACATCATAAGTCAGGACGTAGCAGTTGGGGCCAAGGTCAAAGTCCGTGGTGTTCCTGCGCTCTTTGTGAATGGCCGGGTTGTTAAGAACCGCTCTCTTGCTGGACTGTCACAAATGGTCGAGAATGAATTAAAGAAACAATAATGTTTCGATGATCATGCCCGAAAAGAGAAGGACGATCTATGAAGCTATGGATCAAGGGATTACACCCTTGAGATGTATCGCTTCTGACGGGTGTCAATCTTAACCCACTCTCCTTCTTTCATATAGGGAGGCACTTGAATTATCAGGCCGGTTTCGGTAACGGCTGTTTTGGTTTGAGTTGTAGCCGTAGCGCCTTTGATGACCGGATCGCATTCAACAATCTTCTGCTCCACAGTTAAGGGAAGATCTATGTTCACCAGATTTCCCTGAAATACGTGCAGAATCAACTCAAGCCCATCTTGCAGAAAGAATTTTCTATCACCGATAAGATCCTCCGGCAGGGCATGCTGGTCATAGGTGGTAAGGTCCATGAACACGAATTCTTCCCCTGACCGATAAAGATATTGCCCGGTTCTCCGTTCAAAATTCGCTTCATCTACGGCTTCCCCTCCTTTGAAGGTCATGTCCAGAACTTGGCCGGTCAGGAGATTTCTGCCTTTGATTTTGATAAGCATGTTAGCGCCCCGGGCCGATGGTGTGTTCATGGATATCTCCATAACCTCATAAGGAGTACTATCTTTTTGAAAGAGATCTCCCTTTTTTAAATTGTTGACTATAATTTGAGCCATTTTTTACCTCCCTTCTCTGGTCATCGCACAGGAACCGTTGTAGGTTGTATTCTTATATCAGAGCATAATCTTAAGGCTTTAAGAACCCTGGCCTAAAAATTATACCCAGGTTATAGAATTTATGTCTGCCAGGGCGACTGATCCCTTCATGGCCGGCCGAAGTTCTTTGCTTACCCCACTTCTGCCGGAGAATGCCTTTCGCATTGAAATAAAGACTACTGCCCTTTTATCCTCTTGTCAATATGTATTCTCAAGCGGGATCAGAAATGCACTTTGTCTGTAAGGCCTTATCAGGCACAATACTTGCTCCTAAAAGGGGCAATGTGGTTATGGTACATTCCTTCAATGAGCATATATAAGACATTACTTTAAGTGCCAAAGGGCAGAGAGTGAGTCACCCATGGGAACAAGTTCAATTCTCCAACCAGAAGTTCAGAATGAATTAACAAGGTGCCCATATTGCTCTGAGATTATTCTTTCGAAAGCAAAGAAATGTAAGCACTGCCATGAGATTCTTGATGCAGAATTAAGGAAATCAATTCTGCCTCAACCAAAGTGGAATCCGGCAGTAGCTGCCGCCCTGTCACTGGTTATTCCTGGTGGCGGTCAGGTTTACAGGGGAAAAGTCATCCCGGGTTGCTTATGGGCCTTCTTTGTGGCTGTTGGCTATGGTTCATTCATATTACCGGGAATAATCTTACACCTGCTCTGTATTTCTTTTGCTGCCATAGGAAACCCTCTGGAGGAGTGAATGGTTCGGGAGTAATTCTTCAGGAGAGATGAGGAGAGAGCAAAAGGAAGGAAAGATCACGAGAGGAGAAAGCAAAAGGTAAGAGGCCATGGAAGGCCTTAGATTGAGGTTCAGGTGAGTGTCAAGGAAGGTTAAAGTAAGGAAGAGGTTCAGGAGCGATGGTTCGAGGGTGGAAAATTTTTCGGCATGGCCGGAGCATTTCCGGGCTTCTCTTTTTCGTTTTACTGAGCAGCTTTACAGCTCTTCTGGCTCAGCCCGTACCCTTATCCTTTCAACTCTGTAACTGGGAGGAAAGGATGGGGATGTTTCCCTGTCAGGACTGCCACCAGGATATACCGCTGGAAAGAGAGCCTGAAGGGAGGGAACTGGAGGAGCATACTCACATATCCCTCCAGCATGGCAGCCTCCAGTGCCTGACCTGTCATAATCCTGATAATCGGGATTTTCTATGGACCGTTGATCATCAACGTGTTCCCTTTGCCCACATGGAAAAAATATGCAGTTACTGCCATGCGGCTGAATACAGGGATTGGCAGAAGGGTATCCATGGCAAGTTGCTTGGATGCTGGAAAGGAGCCCAGCGGGGACTGCGGTGCGCGGAGTGTCACCAGGTCCATCAGCCTGGCCCCTTAATCCTTAAGCCGGAGAAGCCGCCTGATCGGCCGCTGAAACCCTCCGTTTGGTTTATGATCTTACCCTGGATGTAAAATCAAACCTTCATTTCCGGCAAGGAGATGATTGGTGTAAACTGAAAACCTCGGAACAGTTAAGAGCCGGGAGATGAAAGAATAGCCATGATAACCAGAAGAGAATTTGTTAAAAAGACGGTTGCGGGTGCCTCGATGCTCACCCTGTCATCTCTTTTCGGCGGATGTATTCCGGAGAAATTTCTTCAGAAGCATTTTAAGCAGATGAGCAGAGAAGAAATCGATCGGACCATCAGGAGGCTGGAACATGAGTACCAGATAAAATTTTCCAAAGAGGTGAGGATCAAGACCACGCCGGCCCAAAAAGGTGTTGTCTTTGGTATGGCTCTTGACCTGTCAAAGTGCATCGGCTGCAGGCGGTGTGTGCAGGCATGTAACAAGGAAAATAATCAGTCCCGGCAGCCTGAGATCCAGTGGATAGACGTCCTGGAAATGAAGCACAGCTCAAGGAACCTCATTCAGGGAGACCGGTACTATGAGCATGAATCCGTTCCTGAGGAAGGACATTTTTATCTTCCGGTTCAATGCCAGCAGTGCGAAGATCCTCCCTGTGTAAAGGTCTGCCCGGCTAAAGCCACCTGGAAGGAGCCTGACGGGATTGTAGTCATTGATTACGACTGGTGTATAGGCTGTCGCTACTGTCTGGCTGCCTGCCCTTATGGTGCCCGGAAGTTCAATTGGACTGCTCCTCAGATACCGGCGGACGAGGTGAATCCACAGGTTCATTACTTGGGCAACCGCCCGCGGGAAAAGGGTGTCATCGAGAAATGCACCTTTTGCCTTCAGAGGACAAGGGAAGGACAATACCCTGCCTGTATTGAGGCTTGCCCTACAGGAGCAAGAAAGTTTGGCAATCTCCTGGATCCGGAAAGTGTAGTCCGAAAGATTTTGGCTGAAAAGGATATTTTTATTCTTAAACCGGAATCAAATACCAAACCCCGGTTTTACTATTATTTTGGATGATGAATGATCTTTCTGGGAATATGGCCGTTATGAAGAGGCAAAGAGATAAAAAGACCGGAAGAGTTCTTTCGCTCCTCATGAAGGGAGGAGTAGGGTATTATCTCTGGCTCTCTATTTTGGGCCTTTCTATCCTGGCCGGCCTGTCAGCCTATGTTGTTCAATACCGTGAAGGTTTAATGGTCACCGGTATGAGGGACCCCTTCCCCTGGGGGATATACATTGCCAACTTTGTCTTTCTGGTCGGTATGGCCGCAGCCGCCGTAGTCATTCTCATTCCAGGTTATATCTACCATTATCAACCCTTTAAACGGATATGCTTTATCGGGGAACTTCTCGGGGCCTCTTCCATTATTATGGCCTTGCTCTTTATAATTGTTGACCTGGGCAGGCTGGATCGCTTCTGGCATATTCTTCCGCTCCTTGGCCAGTTCAATTTTCCTCAGTCCTTAATGGCCTGGGATTTCATAGTCCTGTGGGGATACCTGCTCCTGAATCTGACCATTCCCGCCTATCTGCTCACCTGTAAATATTATGGCCGCTCACCGAATTCCAGGCTCTTGAAGCCATTGATATACCTTTCTATAGGCTGGGCCATTAGTATCCATACGGT
>JBLIRT010000076.1:0-13291 GCA_049472445.1 bacterium
CCATGGGAAATTTTACAATCTGACATATATAAAAAGGGGGGGAAAGTGTCAAATTTTTATTCGGGCTGATAGGTGAGGAACAATTTACATTCTGAGCTTAAGGAGGTGCCATTCACTTTTGATGCGATTGCCCTGGTGAAAAGGGTTTTTCCTTGACTTTTTCATAGAGATCAGGCAGATTGGACCAAAAGGACTCAAGGCAGGCAGGAACTCTTTGATGAAAAAGGCCATAATGAAGGTTTCTCTTCTCCAGCTTCCCATTCCCCAATTACCTTTCGGCGTTAAAACCGGGAACATCCCCCTGGGAGGGGCCTGCCTGAAGCTTGTCTCCTCCGGCCTTCCCGGAGTTGAGGTTCTCCCGGAAAGCCTGGTCTCCTACCTGGGGGATGAGGCCCTGATCCGATACATCCTTGACCGGAAACCGGATATTCTCGGCTTCTCCGTGTACTCCTGGAATGTGAAGCGCTCGCTCTACCTGGCCCAAAGGCTGAAGGAAAGGCATCCGGTGAGGGTCATATTCGGCGGCCCTGAGATTACCTCTGACAACCACCTGGTTCAATCGCAAGATGTGGATTTTTCGGTCTTCGGCCAAGGGGAGAGGATTTTTCAGAGGCTCCTCTGTGATCAGCACTTCTGGGGAAAAAGGGGTGCGACCGGAAAATCGGATGATCTTTTCCGGTCCAGCCGGAGCCCTTACCTGGCAGGTCTCCTGGAGCCGGAGGTGGAAGATCTGGTCCTCCTTGAGACCCAGCGCGGCTGCCCTTACCGTTGCGGTTACTGCTATTACAACAAGGCCTGCGATAAGCTTACCATGGCTGAGGAAGAGAATCTCCTTACCGCTATCCGGTGGACGGTTGAGGCCGGAATAGCCGAACTCTGCCTGCTCGATCCATCCCTTAATACCCGGCCGCATCTGAAGGAATTCCTCAAAAAAGTCGCTCAGATCAATAAGCAGGGAAAACTCTCCCTGAACAGCGAGATTCGGGCCGAAGCCATTGATGCGGAACTGGCCGGACTTTTCGCTGCCTGCGGGTTTTCCTATTTTGAAATCGGTCTCCAGAGCACCAACCCTGAGGCCTTAAAAATAATGAACCGTCCCCTGGATCTGAACAGGTTTCTGGCCGGGGTCAGGCTCCTGAAAGAGCACGGCATCGTGCCCAGGATTGATCTGATCCTGGGACTTCCCGGGGATACCCTTGATGGCTTCAAACAATCGGTTGACTTTCTCGCGGCTCATGATCTGACCGATGATATCCAGATCTTTCCCCTCTCCGTTCTTCCCGGAACCGACTTTCGCCTCCGAAGCCTGGAACTGGGCCTAGCTTTCGAGCAGGATCCGCCCTATACGGTTACGGCTGGGCCATCCTTTTCCGGGGAGGATCTCCTCACCGGCCTTGATTATGCTGAAACCGCCCTGGAGGTGGCCCTGTACCCGATGCCGGATCTCGATGTCTCTTTTCGCTCTCAAGACTCATCTCCCGGAGCCTTCGGGCACCATTGGGTCACTCTGGGCCATGAGAAATACCTGTGGAAACTCATGCTTCCCGAAGCCTGCTCTCATCGTGAGCTGGAAGACCTGGCCGGCCGCCTTACCCACCCCTACCAGATTTTCCTCAGACCCCAGTGCTGCGACTATTCCTTTATCCGGAGAGCCCTTCAGGTGCTGACCTCGATGAACCCATTCACTCCTTTTGAACTTATCTTTCTTGAGCCGAAGGATCTGCCTGACCCTCAGTCTCTTCTGTCTGACGTCAGGATCAACCGCCCTCATTTCCTGGATATCGATCTTCGCTATCTGTATCCGCAGCCGGGCAACCGGGCCATGCTCTTTACGCTCGTATCAGAGAACAGGCTCTTTCGCTTCAGCGGCCAGATGAAACGGCAGATCTTCTGGTGGAAAAAGGCTACCCTGCCGGAAAGGGAGGATCTTACCTCCCTGGAAGAAATGGATGGCATCCTGATCGATGCGCCTGTCCATGAGGAAGCCCTTTTGGCCTGGCAGGACCGCCTGGCTTCACAGGCAGAGGACCTGCCCTGGATCAGCTTTGCGGATGTAGCCCATGAGAGGCGCTGGCTGAAGCTCACTGCACCTTCCAGGTATTTTCACTGCTTATTTCCCTGAGGCAGGAAAAAACAGCAGAAACCCCAAGCTTTGCTTATCTTTTACCTCACTCATGAAGAGTAGGCCATAATATTTATCAACCCCTGCCTTGATGTAAAAAGATATAATAGTTATACTCATATAAAGGTAAAAATTTATAGGAGTAAGAACATGGTTTTAGTAAAAATGTCCAGTAAAGGGCAGATTGTTATTCCCAAAGAGATAAGAAAGAAACTGGGGTTAAAACCAAACACAAAGGTCAAACTGGAATTGTTTGAAGATCACGCAGAAATTGCTGCCCTGCCGGATTACGCCAAAGAATTAAAGGGAATATTGAAAGGGAAACCCTCCATGACTGCCGAGCTTCTGAAAGAGCATGAGAGGGGAATAAAGGCAGATGAGAAATTATCTCTTTGATTCATTTGCTCTTTTATGTTGGCTCCAGGAGGAGAAGGGAGCAGAAGTAGTCAATCGTTTTGTACTGGATGCTCAAGAGTTGAAGGTAAAGCTTTTGGTCAATATCATTCATTTGGGTGAAGTGTATTATCGAATCGCCAAAGTCTCAAACCTCCAAACAGCTCATGATATCGTGGAGAGGATAAAACTTCTGCCTGTAAAAATTGTATCAGCTTCAGACTCTCTCGTCATGAGGGCGGCCGAGATGAAGGCGCAGTACTCTATCGCCTATGCTGATGCCTTGGCCCTGGCTACCGCTTTAGAATATCAGGCGGCCATCATTACCGGAGATCCGGAGTTTCCATCAGTCGAAGATAAGGTGGAAATCATGTGGATTACGTAAGTATAGATGAAGGCATATGGTATGAGTAATGCTTTATGCATGCGCAAGGGAGTGGGGAATCAATGTCGTCATCTGTCAGGGAACGATCGAAAAAGAGTGGCCTTCCTCCGGGAACCCTGATCCATATTGGAGAGAAAAAAACAGAGGGGATCAGGATTACCCTCATAAAGTACGATGAGACCTCTTTCCTCGAACAGGAAGTAAGGAAGGTCAGGGAGTGTTTGCCTTACCTGGAAGGGGCGGGTGTAGCCTGGATCAACATTGATGGAATGCACCAGGTTGACGTGATCGAGGAGATAGGACAATTTTTTACCTTGCACCCTCTTCTCCTGGAAGATATTCTCAATACCGGACAGCGACCCAAACTGGAAGATTATGGACCGTACCTGTTTCTGGTGCTCAGAATGCTTTCTCTTGGTCAGAGGGAGAGGTTCATTCTCAGCGAACAGGTGAGCGTGATTCTGGGCCCCAATTACGTTCTCTCTTTTCAGGAGAGGGAGGGAGATGTTTTTGAGTCCATACGGGACAGGTTAAGAAAGGCCAAGGGCCGTATTCGTAAAATGGGGCCTGATTACCTGGCTTATTCTCTCTTGGATGCTATTGTTGACGGCTACTTCCCAATTCTGGAAAAGATTGAGGAAAGAATAGAAGGCCAGGAAGAAGAGTTGCTGATAAGTCCTGCTCAAGCAACAGTCAGGGAAATTCACCGGTTAAAGAGGGAGATGACGCTTTTGCGGAAATCAATCTGGCCTCTGCGGGAAGTCATCAATCGTCTGACCAAAGGAGACTCCCCACTTATTCAAGAGTCAACTCACTGGTACTTGAAAGATGTCTATGATCATACGATTCAGATTATCGAAACCATTGATGAGTCCCGTGAGCTTCTGGCGGGAATGCTTGACCTTTACCTTTCCAGTCTCAGCAACAGAATGAATGAGATCATGAAAGTTCTCACCATTTTTGCCAGCCTTTTCATTCCCTTGACCTTTATCGTTGGTGTTTATGGAATGAATTTTAAACATTTTCCTGAATTAGAATGGCGATGGGGATATCCATTCATCTGGCTGGTCATGCTTATGGTAAGTTTCTTCATGCTGCTGTACTTTAAAAGAAAAAAATGGCTTTGAGGCTGTAACTGTTCAGAATTGAAAGAGACAGTCGGATTATTTAATAAAGACATACGAAATATATCTCGACCCCCGCCAATTTCTTTCCTGTGGAAAAGGCAGGCCTATGACCACCGATGGAAGGTGCTCATATGCCGGGCAGCGTGTATAAGGACGGGATAATTCATGGCCTTTGATGTGTAAATTTTATACTCGGTATAAAGGTTCCATACCCCTCAATGGGCGTTGAATCCGCCCCCCTCCCCTCTTTTAGCCGGACTTATCAACATCCGTCGATCTGGTATCAATATTGCCTCTTTATATGAAGACCTGAATGAACCGGCTCATCCGGCCTGCCTGTCAGATTGACCGGCCTGACCTGGGCGGAAAAGAAGATATCCAGGTCAGGCAGAAAGCACATACGGGGGGCCAGGATAGAGCTTCTTTTTGGATATCATAACCATGGATACAACAAGAAGGCACAGAGGAAAGGAGGGAGGCGCTGATCCACAGAATTTTTCAAGGCAGTGTTTGATGGGCTGAGGTAACTAACAAGCGTGAACTGAAAAGTAAGGGTTTGAAAAAAGGTTAGGTGAAGGTAATGAAAAAGAATACGGGAAATGTTTTTTCGCACGTCACTTCTCAATTCCGGCTTACGATTATCTCGTTCTTCCTTATATTGATTTTTGTGCCAGGTTTTCCCGGAGGAACTGCCCGGGCTTATTACAGCTATGGGTATGGTGGCCTCTATGGTGGGTCTCCGGGACTATACGGGGGATCACTCGGCTTAGCCGGCGGACTCTATGGCGGGCTTGGTCTTTACGGCGGTCTCTATGGCGGGCTGTACGGCGGGCTGTATGGCGGCTATGGTTTGAGCAGCTTATACGGTGGACTCTATGGCGGTTTATACGGTGGTGGTCTCGGTCTGTATGGAGGCCTCTATGGCGGACTTTCCAGTCTCTACGGCGGACTATACGGCGGCGGATTATATGGCGGCCTTTACGGGGGCCTTGGCCTCTATGGAGGCGGGCTCTATGGCGGACTGTACGGCTCCTACGGCTCGTATGGTAGGCTCTATGGCGGACTGTACGGCCTTGGCGGTTTGGGCGGCTTAAGGTACGGCCTGGCCGAGCAGGCCGGAACGTGGGAAGGAATCTGGTCTTCATCTGTTGGAAGCGGGCCCTTGACTTTGAACCTTACCCTTGATCCAATCTTTACGAGTAATATCAATGGCTATGTCCAGCTCCTGGGCAATCCGACCCTTTCTGTACTCCTGGATGTTACCGGAACCGTATTGAATAATCAGATATACCTTAATGGTTCCTATAGTGGAGCCGGTGGAGCAGTTATTCTTGAAATCGTTGGAACTCTCATCTCTCCCACTGAGATGGAGGGTAATTATACCTTAGGCAAGAGCGGCGCTCTTATTCTTGAGACCGGAGTATTCACGGCGACTCTGATAACACCGGTCTTATAAGTATCTCCTGTTTTCTCTTCCTTCCCCTTGTCCAAGTCTCCTTCATTGAAAGGAGGATGGGCAAGGGGAAAGATTCTTATTCATTCTCGCTGTCTGCCAATCCTTAATTTCATATTCCCGGATCTCGTATCACCTGCTAAATACATAAGGTGATTGGTTTTGGCCTCCCGTAGATAAGGGAGCCAGGTAGCCGTATTGTATCCCTGCATCATTCGAGGTGAACTCATACTGAAGGCTGTACCCGGGTAAGATACCGAAGGAGCGCTGTAAGGGATAATGCTTCTGTTCGATCCTGACCTGACAGGTCACACCAAGCCCCTCAAAGTCTGAAAAGATGTAATCCTGGTGAGGAAACAGGAGCCTGTTGTAGTTTTCTGGCCGGCTGTGAAAATCCAGGGTAACCCGCTTATATTTTGTTTCTATCCGAACAACTTGGCGATAGGGGATCTGAGCCGTTCCCAAAGCATCGGTATATTCAGCCCATTCCAATCGCTCTACCTCAAAGGAAAGTACATCCCGGCAAGAGCCATCCGAGTCTGAGGCTGTATCGGCCGCAACCGTACCGGGCCCCTCCGGGCCAAGCTTCAGGGCGATAAATCTTCGAACACCGAGCCGTTCGCCATGAGGTAGACAGATATCAGCAAACTGGCCCTCGCTGATGCCAGCCCAGGAATTCGTGTCTGCTCTGCCTGTACCGGCTATTATACCTGTCTCCTGATCTGCATCGATACCCGGCAGCCCGACATAATACCAGCCCCACGGGTATTTGATGGCCGGATCTCCCCTGGGAGGATTTATACCCCAGTTCATGTCACAATAAGCTCGGTATCTCGGGCGATCCGCTCCGGTCAGCTCATCATAGTAGAGAGTCTCCGGATCAAAATCATACCTTTTTCTATTGACTTCTATCCATCCTTCCACCTCACAGGTATGAGCATAGGTATTCCAGCTGATGACCTTAAGCTGTTTGGCTAATTCTTCGATATCCTGTTGACCGTACCAGCCGTATAGGCGGTGGATAATCAAATCCCACCTGACCGACACTCCCCGGTTGGGATCAAGATGAAACTGCGTTCCTTTCGCCCTGTCGATCATCGAAAACATAATATACGTTCCGGTGTTATCTGTCTTATCACCGGCTGGATTGAGGCAAATCGACTGGCTCAGGTCAAAGGCAAAATATACATCATCTCCCAGATCCTTGATGGTATAGTACCACCATTGGAAAAAGGGATCGTTGGGATCATATTCGTCAAGACGGTATCTCATATAGTACATTTCAGGCTTGACCAGGCCGTCACTGGTTGCGCCAAGAAGGTACTCGGAAAGAAATTCAAGTCCGGGAGGCAGGTTTATATGAACTGCCTGCACCTGACCTGATGCGCACGGCACCAGGAAGGCCATCATGAGCAGGAAGGCCGTCACCAAGGTGACCGAAACAAACGGTTTTAAAATCTTCATGTCCATTCCTCCATAGATAATTCCAGGTGATCATTCGAACGATTCTCACATTTTCGGCTACCGATTCTTTTCCTTCCTTGTTAATCATTCTGTTTAGGATTATGATGGTTACTATGAAAGGGACCAGAATCATATATAATATGCCGGGAGAAATGCGGCCAGCAGCCATCAGCTCAGCAAAGGAATACAGGTCGACAGGAAAATACAGGAAGGTACGATGATCGGTATAAAGATAAAAAGGCGCAGGAGGGCACTGCTCCTTTTAAGTGGACTTGTGCTGCTCGCCGTTATCGGTTTCGCCTTGTACTACGCCTTATCTCTTGTTTCGATAGGTGCGGCCTACAAGGCCAAAATTCTTTGCTCCGGTGTGTTTGTGGCCAACCGTGAACCCTCTTCAATACTCAATACGGACTTGGCGGCTGATGATTTATCCATATTACGTTACGTAGAGGCTGAAGTTGATTACGTATCAAGAGAGGTTACAGCCGATTTCTTCGGCATCATCATTGGGCTTTTTCTGAGCCTGATCCGAAAAGGCTGCGGCGTACCCGTGCAGTGGTCATTGCCCATAAAGGCAGCATTGTCGCCGAGCGTTACGCTCCCGGCTTCAATAAAGATACCCCTCTCCTTGGCTGGTCCATGACCAAATCGGTTATAAATGCGCTGGTGGGCATTCTCGTTAAAGAAGACAGGCTATCGCTCAACAGCCCTCTCCCTGTGCCGGAATGGCAGGAAGAGAGTGATCCGCGCCGGAGAATTACTCTGGATCATCTGCTTCATATGAGCAGTGGCTTGCGTTTCCATGAAGAGTATGACAATCCCCTGGCCGATGTAACCTACATGCTCCTCAGGGTTCCGGATATGGCTTCCTACGCGGCCCGAAAGCCCCTCGAAGCAGAACCGGGCACTCAGTTTAGCTATTCCAGTGGTACAACAAACATCATAAGTCGCCTCATTCAGCAAGTCCTCAGGGACGGCAACTCCATAGATTTTCCACGCCGTGCACTCTTTCAGCGCCTTGGCATGGACAGCGCTGTAATCGAGCAGGACGCCTCAGGCACCTTTGTCGGGGCATCGTTCATGTATGCAACCGCCCGGGACTGGGCAAAATTCGGACAGATGTATCTTCAAGACGGCCTATGGGCGGGCCGGCGCATCCTGCCGGAAGGGTGGGTGAGGTATGCGACAACACCCGCACCTCTGTCGCCGGATAAACAGTATGGCGCCCACTTCTGGCTTAAAATACCGAAAGAATACCGAAACGGCGACGAGGGAAAGCTCATACCGGCTGATTCTTTCCACGCGATAGGGCATGAAGGGCAATTTATCAGCATCATACCATCACGTGAGCTGGTAATTGTTCGACTCGGCCTTACCCGGTATCCATCTGCCTGGCAACATGATACGTTCATTGAGCTGGTTGTGCAAGCGGTTGAATGAAAGATAACTGTCCAGAGCTCTCAGTGGCAAAAATTATTTTGCATTTCGTCCAAAATCAGGTAACATATTGTATTCTGAGCAAAGAAAGCCTTTTCCATGATCATGGGTATAAGTACCTCTTTTCCAAATAAAGGATGAGCAGGGAGATGAGTATCTTCTGTATAATCCATGGAAGGTAAAGAGCATGCTGTCAGCAACCTTGGATAAAATAAGAAGGGCTATCTTACCTCCTGATGATATTCCTGCAGGGATTTTACAAAGTCGCCTGACTTCCGGATCAGATTCTCGATTCCGTTCACCGTGGCCTGGGCGCCGGCAATGGTGGTAATGAGCGGTATATTGTAGAGTACAGCCTGAGAACGAATTTTCGTTTCATCTACTTTGGTGGCCTTGCCCGAAGGGGTATTGATAATGAGGTCAACTTTATCATCTTTGATGAAGTCAATAATATTGGGCCTTCCCTCATGAAGCTTGGGCAGAACCCTGACCTCCAGATCATTCCTCATCAGGACATCGGCCGTGCCTGAGGTGGCCATGAGGGTGAAACCAAGGTCGGCCAGCTTCTTGGAGATGAAGACAATATCCCTTTTATCCTGATTTTTTACGCTGATAAACACCGAACCGTTTTTCGGCAGCCTCTGGCCGGCTGCTATCTGGCTCTTGAGATAGGCCGCACCGAAGGTGGTATCTATACCCATAACCTCTCCGGTTGATTTCATTTCCGGTCCCAGAATCACATCAACACCGGGAAACTTGACGAAAGGGAAAACCGACTCCTTCACGGCAAAATATTTTATCTCCTTTTCCTGAGTAAATCCCAACACATCAAGGCTCTGGCCGAGCATAACCTTGGTAGCCAGCTTGGCCAGGGGAGCACCGATAACCTTGCTGATGAACGGAATTGTCCGGCTGGCTCTCGGATTCACCTCAAGCACATAGACCACATTATTTTTCACGGCATACTGGATATTCAGGAGCCCCTTTACCTCCAACTCCCCGGCTATGGCGTAGGTATTTTCCTTGATCTCCATGATGGTATCTTTGCCCAGGGTATGGGGAGGGAGAACCATGGCACTGTCGCCCGAGTGTATGCCCGCCTCTTCAATATGCTCCATGATCCCGCCGATGACACACCGCCGCCCGTCCGCTATGGCGTCTACATCAACCTCTATGGCATCCTCCAGGAATTTGTCAATGAGAACCGGATGATCGGGAGACACCTCAACCGCCTTCTCCATGAAATCCTGTAAGCCCCTTTCATCATAGACAATTTCCATCCCCCGCCCGCCGAGCACATAGGAGGGCCGCACCACTACCGGATAGCCTATGCGATGGGCTATCTTCTTGGCTTCAATGACCGAAATGGCCGTTCCATTCTCCGGCTGAACAAGCTCCAGCTTCTTCAACATCTGCTGGAACCGCTTCCTGTCCTCAGCCCTGTCTATGGAATCAGGACTGGTTCCCAGGATATTGACCCCCGCCTTCTGCAGGGAAGAGGCGATGTTCAGAGGGGTCTGGCCCCCGAACTGCACAATAACTCCATACGGCCTTTCATGATCCACAATATTCAGGACATCCTCAACTGTCAAAGGCTCAAAGTAGAGCTTATCTGAAGTATCATAGTCCGTTGATACCGTCTCGGGATTACAGTTGATCATGATGCTTTCAATCCCGTCCTCCCGGAGAGCATAGGAGGCATGGCAGCAGCAGTAGTCAAACTCTATGCCCTGGCCGATCCTGTTCGGTCCTCCGCCAAGGATGAGCACCTTCTTTCTGTCTGATGACGGCCGGCTCTCATCCACGGTCTCAAAGGTTGAGTAGTAATATGGCTGCCTGGCGGTAATTTCGCCCCCACAGGTATCGACCAGTTTATAAACCGCCCGTATCTTATGCTTCTTCCGGTAGGCTCTGACCCTCTTTTCCGTTGTCTGTAATAGATAGGCCAGTTGAACATCCGAGAAGCCATTCTGCTTGGCCCTTCTCATGAGCTCCGGCAGAATGCTCAGGGCATCCTTTATGTCCTCGCATCGAAAGGCTCTGACCTCGTCTTCAAGCTCAACTATCTGTTTTACATTGTCGATAAACCACCGGTCAATCTTTGACAGGTTGTAGATTTCATCAATGGACATCCCAAGCTTCAAGCCGTACCTGATATAAAAGAGCCGGTCGGCATTGGGAATTCTTATCTTTCCCTTCACCTTGCATACCAGCTCTTCCGGGGCCGAGACCAGGGTCTCGTCCGGAATTTTATCCCTGCCGTCTGCGCCCAGACCGAATCTGCCTGTTTCGGTTGACCGTATGCCTTTCTGGAGTGCCTCACGAAAGTTTCGGCCTATGGACATGGCCTCACCAACCGCTTTCATGGATGTATTCAGAGCCCAATGAGCCTGGGGGAACTTTTCAAAGGTAAACCTGCATATTTTAAAAACGCAATAATCGACGGTCGGCTCAAAGAAGGAGGTTGTCTTTCCGGTAATCTGATTGAGCACCTCCGGCAGGGTCAGGCCAACGGCCAGTTTGGTGGCCACCCGGGCAATGGGAAACCCCGTGGCTTTGGAGGCCAGAGCCGAACTGCGGGAAAGACGGGGATTGACCTCGATAATCACAATCTGCCCGTTATCAGGATCCTGGGCATATTGAATATTCGCTCCTCCTCCGGTTATACCGATCTTTCTGATAATCTTCTTGGAAAGGAAGACAAACCGGTTGTATTCTTCTCTGGTCAGGGTCTGGGATGGAGCCACTACCATACTGTCACCGGTATGCACACCCATGGCATCAACGTTCTCCATGGAGGTAATCATGATTACATTGTCTACGCAATCCCGCATGACCTCGAACTCGATCTCCTTCCACCCCAGGACTGACTGCTCCACCAGGATCTGATGGACCGGGCTGATTTCAAGCCCTTTGGCTAAAAAATCCTCCAACTCCTCGCGGTTATAGGCGGTAGACCCGCCGCTTCCTCCCAGGCAGTAGGCCGGGCGAAGGATCAGAGGGAAACCTATCTGAAGGCCGATGTCCATCCCTTCTTCCAGAGTGGTAGCGATGCCGCTCTGCGGCGTATCTACGCCGATCTCCTTCATGGCCTGCTTGAAAAGGTCTCTGTCCTCGGCCCTGGCAATGGCTTCGACATCAGCGCCTATGGACTCAACCCCATACTGTTTCAGTATGCCCTGCTTCATCAGGAAATAAGCCAGATTCAATCCGGTCTGGCCGCCCAGAGTGGGCAGGATGGCATCAGGTCGCTCCTTTTTGATTATTTCAGTGAGGTATTCTATGGTCAGCGGCTCAATATACGTCACATCGGCCATATTGGGATCGGTCATAATGGTAGCCGGATTACTGTTGACCAGGATGGTATGGTAGCCCTCTTCCCGCAAGGCCTTGCAGGCTTGAGAACCGGAATAGTCAAACTCGCAGGCCTGGCCGATGACAATCGGGCCGGAACCGATCATCAGTATCTTTCTGAGATCATTGCGTTTTGGCACTTCCCTCACCCCCCTTCTTCATCTCTATCATTCTCAAAAATCTTCTGAACACCTCATGCACCTCATGAAATCCCGGACTGACAGGATAGTATTGGGTGGAAATAATTCCCCATGAGGTACTTTCCATCTCCTCAATGGTATGATCATCGACATGCCGTAAGGTTATGGCTATATCCTTCCGATCCTTCATTGACTCCTCATCCACTGCGAAGGAATGGTTCTGGACCGTAATCTCACCCTTATAGGAAAAAGGTGATTTCACCGGGTAATTGACTCCATGATGGCCCAGTTTCATCCTGGTCCGTTTTCCTCCGAGGGCCAGGCAGATAACTTCATGCCCGGTAGAAATGCCAAGGAGAGGAATTTTGTCCAGGATCCTATGAACCACCTCGACCACTCCGGGAATAGCTTCGTCGTCCTCCGGCCCATTGGAGATGATGAGACCATCAAGATTCAGGCCAAGGATGGCTTCCGAAGAGGTATGGTAAGGCAGCAGGGTGATGCGGCAGGTGAGGCTTTTTAACTGCTCAATGAAACTGTTCGTGACGCCAAGGTCCAGGATGCCGAGATGTACTCCCTCCGAATCCCCTGCGATCATGGTCATTTCAGCCACCGAAAGAGCTTTGATAAAACCCCTTCCGGCCTTCTTCCTATGCTCTCTCAATTTCTTCAGCAAGTCTGCTTTCCCGGTATCTTCACTGGTCACTATGCCCAGCATCTCGCCCCTGTCCCGGACCGTAACAGCCAGCGTCCTGGTATCTACATCACTGAGAGCCATACAATGCTCATTCTTCAGAAAGTTATCGAAGGTGTCCTCAGCCTGCCAGTTGGATGATATCCTGCTCTCCTCCTTCATGATCACCCCTTCGACCCAGCACCGCTTTGACTCATTGAACCTGGGGGCTACACCATAGTTACCAATCAGGGGATAGGTAAAAACGAGAATCTTTCCGGCATTGGCAGGATCAGTCATAAGTTCCTGATATCCCACTACCGCCGTGTTCAGAATCACCTCCCCTACCCTTTCGCCAGGCACTCCCAGAGAGACACCTTCAAAAGAGCTCCCATCTTCCAAGACCAGCCATCCCTTTGTACCCATATTCTCTCCTCTCATTCCTCCCCCCCGGGGAAAATCACCTTTCGAAGCGTATGATCCCTCGAAGCTTATACTTTTTCACTCATATATCTTGTGGCCAGGTTTTCTCAGCCAAACAGATCCCTTTTGATCGAACAATCCTTTTTCTCATTACCATTGTGGTATTTCAATGACTTGGCTGGTTTTCCCCTGGCAGATTGTGCCTGAATTTTAGACATAACATAGCATAAATTTCTAAAAAGAAAACCTGGTAGATCGTTCAGGAAACAGCAGCACAGTAATTTTGGATGACCTTAAGCCGCCGGTTGCACCATGAGCCG
>JBLIRT010000077.1:0-13060 GCA_049472445.1 bacterium
ATAAAAGTCTATAAAGTTGCTTTTAAAAGGAGGCAAGGAAAGATATTGTTCAGTATAGGTAAAGAGATTAATATGTAATGAAGGAGGACAGTTACTATGAATAAACTCGATACGGAGATAATCTATAAAGAGATATCGAAGTTATCTTCTCAAGAGAAGGCATGTTTGATTAATAAACTTATCCTTGACCTTTCTACAGAAATTAAAGGTGCGGGTCAGCTCGATATCTACAATATAACAGGAGAGTATCCCTGAAATAGGGGGGCAGGGGGGGTATACCTTCATGTCGCTTTTTATTTTATTCCTAACTGTCTTTACTTTTTTCTTTGCTGTTTTTAAGAGGAATTACCTTTCAAGAGGTTGAACTACATCTGCCTGTATCTTGAGTAGAGGTTTAAATCGGCCTCCAGAGAAATAAGGCACCTGGAGAAGATAGATGAGGTCTGGGGCGCCTGCGATAGAGATGATAAAGAAGTATGCAAATGAAAGTCGAGAAGAAAACGGAGTCCACATTTAGGAAGCCTCTTGTAAATAATTCTCTATTATACTACAATCTTTCTAAGTAGTGACTTTTGTTACAAAGGAGATATTCATGATTAATAAAACTAAGAGGAAAGTCCTCAATGTATCGTTACCTCCAGAACTATATAATGAGGTAGAAAATTTGGCCAGGGAGGAATCAAAGGCTAAAGGAGAATTCGTGCGGGAGGTAATCAGGCAATATGTTACGAGGGATAGAAGGTGGAAACAACTCAGAAAATGGGGGGAAGAAACAGTTAAGAAATCTGGGATAGAAGATGAAAATGAAATAGAAGATATTATTGCTCAATATCGGCAAGAGCAACCCTAATGGTCAAAGTAGTAATAGATACAAATATCTATATCTCAGCGGTCTTATTTGGTGGAAATTCTGAAAAAATCAGAAAATTGGCAAGAGAGGGCAAGATTGAGCTTTTAGTTTCTGAAAATATTCTCACTGAGATAGCAGGTGTGTTAAAACGAAAATTCAATTGGTTTGATTGGCAAATCTCAGAGTTAATCAAAGACATTAGAGCCATCACCACTCTTGTTACTCCTGCCTTATCTCTCTCTGTTATTAAAGAGGACGAACCAGACAATCGATTTTTAGAGTGCGCCGTAGAAGGAAAAGCTCGATATATCATTAGTGGAGATAAGCACCATCTTCAACCCTTAAAGGAATACCGGGGGATAAAGATCTTAAGTGCTGCTCAATTCCTGGAAGTCTTTGTCCATTAATCATCTCTATAATGGTCAGGTACAAAGGGAAAAATGAGGGCCGGAAAATCAGGTGATGAGAAGGGTTAAATAAAGGGGATTTTAAGGACACCCAAAAACTGATAAGGTAAAAATCTTTATAATTCATGAAGTTGGCTTAAAACCCAGACCAGAGGCCAACCTTTGAAAAACAGCCTTTTTGCCCTCACACGGCAGGGGTCGCTGGTTCGAACCCGGCATCGCCCACCATGAAGAAACAATACCTCATGTACACTGTACATTATCTTTTTCCCGCCTGATTATATAGTTTTTGTATACGTTATTTTTTCCCGCCGAAAATACCATCAAGCCTTCTGATTGCATGTTCCTTATGGGAAAGGGGGCAAGGTTGGAATATCTGAGGGCCATAGTAGGAGATGTATGGCCTGATACATCACTTACTGCGGTTATGTCAGTACCAGTGCCTTCCATAAGCAGGAAATCGATCTCTTCACACACAGATCAATCACGGCTTTATTGAAGGCCATACAACTACTCAGTCATTACCTTATCGGCTTGTTTATAACCTTTCACGAGATTTTGAATCTATGGAACATTTCAAGGGTACAAAGTCCCCATGAAGCATATATCCGGTGTACGGCAGGTAGCTGCGAAGCTATGATATAGCATGCGTAAAGAGGCGTTTTGCCAGATGATTCGTGCTTCCATATTTCATTTTCTCTTCGATTCAGATAGCCTTGCATGACAACCCAATCGGGTATTTTCGAATTGCCTTAGAGAATCAATGACAAAGTTTCGATAAAAAGTATGAAGGGCGATGTGCCGGCACCATTATGTAACTCAATTTAAGAACAGGTAACCTATGGGGGGATTAAAAATAATGCAACTGAATGACCGGTTCTGCATTTGGAAGGTAATAATTTTTTCTGCCATCAGTATCCTTTATGCTTTCACTCTCTTGAACTGTGCGGCCCCTTCCCCGCAAGTCAATGCAGAGCAAATGGGGAAAAATCCCCCTGCCCGGCAGATTGGGCCGGATGAATATAAGATAGGCGGCCTGACCTTGAATAAAAGCAGGAAGGAGATCTATATTCCCGGCAGTATTAATATGCAGAAAGGATTAGTTGAATATCTGGCCTGCCAGGCCGAGATAGGCAAGCTTCATGAAAGTGTGCTGCAGCTTGAAGTAAAGCCTGCGGATGTGCAGATAGCACTCCTCCTGTTGGGGCTTAAGCCCAAAAATAATTTAACCTTTCAGGGTGATCCGACTGCACCGGAAGGAGACCCCCTGGAGATTTGGGTAGAATGGGAACTGGCGGATAAAACCAGGAAAAAAGTACGGGCCGAGGAATTGATTTTCGATCAGAAAAAAGAAAAACCAATGGACAAAACCTGCTGGATATACACCGGCTCTCAAATTGTCGACGGTAGATTCATGGCTGATGTTGAAGGCTCAATAATCGCCACCTTTCGTGATCCTGTTGCTCTTATCAATAACCCTCTACCCGGTGGTGCTGATGACACCGTCTATATCTGCAACGAAAAGCTTCTCCCACCTCAAGGGACAAAGGTTCTCCTTACCGTTAGGGTAGTTGAGGTGAAATCACCTGAGGATTCACCCTCTGATAAGCTCATCAACGCCAACAAAGGAAAAGAGATAGGCAAAAAATGACCGGGTAGATGAAAATCCTCCCATAAAGCTGGCCCAAAGTGGGATGAAAATCCTCCTCCCAGTGGGGAGAGGGGTGAGGGGATTTTTAAGATGAATAGATCGGAACCATTCGTGACCAGGCAGGAATAAAAAACAGCAATAAAAAAGGGAGACCATACATATGCCGTCTAAAAACAAGGTACCGGTAAGGAAATCCGCAGCCGTTTTCCATGCTCTTTTGGTGGTTTTCATAGCCATGCTGGCCATTAGTCCCGGTTATGGGTGGAGTGGTGAAAAGAGTTTAAAGGATAAGGAAAAGCCGGAAGACTCAAGGAGCTACCTCAAACAGAAAAAGCTTGATGTCTCATTAAGGAAAGAGGCCCAGCACTCCATTGATATAGCCCTGAACTGGCTGAAGCAGAAGCAGAATGAAGACGGCTCATGGTCAAATCCCGATTATCCTGCCGTGACCGCCCTGGTAGCACTTGGTTTTTTGCGTGATCCCTCATCGCCGCTCAAGCAGACCCAATATCCTCCCTTTCTTCAGAAGTCCTTGAAATTTATCGTGGGCAAGGTTCAGCCTGACGGAGGAATATATACTCCGGAAAAGGGCCTGGCCAATTATAATACCTCTATCTGCCTCACCGCCCTGGCAGCTGGTGGTGATCCGGCCTATCATTCCATCATCAAGGGGGCCAGGAATTTTCTCGTCTCCCTCCAGAAGGATGAGGGAGTAAAGGGAGTTTCCGATAATCCCACCGATGGAGGGATCGGCTATGGGACCAAGGATCACTCGGATATGTCCAACATGTACCTTGCCCTGGAAGCCTTATACGTCAGCCGGCACACTGAGATTGATACACAGGAAAAATCCCTTGATTCAGGGAAGGTCAAGGAGAAGGATCTGAACTGGCAGGCGGCCTTGAAATTTATCGAACGATGCCAGAACAATCCCAGCCATAATGATCAGCCGTGGGCCAGCGATGATAAGGACAATTATGGAGGATTTGTTTATTTCCCCGGTAACAGCAAAGCCGGAGAAGTGCCCCTGGCCGGTGGGAAAACGGCCCTTCGATCGTATGGAAGTATGACCTATGCAGGCCTTTTGAGCTTTATCTATGCCCAGCTCGAACGGGATGATCCGAGGGTTCAGGCGGCCTATCAGTGGATAACCAGGCACTACAGCCTGGACGAGAATCCGGGTCTGGGCCAGCAGGGATTATATTACAATTACCATACTATGGCCAAGGCCCTGGCTGTCTACGGAGAGGAAAAGATCCCCGTGGAAGGCAGGGAAGAGAAAGTGGCCTGGCGCAAAGAGCTTCTTGAAAAGCTCATTGAGCTGCAAAAAGGGGAGGGCTGCTGGCTGAATGAGAATGGCCGATGGTGGGAAAGTGATCCGGTCCTGGTGACGGCTTACGCAGTCCTGGCCATGGAGATTGCCCTTTCAGGGTATTAAAAAAGCAATCATGAGAGCAGGTGAAAACCATGTATATTATTGAACCTCATGTCCATATGTACTCCCGGACGACTGATGACTATCAGGCCATGTACCGGGCCGGTATACGGGTGGTGGTGGAGCCGTCCTTCTGGCTCGGGTGCGATCGGCGATATGCAGGCACCTTCTTTGACTACTTTCGGCTCATTCTGGAATTTGAAACCGTGCGGGCCGCCCGGTACGGTATTGACCATTACTCCTGTATATCCCTCAATCCCAAGGAGGCAGAGAAGAGAGCGCTGGTGGATGAAGTGCTCTCCGGCCTGGATGAGTATCTGGATCACCCTCGCTGTGCAGGCATGGGTGAAATAGGGCTCAATAACATCACCGAGAATGAAGTCTATGCCTTCCGTCGCCAGCTTCTCATGGCTGAAGAGCGTAAATTGCCGGTGGTTGTACACCTGCCGCACCTTAACAAGGCCGAAGGCGCCCGCATCATCGTGGATATCATCAAAGCCGAGGGAGTAACCCAGGGCCGCATCGAGATCGATCATAACACTGAAGAGACCATGCCCATCACCAGAAAAACTGACTGTTTTACGGGTCTTACCGTGTATCCGTATTCCAAGCTCAATTCGGAACGGGTATCCCATATCGTCAGGGAGTTTGGGGCTGAACGGATGATTATAGACGGCAGTGCCGACTGGGGAGTGTCAGATCCGTTATCGCTGCCCAAAACAATCGACTATCTGCGCCATGATGGCCATGCTGAGGAATCCCTTCAGCTTCTGTTCCACGATAATGCCCATGCCTTCTATGGCCAAACCCCCCGCTGGAAACCGGACTATACCATTGAGCCCATTCCGGTTTCACAGTATCAGCGGCAGCCTTAAGAACTAGGTCCATCATGAATTACGGGAAGCCAGGCAGGAGCGCCGGTATGCTTCGCGGGTGGCTTGAGTTGATCCGCCCGCCGAACCTCTTCACGGTACCGGGTGATATCTTAGCCGGAGTATTTTTGGCTGTTCTTGATAGGGATAAGCTCCTCTTTCTTCCCTTGCTCATAACTGTTTCTTTATTCCTCTATACGGCCGGGTTGATACTCAATGATTATTGTGACCGCGGCCTCGATATGGTCGAGCGGCCAAAGCGGCCTCTTCCCTCAGGGAGAGTGAGCCCTCAGTCGGCCCTGGCTGCGGCTTTGGTGCTCATCGGTATAGCTTTGGTTCTGGCCCTGGGCTATCCGATCAGGCCGGCTTTCTGGCTGGCGTGCGGGCTGGTGGTCCTTATTTTTCTCTATAATGGACCTGGCCGGAAGATTCCCTGGCTGGGCTTCATCACCATGGGCTTATGCAGAGGAGGTAACGTGCTGTTAGGAGCATCGCTTGGCCGGAATCCCTTCAGCGGCCCGGTCCTGGCTGGAGCAGGAGTTGAAACTATGTACATTGTATCCATAAGTGTTCTGGCCTGTCATGAGATAGAAGGTTCACCAGGTTTCTGGCCAGGGTGGCTGCCCCTGCTCTCGCTTTTCAGTTTCCCTTTTCTGTTTTTGACCACCGGCATCTCGGTGATGGGTGCCTTGGCTGCTCTCATAGCCGCAGGCTGGATTTTCTCAATCCTCCGGCACTTCGATAGCCATGGCCAGAGATCGGTTTCAGAGATGGTGGGTAAACTGATCCGCAGCCTGATCCTGATTCAGGTTGCCTTGATCGCCCTTTCAATAGGCCGGAATCACGGCCACAAGGGGTATCTCATCATGGCTATGGCGCTCTGCCTTATGCTTTTACCTGTTTCCGGATATATGGCCGGAAGATTTTACGGGAGCTGATGATCTATGCCGTTCAAGATGTTACTCCTTCACGTAGCTGCCCTTGGTTATAACTTTTTAAAGCAGAACCTCGGGGATCAGCCGTTCCATGACCTGGCCATTCAACCGATTCAGGGGCTTTTCCCGGCTGTAACCTGCACGGTGCAGGCCACCATGAGAACGGCCCTGCCTCCGTCCGGCCATGGCCTGGTAGGGAATGGCTTTTTCTTTCGGGAACAGTGGAAGCCGCTCTTCTGGGAGCAGAGCAGCCGCCTCATTGAGGGGGGCCGCATCTGGGATACCTTCCGCTCACGCGGCCGTACGGTGGCCCAGATGTTTATCCAGCAATCCCTCGGACCGGATAGTGACCTTATCCTTTCTCCCGCACCGATTCACAAGCATCACGGAGGCATGATTCTGGACTGTTTCTCTGAACCGGCCTCCCTGAATGACCGGCTGCGGAAGGAGATGGGCTCTCCCTTCCCCCTGCACTCCTACTGGGGCCCATTGGCCTCAGGGAAATCGAGCCGATGGATAGCCGGGGCCGTAGTAAGTGTCATGAAAAAGGAAAAACCTGACTTCTTATACACCTATCTTCCTCATCTGGATTATGCGCTGCAAAAGTATGGTCCTGAAGGAGATGAAAGCGGAAGGGCCTTCAGGGATGCCTATACCCTCCTGGGAGAGATTATAAGGACTGCCCGGGAGGAACATTACCACCTCGTGGTGTTTGGAGATTATCCGATTACGAATGCCGATAAGGTCATTTTTCCCAATAGGGTCTTACGCAGGGCCGGCTTATTCAAAACGCGCCCGGTCCGGGGAAGGCATTACCCGAACTTTTACACGAGTCCGGCCTTCTGCATGGTCGATCATCAGGTGGCTCACCTGTACCTGTTCGAACCGGGCAAATTGGCAGAGGTGAAAGCTTTGATGATGGATCTGGCCGGAGTAGACAAGGTGCTTGACCGTCCGGCTCAGGCTGCTCTGGGTCTTGATCATGCGCGAAGTGGAGATCTGGTTCTGGTGGCCGGGCCCGGTCACTGGTTTGACTATCGCTGGTGGGAGGATAAGCGGGAGGCCCCCGACTATGCTGTCCACATCGATATCCATAATAAGCCGGGCTATGATCCCTGTGAACTGTTCTGGGGCTGGCCTCCTCCTTCAATATCTCAAAATCCTTTGAAAATCAGGGGGACCCACGGCCGGGTCGATCTTCATGAGCCGGTCTTCTATGCCTCGGATCTTGACCTTAAGGGAAAGCCGGAGACCATCCTTGAGCTTTCAAGGAGTATAAAGGAGTTACTCGATGAATCGCGGTCTTAAGCAGCCGAAAATAGCGATACGGGCCTCTAAAACGAAGATCGAGCAGAGGATATCGGTTAAATTCAGCTATGATATTTATTTTACCCGTGACCTGTTTGCTCCCGGCAATACCACCCTGCAGGGTATGCTTGGGCTTGAGTGCCCGCGGATACTGGTCTTCCTGGACTCAGGAGTGGCCGCGGCCTGGCCCGGTCTTGAACACCGGATCGGTGAGTGGTTCGATGCCCATACTCAATACGGCCGCCTCGTTTCTCCGGTTATCCTGGTAGCGGGTGGTGAGCAATGCAAAAACGATTTTGAATTTCTCAAGGTGATAGCCCGGAATATGCGCATCACCAAGCTGGACCGCCACTCCTGCGTGCTCATCATCGGGGGCGGCGCGGTCCTTGATGCAGTGGGTTTCATTGCTTCTCTTACCCATCGGGGCATTCGCCACATCCGGATACCGACCACGGTCCTTTCCCAAAATGATTCAGGAGTTGGAGTGAAAAACGGCATTAACCTCTATGAGGCTAAAAATTTTTTCGGCACCTTTACCCCGCCTTACGGGGTGATCAATGATTTTAATTTCTTAAAAACCCTGGATATCCGTGACTGGCGGGCAGGCATAGCCGAGGCCTTCAAGGTGGCTATCATTAAGGATCAGCCGTTTTTACTGAACCTGGTCCATGAAGCCGGGAGGCTGAACGACCGGGATGAAGAGGCTATGGAGCGGCTGGTTCGGCGCTGTGCCGAGATTCATGCCGGACATATCGCCAAAAGCGGTGACCCCTTTGAATACGGCTCGAGCCGTCCCCTGGATTTCGGGCACTGGAGCGCTCATTACCTGGAGGTCTTGACTTCATACGCCCTCCGGCATGGAGAGGCCGTAGCTTTAGGTATCATCTTGGATATGATTCTGGCTAAAAACCGCAGATTGGTGGATCATGAGGAATACCGGCTGGTCTATCAGGGGCTGAACGAGTGCGGCTTTTCCCTCTGGCATCCGGCCATGGCCGAAAGGAGAGATAATCACCTCCTTGCTCTCTACCAGGGGCTGGAAGAATTTCGCCAGCATTTAGGCGGGCAGCTTACCCTGATCATGCCGCATCACCTGGGCAAGAGCTGCCGGATAAACGATGTATCGTATGATGAAGTGGAATTGGCTGTTCAGGAAATGAAAGATGCCTCACGGGAAGATCCCTGACACCTGTATTAATTGTCATAGTGATTATGCCTAACCATCATATCATGTACTGCCTCAATATTCATCGTGGCGAACACTGGGCGGAAAACCTTTCGGCTATAGAGCGCTACGCCCTTGAGGTAAAAAATGCCTTTGGCCCTGATGAGCCCTTTGCCCTGGGATTGAGGCTTTCTGCCTGTGCGGCCGGGGAATTACGGCCACAACTCGATGATTTTTCTTCATTTCTCAAGCAGCATAACCTCTATGTAGTCACCATGAATGGTTTCCCTTACGGCCAGTTTCATGGCACGGTTATCAAAGAAAGGGTTTATCAGCCTGACTGGACCTCTCTCTTGAGGGTATCCTACACCCGCGATCTGGCTGAAATCCTGGCTCACCTTTTGCCGGAAGGAGAGACAGGCACCATATCCACGGTTCCGGCCTGCTATGGGAAAGAAGAAAAGCCTTCGGCCATAGCAAATCTTCACCATATGGCCGCATTATTGGCCGAATTAGAAAAGAAAACGGGAAAACGCATTATTCTGGCCTTGGAGCCTGAGCCTGATTGCCGCCTTGATAATCTCGATTCTACCTTGAAATTTTTCCAATTACTTTTGGCCAGGGATGAATTGATCCGGAGCTACATAGGCGTATGCCTCGATACCTGCCATGTGGCCGTCGAATTCGAGTCGCCCTTAGTCTGGCTTCAAAGGCTTACCATGGAGGGCATTCAGGTACCTAAAATCCAGATCTCGGCTGCCCTCAGGGCGGTCATCCCACCACCGGGAAAGCCCGGCCGGATCTTAACTCCCTTCCTTGACCAGGAATATCTCCATCAGACCCGGATCTTGAATGAAGGCAACATTCACGCCTTTCGTGACTTACCGGAGGCCCTGGCCGCAGAACCCTGCGGGGAGTGGCGGATTCATTTCCATGTCCCCCTGACCTGGTCCGGAGAGGTCGTTTCCTCGACTATGCCGCTCCTTGAAGATGATTTTTTCAGACTGTCCTGCCGTGAGGGGAAAAGACACTTTGAAGTGGAGACATATTCCTACTGGGTATTGCCCGAACCCAAGGCGCCGCTCATTGAGTCAATTGTATCCGAATTAAAGCTGCTCAACTCACGTTTGCCCTGAAAATCGCCCCCAATCTTTTTCCTTGCAGTGCTCCCAAAAGCATAACCTTTGTACTGAAAGCGGTAATTACCCGCCCGGTTATTTCTCTCTCCATAGGGCGTAAGAGAGGCATTTTGGATGATCTAACTGGTCACGAATTTACCGCTTAGTACACCTCGCGGTAATCAGGCAACCGGTTGGCCCGGAAGGTCGCCTTTCTTTATCCCAACCTGTATAGAAATTATACCCAGAGTCATAACGTTTATGCACCTTATGTGAATCCTGGAAATTCACCGCTCACCTGAAAACATGAGATCCCTTTCACACCCTGTGTATCGCTCCCTTCAATAGATGTTCCCCATCTTCTCTCCAACCAGGATGGGAAGGGTGGGGAACATCTATCCCTTCAATGAGCATAATACTCATTTGCCAGGAGGTGGTATACGTCTTGCTGTGGTATACGTCTTGCTACGGTATAGAAGAACTCGGGCCCTCAAGCCGGGAGGGGATCACCCCATTTCAAAGAGGCATTTTGTAAATGAGCACAGTCGATAGAAATGTATGAATCAGGGATATGAGAGGCAACATGTAAACGGTCTGTATTGAACACTTTGGTGCTGTAAAGGGGGGATGTATATCAATTATTATATGAGCTTACCTTTTTTCTCAACTGCTTATTGAGCTGACTTCAGTTATTGAGAGTGATTGAGTGGAAAAGATTCATGTTACCGATTGTTGGCTTTCATCTTAACCGTGGAGATTAGAAAATGAAAAGGTTCGCTATCATTGCCTTCACCCTGTTATTTGTTGGTATTGGAATTACATCTGCCTCAGCTACATCAAGCCTCTGGGACTGGGCCTTTTACATTGATGGGACTACATTTGAGTGCTACCTCGGAGATTCAATGCCAGCGACCGGCGTACCGGTTACATTTGATATAGTAACAGGGCTTGGAACATTAACATGGGAAACGAATGTAGCCGGAATGCATAGTTTCATAGCCTTTTTTGACCATGATATAGAAGAAGATACTAATACCTTTTTTAACGAATATGGTGTTGCCATTGGTGATCCTGCTGCTGGTCAATCCTGGGAAATAGATGATCCTTTTTTCGGAAATATTTATTATAACAATGTCTTGACTGGAAGTCTGGATAATAGCAATGAGGCATCAGGTGACGTTTCATTGGCTATGGGATGGAATTTTAACGTACCACCAGGTCAAACTGCAACCATCGAACTCATTCTGGCCAATAATGATCCATTGTCCGGATTTTATCTTTCCCAGACTGATTCTGATAGTCTTGAAACCATTTACTTTTCAAGCACATTAACCATAGAAGGCGGTGGACCGGCTCCGGTACCTGAGCCCGGCACCTGGCTGCTTCTTTGCTGCGGCCTGATCGGCCTTTTTGGCTTTGGCAGAAAGAGACTGATCAAAGGTTAACCTTATACAGCCTTATGGATAAGCTATGTATTCATAGATGTATCTTTTTGTCAGGAAATCGGCTGTATTCCATGGAGGATAGGGGGATACAGCCCTTTTCTCTTAAAGGAGGAGCACCATATGGAGGTAGGTAAGAAGTTTTTTATTTGGGTTTTTGTTTGTATCAGTTTTCTCAGCCTGGTATCCATGGCCTCAGCGGCAGTAGACAAAATTCTCTGTGTACCGTGGCAGGGTAATGCCGCTTTACCTCATACGGCCATAAGCAATGAAGCAGTGAACCTATACGCCGTCATATATGGGGATGAATTTGGAGGCACCTTTGCCTTTACCTGGGATTTCAAGGATGGGACAACACCCGCCAGCGGAAATATCACCATTCCACCCAATGGGATCTACAACCTGCAGGTAACACACACCTTTGCTGGTGTCATAAACGCCCCTTTTGATACTGAATTGACTATTGGCGGCATAACTGACGTCTATAAGATCATTTTAGCTCCCGCCAATAACGATTCAAGGGTCAATATAGCCATTGATAAGGCCCTGTGGTATCTCCATAGGCAAATGGTTCGCACCAATGTCGGCTCGCCATCAGTCAGGGGCGGCTATTGGAATGATGCAGGCAACTACTATGTTGGCCGTACCGGAGCCTGTGTCTGGGCCTTTGAGGTGCAGGGGCACCTTCTGAACCTTGAGGCCGACCCCTTGAATCCTGTAGAAGATCCTTACGTGGAGGACGTACAGAGGGGAATCAACTACCTTCTGACTCGTCTCTATTATCAATCAATGAACCCCCAATCCTGCGGTCACCCGGAGGCAGGTCAGACCAGCCCGAATGGTTACGGCCTTGTCTGTTATTACAGCGGTGGTCATACCAATTATGAAAACGGCCTGGCTATCGGGGCCATAGCCGGCTGCGGTACGCCGAACGCCACAGCCGCTACGGGGAATAATACGTATGTGCTTGGACGGCCCTATAAGGCTATTGTTCAGGATATGGTGGATTGGTATGCCTGGAGCCAGATCGAGGGATCGGCCTTCCCACCGTCGGGTGCAAGGGGAGGATGGTACTATACCGCTGGCAATAACTGGGCACCGGGTGGATACTACGGAGATAACTCGGCCAGCCAATGGGCCTATATCGGGCTTGATGCGGCTGAAGCAAATTTTGGCTGTACCGTTCCGGTCTGGGTGAAACAGCAGTTGGCAGGATACCTTCACTGCCAGATCTCCTATGAAGGCAGGGGATTTGTCTCCTACAGGGCCGGAGGAGGAGACTTTTATACAGGCAACGTATGTCTGACCGGAGGCGCCCTGGTGGGCATGGCCCTGGTCGGAGAGACAATATACAATAGCGCTTGTGGTGCCGGAGCCTATGCGGCGGATCTAAACAGAGCCGAGTTATTTTTGGGTAACAACTGGCACGGCACAGGATCGCGTTGGACAGAAAACTGGTATGGCCACAGGGCTTATTATACCATGTATGCTGTTATGAAGGGTCTGCGCCTGCAGGGAATTACTTCCCTGCCTGGTTCACCGGGAACAGCCGACTGGTATGCTGATTATGTAAGCGTGATGACCCAAGCAGGAGAACAATATTCCGATGGCCATTTTCGGGGAACCGGTTGGATGGATGGATATATTCGCGAAGATATGGGAACGGCTTTTGGGATATTGATTTTGACCCCAAGCATATTTTCACCGCCGCCGGTTGCCTGCTTCGATGCCGAGCCCAATCCGGGATATCTTGACATACCAATTTCTTTTGACCCTTCTTGTTCTTATCATTCCGATGCAGGGAAAAACATAATCCTTTATGAATGGGATTGGGATGATGACGGCATATATGATAGCTCCACCGCAACGCCTGACAC
>JBLIRT010000078.1:0-12929 GCA_049472445.1 bacterium
AAGTAGTCGCTGCAATTACGTAGATATCATCCTCCTTCCTGGTCATGATGGTGAATTGAGGTCATAGCTCATGAAATTCTCACCTTGAAAAAGATTGCATAAGATGTGCCGGAAAAAAAGGGGGAGGAAGAAAGGTATGAGCATTACTTTTCAATACAATAATGAGAATTTATGGCCCTGCGGGGAAATTCCACTATGAAAGAGAGAGGATCACTATGAAAAGACTTTCATCTTCCCGGATAGAGAGGCCAGCCTTTTCAGGCCCAGAAGATCCAGATGAAAACAGCAGCGGGGATAACGGCGGCCAGAGTGAAGGGCAGCCCAATCCGGACGAATCTGCAGAAGGAAACGTCTTCTCCACGCTTCTGAAGGATACCTGTTGCTACAATATTGGCTGAAGCACCTATCGGGGTGATATTCCCTCCGAGGCAGGAGCCGATGAGGAGACCAAAGAGGAGGAGATGAAGAGGAAAGCCTCCCTTTGAGGAAATGGATTGCACCACCGGCATCATGGTGATGATAAAGGGAATGTTGTCTACAAAAGCGGAAAAGAGCATAGCTACGGTAATGATTATGAGAAATATTCCCAGTTTATTTGAGCCGGCCTGATGGTGAATCCATTCGGCCAGAACCGTCATCCAACCCTCCCGCACGAGGATTCCCACGAGAATAAATACGGAAATGATGAAAAAGGTCGTGTCCCAGTCAAGTCGCCTGATGGAGTCAAGGGGGCTTAGTTTTCGGGAGAAGATCCAGATCAGGGAGATTCCCCCGCACAGCATACAGATCACTCCAGGCAGGTAGGCGCTCAGCTCATGATCAAAACTTGAAGAGAGAGCCAGCAGGACAATCAGGGTGATGAGAATCCAGGTCGGAGTCCAACTGGTAACTCTTTCATGAGGATTAATCGTAATCTTTCTCTTTTCCTTGCGGAAGAGGACAAAGAGAACCAGGAAGGCGGACAGGGCTCCGATCTCAACCGCAAAGAAGATGCCGGGTTTACCCTGGAGGACGAAGAAATCATTGAAGTTCATGCGGGCAAAACTGGCCAGCAGCATGCTGGGCGGGTCCCCGATCAGAGTAGCTGTACCTTGAAGATTGGATGAAATGGCAATGGCAATCAACAGCGGCACAGGGTCTATATCCAATCGCTCAGAGAGGGTGAGGGCAACGGGAACGATCAGCAGCACGGTAGCTACATTCTCTACAAAGGCGGAAATAAAACCCGTGAGAGCGCAGATCAGTAAGATAGCCCACCGGGCGTCCTGGACATGAAGGACCAGCCGCTCAGCCAGAAAGGCGGGAGCCCGGGAGAGCATGAAGATGTCGGCCACAACCAGGGTGCCGACGAAAATACCCATGACGTTCCAATCCACGGAGGAGAAGGCTGTACTCAAGGGCACCCTGGCCAGGATTATGGCCAGGAGAGAGCAACTGACAGCCGCTATGGTCCTTTTCTTCGGGAAAATGATGAAAAAAAGGTAAGCTACAATAAACAGGATGAGGATAAGATGTTCACTTCCCATGAGCCTTAAGGTCCTTAAAAATCATCGAATCAGGGAGAGCATCTCTTTGACTGCCTGTTCCAGGCCGACCAAAACAGCCCGAGCCACAATATTATGGCCGATATTTAATTCCTCTATCTCTTCAATGGCGGCAATTGCTGCAACATTCCTGTAATTTAAATCGTGGCCGGCGTTGACTCCCAGATTGAGCTTCCAGGCCAGCTTGGCTGCCTGCTGAATCCGATCCAACTCCTCAGCCTGCTGCTCAGGGGCCCTGGCTGCTGCATAGAGTCCGGTATGTATTTCAATATATGAGGCCTGAATCTTCCTGGCCATTTTAACTTGAGATAAATCGGGATCAATGAAGAGACTCACGGGAATCCCGGCAGACTGAAGGGTCTGAACCCTCTGGGCCAGAAGATCCTTTTGCTGGATCACATCTAATCCCCCTTCCGTAGTGACTTCCTTCGGCTTTTCCGGAACCAGGGTCACCAGGTCAGGCTTGATATGTAAAGCAATCTGTACCATTTCATCTTCGGCGCACATTTCAAGATTCAGGCGGGTCTGCACAATCTCTCTCAGGAGACGAAGATCGCGATCCTGAATGTGCCGGCGATCCTGCCGTAAATGCACGGTGATTCCATCCGCACCAGCTGTTTCGGCAATGATGGCTGCCGCCAGAGGGTCCGGTTGGGTTGATTTCCTGGCTTCCCGGATATTGGCGATATGATCGATATTTACTCCTAATTTAGCCATGTACTCTATTCCCCCTATCTTTCTTTTTTATTGGCTGCTTTGAGGCACAAGGCGACTTGTGCTAATGATATGCCTGTGGGTTTAAGATGGCATCCGTCATCCGCGCAACCCGAACCATGGCTTCAACATCGTGAACGCGGATGATGTGGGCGCCGTTTACAAGGCCGACAACTGTGGCGGCGGCAGTTCCCTCGAGCCGTTCAGTTACCGGCAGGTCCAAGACCTTCCCGATAAAGGATTTTCGAGATGGCCCTAATAAAATCGGCTTATCCATGGTTTGGAATTCCGACAGCCGCTGTATGATCTCAAGGTTATGGGCAACTGTTTTACCAAATCCAATCCCCGGATCAATGATGATTTGATGCTCAGGGATGCCAGCCTGAAGGCCCTGATCAATCCCATGCTGTAAATAGTCCTTTATCTCCTGGATCAAATTATGGTAATGAGGATTTTTCTGCATATCTTTCGGTGTGCCCTGGATATGCATCAAGACCACGGGAGATTTGTATTGGGCAATGATCCCGGCCATATGAGGGTCAAAATGCAATCCGCTGATATCGTTGATGAGATGAACCCCGAGATCCAGCATGACTTCAGCTACCCGGGCCTTGTACGTGTCGATTGAAAGGGGAACGGGAATCTCCTCCCGTAAGCATTTTACTATGGGCGTAAGCTGACGAATCTCTTCCTCGGGGGATATGGAGGTTGAACCCGGTCGGGTTGACTCGGCACCAATATCGATGATATCCGCTCCTTCAGCTACCATCTGGTGAGCTCTCTGAACGGCTGCTGGCAAGCTGTGGAACCTTCCGCCATCATAAAAAGAGTCGGCAGTGAGGTTCAATATTCCCATAATACAGGACTTCATGCCAAGATCAAGGTTCCTGTCATGTAATTGAAGGGTATATCGTTTCCTTTTGTTCACAGGAAGTTTTATCACGCTTGAGAGGATGATGCCTGTGTAGGGATGTCGCCTCTTACCAGTATCTCAATCTCTGGTCCGTCAAGAACCTCTTTATCCAGAAGGGCATTAGACAAAGCCATGAGCCGGTCCATATTGGTCGTGAGAATCGTTTTGGCCCGGTCATAGTTTTCGCTGACAATTCTTTTTATCTCCTCGTCGATCATGAGAGCGGTTTTTTCACTATAATCACGGTGCTGGGCAAACTCACGGCCCAGAAAAATCTGCTCTTCCTTTTTGCCAAAGGAAAGTGGCCCTAATTTTTCACTCATCCCCCATTCGCACACCATCTTCCTGGCTAAATCCGTGGCCCGCTCGATATCATTACCAGCTCCGGTACTTAAGCTGTTCATAATGATGTCTTCCGCCGCTCTTCCCCCCAGCAGGATGGTGATATTATTCATGAGGTAATCTTTGGAATAGTTATGCTTTTCGTCAATCGGCAACTGTTGGGTCAGTCCCATGGCGCGGCCACGGGGAATGATCGTGACCTTGTGGATCGGATCAGCTCCCGGAAGCATCATGGCCACCAGGGCATGTCCCGATTCGTGGTAAGCGGTAATCTTTTTTTCTTCATCGCTGATAATCAGGCTTTTTCGTTCTCTGCCCATCATGACCTTATCTTTAGCTGCTTCAAAGTCTTCCATGTAAACCTTGTCTTTTCCATTTCTGGCTGCCAGGAGAGCTGCCTCATTGACCAGATTGGCCAGATCTGCCCCCGAAAATCCCGGTGTTCCACGGGACAATACCTTGAGATTTACCTTACCATCCAGGGGTACGTTCTTGGTGTGGACCTTTAAGATACCCTCCCGGCCTTTGATATCCGGACGTGTCACAACTACCTGCCGGTCAAACCTGCCGGGTCTGAGCAGAGCCGGATCCAGGACATCGGGCCTGTTGGTGGCAGCTACAATAATAACTCCTTCATTTGACTCAAATCCATCCAATTCCACCAGCAGCTGGTTCAGGGTCTGCTCCCGTTCGTCATGTCCACCTCCCAGACCTGCCCCACGGTGACGACCAACAGCATCAATCTCATCTACAAAAATGATACAGGGGGCATTTTTTTTCCCCTGTTCGAACAAATCCCTGACTCGTGAAGCTCCAACACCAACGAACATCTCGACAAAATCAGAGCCGCTGATGCTGAAGAAGGGGACGTTGGCCTCTCCGGCGATAGCCCTGGCCAGCAAGGTCTTGCCAGTACCCGGCGGCCCCATGAGCAGCACTCCCTTTGGAATCTTCCCGCCCAGCTTTTGGAACTTCTGAGGGTCACGCAGGAAGTCAATAATTTCCTCAAGTTCCTCCCGGGCCTCATCGATTCCGGCGACATTTTCAAAGGTTACCTTCTGTTTTGGATTGGAAAGCATTTTGGCCTTACTTTTACCAAAGGAAAGGGCTTTGGCACCACCGCCCTGCATTTGCCGCATCAGATAAATCCAGATAGCGATAATTAAAATAAGAGGAAACCATGAGATAAAGAGATTCGTAAACCAGGAGTTTTCATCCTGAGGTTTGGCCTCAATCCGAACATTGTTGTTTCGTAAAATTTTGATGAGTTCCGGATCGCTCGGGGCAAAGGTCTTGAATCGATTATTGTCCTTGTAAGTACCCTGAAGGTTGTTCCCTTCAATAGTTACTTCAGTTACATTCCCTCTTTGCACTTCAGCAATAAAATCACTGAAAATGACCTTTTTTACCTGGGATTTCGGTGTGTTAAAGAGATTGAAGAGAAGTATAAGTACTAAGCCCATGACTAACCACAGGGCCAGGTTTTTATAGAATGAGTTATTCAATCCTTGCCTCCATAATTATCTTATTTTGAAGAATATGTGGAATCCGTACCATGGTAGCATAATATTTCCCTTATTACAACTATTCAAGGAGATTCAAATTATTTTCTCGATAAAGAGAATTTTTTTCGTTTTTTCTGTAATTTTGAAAGGATCTGCAATTCTCATCCCCACGACCCAGACAATCTGCCTGCCGGAGGCTATCACCGGTATCCTGTTCCTTTCCTCAACCGGGACTTTGGCGTCGATGAAAAAGTCCTTGAGCTTCTTCGTACCATGGAACCCAAGAGGTTGAAAGCGGTCGCCAGGCTCCCGGTTTCTCACATGGAGAGGAAACGGGAGCGTGTCAAAGTCGAGGAGAGCGTAATGTGGATGATAAAGACTCTCCAGTTCAGATTTCTTTATGGCGGATCTGTCTGAAATCCGGGTCACAATCCGCAGGTTCAGTTCCGGAATCTTTGTTTCACCCGGAATATGCACTTCATGGCCATATGCCTCTGGCGGGTGACTCGCCTCCGGTTCCTTTCTTTCAACCTGTACCGTTCCCGGCTGTTTTCGAAGGCATAGAGTATGAGAGACTCTGAAGGTACCTCTTGGTCGCTTTTGGTTCAGCCATCGGAGGATGAGTGAGACCTTGGTGAAATCGATTTTATAGGGGCCTTCGCTGACCATGTGGATCGCCTGCCGCAGCACCTCCCTTTGCAGGGCCAGGGGTAAGGCCATCAGAGTGTGCAGGTTCAGGGATACGGCCTCTTGATCGGCCTGAATAAGGCACTGCTGCAATTTTTCTTCCACTGCCAGCGAAATCAGGTCTCTTGTCTCCCCCAGAATGGAGGCCGTGCGGTGCAGCGCGGAAACAATCTGAGGATTATAATCTCTCTTCAGCATGGGGATCAACTCAAGCCGAATTTTATTTCGCAGGTGATTCACTTCCAAATTGGTTGAATCTACACAGAAAGGAATACCTTGCGTATGCAGAAAGTCTAAAACCTCCAGCCGGAATATGTTCAGGAGGGGCCGGATCAAGGGCGGTTCATGGTGGCGTTTGGGACGCATGCCGGCCAGGCCTTCTATCCCTGCTCCCCGAATAAGTCGCATTAATATAGTCTCTCCCTGATCGTCGGCTGTATGGCCGAGAGCAATTTTGGTAGCCCCAACTCTTTGGGCGGTCTCCCGTAAAAAGTTATATCTGGCCTTTCTGGCGGCCTCTTCCAGAGAATACTTTTTTTCTTCACGCAGCCTTGGTACATTATAATGCTGGATGATACAGTCGAGCCTCAGCTCATTTCCCATCCGGCGGACGAAAGCAGCCTGTGACAGTGACTCCTGTCCTCTTATTCCATGTTCCAGGTGGGCCAGGACAAGAGTTAGTCCATACTCCTTTTGCAGGGCGAGCAAACTATGGAGAAGAGCTGTAGAATCAGGGCCGCCGGATACAGCAACTAAGACCTTGTCTCCTTTATCGAACAGATTGTGAATAGAGGCAAATTCCCGAACGTGCCGTATAAGGTTGTGCTCCACCCTCTTATCCTCTCTTTCGGCTCAGAGGGCATCTGAACTTCATTATTTCAATATTTTTTTGATTCATCGTATGGTTTCATAGATCAATCAATATTTTTTTTCAAAATAATCATTGAGAATTTCCCTATGATCAAAGGCCATGTGATCAGGAATCTGATGCCGGTCAAAAATCCGGGCCTCCTGAGCATCGTCCCTTCCGATTGGTGTTCCTGTCGCTTGAGCAATATAGACGGTGGAGATAGTGCAAGACCTTGGATCTCTTCGAGGATCGGAATACGTATGAAATTGCCGGACGAGATGAATCATGAGACCTGTTTCTTCATGAGCTTCACGTATGGCAGCCTCTTCCAGGGATTCCCCGTAGTCAACAAATCCACCGGGAATTGCCCAGCCATAGGGGGGATTTTTCCTCTTTATCAAAACGATTCCCTTCCCTTCCACCTCAATAATAATATCTACGGTAGGCAGGGGATTACGATGCTTCTGCTCCATGCTCGGTCTCCTCATCTTCAGGTTATGGTTCTCATGTTCCTCAAGCCTTAATCACAGGCCGGATTATCCCTTTCTGACTTTACAAAATCAACATTATATCATATAGTAAGACGAGAAGAAACGACAAGCCTTCACTGAAATAAATTTACTTACATAAGGGGTGGGCAATGTTTATATATTGCAATATAGGCTAAAGTGAAAAATATTGGAAAAAGGTTCAGGTAAAGTCCGGTGAAGGTGTGACGAGGTGTCACGGGATCGGCGCAGAGACACCGATTGATGGAAGAAGAAAGGTCGATCAATAAATAACAGGAAATAATAAGGAATATAATGGTGGAGGAATAAGACCTATGAATCCCCCAAAAATATTAATTGTTGACGATAATGAGGAGTTGTGCAGCATTTTCAAGGAAGCCCTGGAGGAAGAGGGATATGCCATTTCAACCGCCCAGAATGGTAAACAGGCCCTGGATAAAATCAAAGGGACGCATTTTGACCTCATTATTACAGATAAAAATATGCCCAATATGGGTGGTTTCAGATTACTGAAATCGATCAGAGAGATCAATCCAGATGTGAAAGTGGTCATGATGACCGGCTTTGGCGGCAGGCAATCATATATGGATGCCATGGAATTCGGAGCGATTGAATTCCTGAATAAGCCTGTCAGAATCGGTGACCTGAAGAAATTTGTTTCAAATATTATGAAATAGATGTGTCCTGCCATGTTCATTGTTCAGGGTCTTTCTGAAAGGTGAAGGAGCTGGAACGGAAGGACAATTCGAGCACAGCAGGGCTGCCTTTCTTAACCTTGCCGGTTGATGGATATTTTCATGAGCCGGTTTTTCTTTTGTAACAATAAATTGAATATATCTCTTGCATAACATGTAATGTTTGTAGTAATATCTTGAAAAGCATGAAATTTTCCCAATGACCCCCCAATAAAGGAGTTCTCATGACCAAAGAAGAAATTATTAGAAATATCTGGAATCAATTACCTGATCTTACGGTCAATGATGCGCGCCGGGCATATGAAGCCACTATTAATTTGATGAAGGATAGGCTCTCAAAGGGTGAATATGTTGAACTTCGTGGGTTTGGTACTTTCCGGGTTCGTGAAAAGAATCAAAGGGTAGGGAGAAATCCTAAGACCGGAGAGGAAGCAGTAATCAAGGAGAGAAAGGTCATTACCTTTAAGCCATCGAAAGAATTCAAGGTTAAGGTAATGGAAGGAAATAACATCTCCTGATAGCTGCCTTTCCCTTTCAACCTTAGCTATATCTTTTGACCTAACCACATCTTACTCACCAGGCCCATCTCAGCCATCAATAAGGGAGCATTCACCACCTTTATTGCTTTTGGCGTAGATTCAGACATCTGGTGCCGATAGAAGAAATAACCAGGTGATGAGATACGAATCATATCATGAAACAGAGAAGGAGCGAAGCATATGAGGTCAACCGCGGGATTCTTGAAATCATTTCTCATCCTTTTTATCTTTATCCTGTCACTCCAGATGATAGCTTGTGGTACTTTGATTTACCCTGAAAGACGTGGTCAGAAATCCGGACAGATTGATCCGGCTATAGCCATCCTTGACGGTGTGGGCATCCTTTTCTTTATTGTGCCGGGAGCGATAGCGTTTGCGGTCGATTTTGCGACCGGTGCCATTTATCTTCCGGGCGGCAGTAGACAAAAGAAATCTGAAAACGGTCAGGCAGTGATTGTCCGGTTAGAGAGGGATCAAATGACCATGCAGAACCTTGAGATGGTTATCAGCAGACATGTGGGTTATCCGTTTGAGTTTGATCGCAATGATTTACAGGCTTATCGATTGGATGGACCGGAATGTATTCCCATGGATCTTATCTGCTCCTATCAAATATAAGAGAGCTGCCATCCGGCTTAAGCCTGTCCTTGCCATTCATCAAAGACATCTACCAGCAGTTGAGCTGCCTCACGCATTTCCGGCTGCTGCCGTTCCAGAACTGCCGGGTCCCTGTCTGATTCCAGGTATTCAAGCGCTGTTATATGCGGGGCACATAGGGCCTCAGCATCGCTCAGGCGCGATAGTACAGCCTGAATGGCCTCGCGAATTATGTTCAGGTCAATGGATCGAAAGGCAGACTGTAAGAGCGAAAGAATGAAAGCACAATTTATGTTGCGCAACAAATTTGTTGCTTTATAAGCCAGGTGATTTGAAAAGTCAACAAAGGTGTTAGCATTTTCTGTTTTGAGGACCTCCTGGCCAATAAGCACGAATTTTTGTAATGAATGGCCGGTATATAAGCCGATTCTGAAAAAGCGGTTTGCTGTGGCCATGATATTGACCAAACCACCGGGGCCAACGGCCTGATAGTTGTTTCGACAATTTACGTGTGGCCATGATATTGACCAAATCAATTGGGGAAGAATGAAATTGGATACCTCGGGTGAAAAAATTATTGATGAATCGATTGAGCTTGAATTAAATGTTTCAGAGCTCTATGGATTGTTTTATCGAATTTTTAAAGAAGATGAAGACTTCTGGTGGACATTAAAAATGGAAGAAAGAAACCACGCCACCCTCTTGAAAGGCGCCAAAGACGCTTTCTTTCAAACTCATAATTTCCCCCGGGAACTTGTTTTTGAATCGTTGCAGCCATTACTGGATGCCAATAATGACTTACGCAGGATGATTGCTGATTTTTCAAAAAATCCTCCTTCACGAGAAACTGCCTTCAATACAGCCATTAAGGTTGAAACGTGTGCTGGTGAGTTTCATTTTCAGAAGGCCATGGAACTACCTGAAGGCTCTGAAATTCTTAAGATCATTCAAAGAATAAACAGAGACGATAAAGATCATGAAAAAAGAATCCGTGCTTATATGCAAACAAACAAAATAAAAATTCTCTCCTAGAGCCCGGCCGTCAAGTCCTGGCCTGCCGGGCCGGAATTGACCATCCCGGGTACTCCCTCCCCCTCCTGCGGCCAAAGCCTGGTGCAAGACCTCACTGAGCTGTCTGGCATCATAAGGCTTGGCAATTATTCCGCTGAAGCCGTACTGCTTATAGCTATCCATGATGGGATCATTCGAGTACCCGGTCGAGACAATGGCCTTCACCCTGGGATCAATCCGGCGAAGTCTCTGTACGGCTTCTATCCCTCCCATTCCACCGGGTATGGTAAGGTCTAAAATGACCGCATCAAAGGGATTTTCTGACTCCCTACCCTGTGCTCATAGCATTGAATTGCCTCAAGGCCGTCATGCGAAAATTCAACCTCATACCCAAGGTAGATAAGTATTTTGCCAAGGGCTTCTCTGACGCTGGACTGGTCATCCATAATCAATATCCGGCCTTCACCGAAATAGAGCGAAGCCTCTTCAATATGCTCCACCTGAAACATTTCCCTGGTTGAAGCGGGAAGGTAAATACAAAAGGTTGTCCCTTCTCCTGGCTGGGATTCCACCGTAATATACCCTCCATGTTTTTTTTATGATCGAGTAGGTCGTGGCCAACCCGAGACCGGTGCCGTCTTTTTTGGTGGTAAAATAAGGGTCAAAGATCCTTGAGAGATGTTCTTTCGGAATCCCGGCACCCTGATCCTTTATCAGGATTTTTATATATTCTCCGCAGGTTACTGGCAAACCACTTTCTGCCTCAATGACTGCATTTTCACCAAGGATTTCAATTGTCCCGCCCTGGGGCATGGCCTGACTTGCATTCACGATTAAGTTACCAAAGCACTGGCTGATCTTTCCCTTATCGATTTCAAACGGCCAGAGGTCAGGGGGAAGAAAGATTTCACTTTTTGCCTTTGAACCCCTGAGCATAAAGGACGCCGTATCCATAATTACTTCTGAAATAGAGGTTGGCTTTTTTATGGAGCCCCCTCCTTGGAGAAGGTGAGCAACTGCTGAGTTAAATTTTTCGCCTCGGCCAGCGATTTTTCCATTCCCGCCAAGAGCGAAACTGCCTCACTTTCCGGATCAAGAGAGAGCTGGGTCAGTGAGAGATAGCCTTTCAGAATAGTTAAAATGTTATTGAAATCGTGAGCAATCCCCCCCGCTAAAAAGCTAAGGGATTCAAGCCGTTCCAACCTTTGTAGCTCCTCCTCCATTCTCTTATGATCAGTGGTATCACGAACTATAATTAAAGCAGAGTATGTATCATTATAATGAATAAGCTTGGCTGTGATTTCCACATCTCTTATGGTTCCATCCCGGCGAACAATTTTTATCTCGTAAAGGGAAAGATCTTCCCATTTTTCCATATGTCTTTGATATAGTTGTAAAAGTTCGTTTTTCAAGCCCTCCCTCGATTCGTTTTTTTCAGGCTCCGTAATACCGAAAGCGGATATCGTATCTTGAGACAGAATTTACAGGATCAAGGTCTTACAAGATTAAAGTGTTATATGCTTTTGGATATTGTCAGGAGGCATGGTATAATAATATATGAAAATTATAAATGATTATATATATAAAATTTTATATTTAAATATTTATATATGCATATATATTAAATTTACTATATGGCAAGCTCAAACAAAATGTTAAAGAGAATAAATACTTGTTGGAAGATTTTATTATTCATCAACTTCCAAATTGTCATAGGGGCCATAATCCTAAAGGTATCCGACCCCCTTATGGTAGATTATACAGAAGCCATAAAAAGAGCCGACTTGTTAAACTTTGTGATCTTTACGCCCATTATCATGGCTATCATCTCCCTCCTGGTCTGGCGGTCATTAAAACCCATCAGAGCTTTTGTCAGATCAGACATCAGGTCGCCCGCTCAGCTCCAGGAGATAAGAACAGCTGCTTTTAATCTGCCCTTGAAGATAACCGGGCAGGTTCTCCTCGTTACCTTATCCATGGTGGCTTTCGTTGCTCTTTTCGTGGATTCATATGTATTCAAATTCTACCCCCTCTCAGAAAGAGCCTTATCTATGGCTATTATATGGGCATATGCTATCTCTAACTCCCTGCTGATTTATGTATATACGAGACATAACATGGTTGACATCCTGAAGGCAACGTCAGGTACGGCCGGAGATATCGGCCTCAGGATACCGATCAAGGCCAGGTTTATTACTACGGCCTTCACCCTTTCAGCCATGGTGTTTGTTTTTTCCTATGTTTTCTCATTCTCCCGAATTAACGATATACTCTGGCATGATAAAATACAGTCCGGAAATACCTCACTGATATCCTTCAAAAAAAATGCAGGTGAATTCGCTTCCAGACATGAGCTCAGGAGATATCTGGAAAGCATGTCCTCAGCCGAAAATGAATTATTTCTTATTGATTCAGACGGGAAATACCTTAGCAGGAAACCATCCATTATCCCTGATGGTTTTGACATCAGGAGCCGTCTCCTTGCTGATCCGGAAGGTGTGGCCAGGGTCAGGAATGATCCGCCGACAGCTCTTCGGGTCCTGCCCCTTGATGAGCCCTTTGAGGGTCTTTACGCCGGGGCTGTTATCAGGCTGAACCCTGATCCTGCCAAGGTGAGTAAAGTAAGATATGTAGTAATATTCTTTCCGGTTATGGGCAGTTATCTTCTGATATTTGTGTTGGTTATCAGTTACTACGTGACCCATGACACCTCATCAGCTGTTCGGGATGTGACCAGGCAAATGGTAAAGATACAGAATACCGAAGAGGTACTGTCTGCGGAAGTTGCGGCTACCTCCCTCGATGAGGTTGGTGATCTGACCAGGGCTTTCAACAGCCTCCAGAGGGTTTTAAGTTCCTACCACCGGCGGTTGGATAGTGCCAACAGGAAGCTCATTGAGATGGAGCGAAGACGCGCTGACCATGCAGGCTGAGCTTCCCGGCGTGACGCTCGACGATGTGGATGTCAGCGTCGAGAACGGGGTGCTCACGATCAGCGGTGAGAAGAAGCAGGAGGTCCGCGA
>JBLIRT010000079.1:0-12879 GCA_049472445.1 bacterium
ACCTGCCCTTGGGTGTATCAATGTTCATGGTTCGTTGCTGCCCAGATACCGGGGAGCATCGCCGATTCATTGGGCTATTATTGAAGGGGAGGAAATAACCGGCGTTACGACCATGAAGATGGATGAAGGCATGGACACCGGAGATATTATTCACCAAAGGGAAATCCCCATTTTTCCTGATGAGACGGCAGGTAAGCTAGCCGACAGGATGGCCCATATCGGCGCAGAGGTCTTAATGGAGACGTTAACCCTGTATGAAACCGGTGAAGTGGCATTGACCAGGCAGAAAGATGAACTGGCCACCTATGCCAGATTGCTGGAAAAAAAGGATGGCCTGATCGACTGGAACCAGACGGCGGAACATATCTCGCGGCTTATCAGAGGGCTTACTCCGCAGCCGGGAGCATTTTCTTTTTTCAATGGACGTCGAATTAAGGTGATGCAGGCCAGGGCCCTGGAGAGGCAAGCTGGTGGAAACAGACCGGGTCAGGTCATCGGAGTGAGCCGTGAAGATGGATTAGTGGTGGCAGCCGGCCAGGATACGTCGCTGGGAATTACTCTACTACAACCGGAGAATAAACGTCCGATGAATGTATGGGAATACATTCAGGGCCTTCACGGAGAAAAATTAGAGGGGAAATACTGGTCCCCTTCTTGAAATGAATATTCATCTTCTGGGAGAGTGAGGATTTTTAAGTCAGGAGATGGAAAGGAGGATAAATTTCCATGAATTCACTTAAGACTGGAATCTTCATGGTCTTGTTGACCGTTCTTTTAGTATTGGCCGGGAATCTCTTAGGCGGCCGACAGGGACTTTATATCGCCTTTATCATGGCCATGGTCATGAATATTGGCTCATATTGGTTCAGTGATAAGATTGTTCTGAAGATGTATAGGGCCAGGGAGGTGACCCGAGCCGAAGCTCCGGTACTTTACGAGATTGTAGAATCACTGAGTGAGTCAGCGGATCTACCGATGCCTAAGGTTTACATCATTCCCCAGGGATCACCGAATGCTTTTGCTACGGGGAGAAACCCCGGACATGCTGCTGTTGCAGTAACTTCGGGAATTTTACAGATATTGGATCGTAATGAGTTGACCGGTGTGCTGGCTCATGAATTATCTCATGTCAAGCATCGAGATATTTTAATCAGCACTATTGCCGCCATCATGGCTGGCGCTATTACCATGCTTGCTTCTATGGCACGGTGGGCGGCTATTTTTGGAGGGTATGGGAATAATCGCCGCCGAGGGGAGGGAAGTTTTCTGCCCTATATGATCATGATGATTTTAGCTCCCATTGCCGCCATGCTGATCCAGTTGGCCATATCGAGATCGCGGGAGTATATGGCTGATACAGATGGAGCCAGGATAAGTGGTCATCCTCTGTGGTTGGCCAATGCCTTGAGGAAGCTGCAGCAGGGGGTTCGGGTTGCCCCTATGCAGGCCAATCCTTCAACTGCACATATGTTTATAGTCAATCCCTTACGCGGTGGGGGAATTCAAGCTCTATTCAGTACTCATCCACCTATTGAGGAGAGAGTAGCCAGGTTAGAGGAAATGGCCTCGCGGTAAGCTACCCGAAGTTAAACTCGTATTGAATGATGGAGAGCGAATAGAGGGCAGCTGTCTCGGTTCGCAATATCCATGGCCCGCAAGAGACGGGAATGAATCCGGTTTGCCGGATGAGATCAATTTCATCGGCAGAGAAGCCCCCTTCAGGGCCAACCAGGACCTGGACTTTATGGGCTTTTTTCTGTTCATGCAAAACATGCTTTAAGCGATTATGTCGCTCTTCCTCCCAGAGAAGTAACCGGAGGAGGTCCTGACCCACGGTAAAGTCCGGGAGGGCTGAAATATGAGCTGGGGGATGGAGTTGGGGAATGTTAGGTCGGCCGCATTGCTTGGCAGCCTCCTGGCAAATCTTCTGCCATCGCTTCCATCGTATGGGTGAAATATTCCCTTCATGATTCGTAAAGCTGTAACGGCTCACCAAAGGAATAATTTTTTCTACACCGAGCTCAGTAGCCTTTTGAATAATGAAATCCATCTTGGCGTGTTTAGGAATCGCCTGGATGAGGGTAACCGGATGCAGGTTTTGGAGAGGCGCATGCTGCGGGCAGGCGTGAAGTATCTTTAAGTCTATCTGCTGAGGGGAAATATGCTCAATTTGAGCATGGAAACTCATCATATCAATCCGGCGAGTGATGATGATACGGTCTCCTGCCTTTTTCCGCAGAACATGACGTATATGGTGAACATCACTGCCTGTAATAACAGCCTGATGGCCGGAGAAGTTTTCAGGGGAAATAAAAAATTTTGGCACGTTTCAAATCAATTGCTCTTCCTTTTGGCCACAGCCACCTGAGCAGGTCTGATGAGCCGGTCATTCAGATAGTACCCTTTTTTAAGCTCTTCCACGATAGTATTTTCATTATGGGTGCCGGATTCCACTTGCATGACGGCCTCGTGATGCAAAGGATCAAAGGGTTTACCTGCTGAGGGCATATAGGTTAATCCTTCTTTTTGAAGAATATCCGATAACTGCTTATAGATTAAATGCACACCCTCGTAAAAGCCGGCCCAATCCGAGGTCTTTTTGGCCGACTCAAGGGCAAGTTCGAAGTTATCAACCACCGGCAGTAATTCTTTCAGAAAATTTTCCATGGAATATTTTAAGAAGTCAGCTTTTTCCCTGGTCATTCGCTTTCTAAAATTTTCGAATTCGGCTTGCAGCCGCAAGTATTTATCAAACAGCTCCTTATTTTTTTCTTTTTCGCTTTGAAAATCATTTTTTAAATTCTGTATCTGTTCATCCCTCACCTGTAAATCCTTTTGAAGTTGAATAACCTTAGCCTCCTCCGCAGATAAATCCTTTCCTTGAGGGCTATCTGATTCGGGAATATCAACGAGGATATCGCTCTTCGCCTTATCAATTCCTTTTTCATGTGGATTTACCTTTGATTTTTCATGTTTAGCCAAAATGTTTCCTCCCCTTCTCATCTCCTTATGTTTCTTCCTCATGGAAGAGTTTTTTGATTATTGAGGCTGCATAGTCTACAATGCTTATTACTTCCGTATATCTCATCCGGGTTGGACCTATAATACCAAGAGCACCTTTCATATGACTACCCATATGGTAGCAGGTCATAACAATGCTGCAGTCCTGAATATCCGGATCCTCATTTTCGCTTCCAATAGTCACCTTCAGCCCTTCTTCGTGGATACATTTATCCAGCAGCTGAACGAGCTTTATTTTCTTTTCCAAGGCCTTAAAAAGCAATTTTATCCTTTTTAAATCAGCGAAATCAGGAAGCTTTATGATATTGGTAAGACCTTGGAGGTAGAGGTCTTCACTGTGCTTTTGGTAGATTTCTTCACTGAGAAGGTTAATATTTTCGAAGAGGATTTTGTAAGTATTTTTCTGTTCGGAAACCTCCTGGATAAGTTTATCACGGATATCCGAGAGAGTAAGGCCCTCGCATTCTGCATTTATGTAGCGGTTTATCAGGTCGAGTTCTTCCTGTGAGTAAGACTCCTTCACTTCAATGATCTTATTGTATACCCATCCGGTCTTGGAAATGAAGACAGCTAAGATTTTTTGTGAACTAAGGAGAATGAAGTCCATATGTTTCATCCGCAGATCCGTGACCTTGGGAGCAAGGATAAGACCGACATATCTGGAGAGGGAAGAAAGCCGTTTTGAGATCTCCTCCATCAGTTCTTTTCGCTCTTGAACAAGAGACAATGATTCAAAGCCTGTACCTTTCATCTTTAAAGGGCTATACGTTTTTAAAAGGTTGTCGACATAATATCTATATCCGTTATCCGTCGGAATTCTGCCCGCAGAAGTGTGCGGATGCTGGAGAAGCCCGATTTCCTCTAAATCAGCCATGATATTGCGTATTGTTGCTGGTGACGGAGCAGAGCTGATTTTTTTTGAAAGAGTTCTTGAACCAATAGGTTCAGCATGAATGATGTAGTATTCGATAACCGCATTCAGGATGAGGCACTCTCTTCCCGTAAGTTCCAATTCCATAATCACTTCCTCCCGGATTAGCACTCAACCCTAGAGAGTGCTAACAAGCCACTCTAAAAAATAACAGGAATTATCTCTTATGTCAAGCGAAAAATAAAAGCTATTTTTCAGTAGGTTATATCAATGAGCGGGGGTGGTAGCTTTCGCTAAACGGACGTCTTTTGGAAGCTTCTAAGTTCGCCTCGCTAAAATGGCCGAACTCGTCTGCACTCAGACAACGGCCATTTTAACGCTCAGCTTCACTAAGAAGCTTCATCAAAAGACTCCCTATGCCGCTCCAGCGACCACCCCGCCCTTCACATCCTGGTTGGATAGAAGATAGGGAATATCTGGTGGAGTACAGGGCAATCACCTCAAAAGTGAATGGCCCATTTCATCTATAGGGTATCATTCCTCACATATTATCGGTAGTTGTGCAAGGTGGGAGGCCATCAATCCTAAAGGGTATTGTTCCTCACCTGTCAGCTCAAATAAAAATTTGACACTTTCCCCCCCCTTTTTATATGTTTCCAATTGTCCAATTTTCCCATGGCCAACGAACGGATTTTTAAGCTGGCCAAGCCCTTACAAGCCACAGCGGAAAGCCTGCATTCAGACAGAATACCTGAAGAGGCTCATTTTGAGTCCATTTTGAAGGAAAATAGGGGAAATTCCTTCTTCCTTTGACCGGTTCCAATCAATCCCTACTTTCCACTCACCCTATGACTAATTCTCCCCTCAAAAATTATACTTGGGGAACATCTGGGCTGATAAGGCGGATTTGAAAACGGACGGCAGATAGGTTATATTTATAGGGAGTGGATTTATACCTTTTAGTAACCGGAACGATACATAAGCTGCATGATAAAAAGGGGAAAAGGTGGAAAGGGCAGAAAAAATCCGTAGCCTGGGCCAATCTTTTGAACAGTTGGTTAAGACCGCTGTTACCCTTCGAGGAGAGAACGGGTGTGTCTGGGATAAAGAGCAGACGACTGCATCCTTAAAGCCCTTTCTCCTGGAGGAGAGCTATGAGGTTGTGGCTGCTATCGACGAAGGGAATCCCGAACATGTCAAGGAGGAACTGGGAGACTTACTCTATCAAATTATTTTTTTATCTCAAATTCTTATGGAGGAAGGAGAATTTGACATCGTTGATGTAATCGATCATATCCAGGCCAAATTGATCCGGAGACATCCCCACGTCTTTGGTAACGAGAGGATGGGCACCAGCCGGGAAGTCATAGCCAGATGGGAAGAGATTAAAAGGGAAGAGGGTAAAAAACCCAGAGAATCTATATTCGACGGTATCCCTCCTCAGTTACCCGGATTGATGCGCGCACATCGGGTGCTGGAAAAAGCGGGCAGGCTTGGTTTGGAGAGGGAACAGGCTGATCAGGCTTTGGAAAGAGTGAAAGAAGAAGTGAAGGCGTTTGAAAGCGCCTGCTCCTCGAAGAATGCCCGGGATATTGATCATAAACTGGGAGATATATTGCTTGTTTTCGTAACGATAGCCCGGCTCATGCATGTTGATCCTGAGAAAGCCTTGAATCAGGCTATTGAGCGGTTTGTCTCAAAGGTTCAAGCTATAGAGAAAAAGAGCCGAGAGAAGGAAAAAGACTCGAAAAACATATCATCTTGAAAGGTGGATAGGAATGCCGAAGGTGGCAGGGTTATTATTTAATCTTGACAAATATTTTACAACTTGTTATAAAATGACCACATTATGCTAGGAAAAATTTTCAAGTCAAAGGGGAAAGAGGATCAAAATATAAAGGGGCACGGCTGTATGAAAGATATAATCTGGGAAATTGTGAAAGCGGTGGTGGACAATCCAAATGATGTTGATGTGAACGAGATAGATGGAGGGAGAACAAAGATTATTGAGCTTCGGGTGGCTAAAGATGATGTCGGTAAGGTGATCGGGAAGAAAGGGCGCACCATATCAGCCATTAGAACATTACTGGCGAGCGCAAGTGGAAAAGAAAAGGTAAGGTATGTGCTGGAGCTCTTGGAATAGTATCGGATTTGTTTTTGGGCCGGGAATTTTAAATTCAGCCGAATAGATCTTGCAACTCATGGGTGAAAGAGACGAATAAAAGAGAAGCAAACTGGCTTCATAGAGTTCATTGATTGGAAATGTAGACTCCGTACAGAAGAATGTGGCTTGATAAGGAAAAAAGGGATGTCGGTGCCTGAAAAAAAAATTTTAGAATTGAAAGAGATAGCCCGCCAACTCCGAATCGAAATATTAAAGATGCTGACAACAGCTGGATCCGGACACACGGGGGGATCACTTTCCATTGTTGAGATCTTAGTAACTCTCTACTTTTTAAAACTTCGACACGACCCCCAAAAGCCCGACTGGGAGGGACGTGATCGTTTTATCCTGTCTAAGGGGCATGGAGCTCCGGCCCTTTATGCAGTTCTGGCTCGGTTAGGATATTTTGACGGAGCGGAATTGCAGAACCTCCGGAGAATCGGCGGGATGCTCCAGGGCCATCCGTATAACATGAGCACACCTGGAATTGAGATTTCAACAGGATCATTGGGTCAGGGATTATCTGTAGCTAACGGCATGGCTCTGGCCGCCAAATTAGACAAGGCTGAATGGCGGGTATATGTTCTTATGGGGGATGGAGAAATCCAGGAGGGGCAAATCTGGGAGGCAGCTATGTCCGCTGCTCATTATAATCTGGATAATCTCTGCGGTATTATTGATGCCAATAAGCTACAAATTGACGGTTCGGTAGGTGAGATAAAGAATATTGAGCCACTGAGGAGTAAATGGGAGACATTTGGCTGGCAGGTGTTTGAAGCCGATGGCCATGATCTCCTGAGCTTGGCCACGGCTTTTGACAATTCCAGGAAAATCCCCGGAAAACCATCTTTGGTTATCGCCCATACGGTTAAGGGAAAGGGTGTCTCATTTATGGAGGGAAAAGTGGAATATCATGGGGTTGCTCCTACCAGGGAAGAGTTGGACAAAGCCTTACTGGAGCTCGGTAATCAATGTCCAAGAGTGTAGGAACACGGGACGTATATGGGAAAGTACTCGTTAGATTGGGTGAGCAGAATCCTGACATCGTAGTCCTTGATGCAGACCTTTCCTGTTCAACCCGTACTGCTCAGTTTGCTCAGGCCTTTCCCGAGCGGTTTTTCAATATGGGAATTGCCGAGCAGGATATGATTTCAACGGCCGCCGGGCTGGCGGCAGCCGGGAAAATTCCATTTGTGAGTACTTTTGCCGTCTTTGCTACCGGAAGGGCCTGGGACCAGATTCGCCAGTCAGTTTGTTACTCTCAGCAGAATGTGAAAATTGTAGCCTCTCATGCCGGCATCACGGTTGGAGAGGACAGTGCCACTCATCAGGCGAATGAAGATATTGCCCTTATGCGGAATTTACCGAACATGTGTGTCATTGTACCTGCCGACGGGATTGAAGTAGAAAAAGCTATGGAGTTTTTGGTCCAAGATAAATTTCCTGTGTATATGCGCTTGAGCCGGCATAAATTCCCCTTGATTCTCGACTCTCATTATACCTTTCAAAAGGGAAAGGCCATGATGATTGAAGATGGCTGTGATGCGACCGTGATAGCTATCGGCATTATGGTTTCTAAAGCCGTGGAGGCCCTTGAGGACTTAAAAAAGAAGGGTATTTCAGTTCGTCTGCTGAATATGTCGACGGTAAAACCCATTGACCAGGAAGCCATCATTACAGCAGCTCAAGAGACAGGGGCTATTGTAACTGCAGAGGAACATTCAATCATTGGCGGACTGGGAAGTTCTGTAGCTGAGGTTTTGTCTGAGCACTGCCCCGTACCAATGAAAAGGATTGGTATCAAAGATTGCTTCGGAATCTCGGGGGATGCTGAAGATCTTTTAACCCATTATGGCCTGACAGCCGAAGCTGTGGTGGAATCGGTAAAAGAGGTAATAGCCAAAAAGAAGAAGGGATAATGGTCTGATGCAATTCTCCCCCCTGTCGGCCATTGTCCAGATGTATCATGTCTCAATGATTTTTGATGGCCATTGGAAGGCTTTGATCGACATCAACCTCCAGATTGAAAAGGGGGAGTTTGTCTTTCTCATTGGGCCGAGTGGGGCGGGTAAGACCACGCTGATGCGCCTTTTATTCAGGGAGGAAAAAGCCACTTCCGGACAAATTATCGTCAACGGCAGAAACATCAATAAGATCAAAGATAACCAGGTATATCAACTACGCCGCAGGATGGGTGTGGTTTTCCAGGATTTCAAGCTTATCTGCAGTAAGACAGTATTTGAGAATGTTGCTTACGTTCTGCAGGTCTTAGGAGCATCTAAAGCAGAAATCGAGCGGAAGGTATGGATGGCCCTGAAGCGGGTAGGGTTAGAGAATAAAACAGGCCAATACCCAAAGAGACTTTCCGGAGGTGAACAGCAGAGGGTAGCCATTGCCCGGGCGGTAGTAAATAGCCCGATTCTTTTACTGGCCGATGAGCCTACCGGAAATCTTGATGCGGAACGGTCAGAGGAAATTTTGCGGCTGTTTTATGATATTAACCTTCAGGGAACAACCATATTGATGGCTACTCACAATCTGAAAGTTGTGGAAGAGACAAAAAAGAGGGCAATTTATTTAAAAGAGGGAAGAGTCATCCATTACTAGAATCCGTCAATGTATCTACTTTTTCCGCCAGGGGGGAAAAAACCTTCGACTTGGCGGGTTTTCTGCAATAATCGCCATCGTCAGTATTGCCTGCTGTTTAATAATCCTCTGTCTTTACCTTTTAGCTTCAGAAAATCTTTCCCGGATTCTCGACGTAGCTGAAAACATCAAAGTGGTTCTCTATCTCAATGAGAATATCACCGAGGGGCAAATCTCTTCCCTCCGGCAAAAGCTCGAAGGTTGTCAGGAGGTTTCAGGAATTCGTTTTGTCTCTAAATCAGAAGCTCTGGATGAATTCCGGAAATCACTTGGTGAGGATGCCATTCTCCTGGATGGCCTTGAGACTAATCCGCTCCCTGCATCTTTTGAATTATCGATGAGTTTAAGCTCCAGGGACTCTCATCAACTCAAGTCATTTCTCCATAACCTGTCTACCCTGGAAGGTGTGGAAGATATTCAGGGGGGTATAGAATGGATTCAAAGAATGTCAAATCTGCTCATTGCTATTCGCTTAATCCTATTCAGCCTGGGGGCGATTTTGACGGTTATCTCCCTGTTTATCATAGCCAGCACTATTCATTTTACCATTGACAGTCGCCGGGAAGAGATTACGATCATGCGTCTGGTAGGGGCAACGGAATGGTATATCATATCCCCCTTTCTCTTTGAAGGTGTCATGAAGGGTCTTTTGGGAGGATGCCTGGCTTTAGCTGTTTCAGGAGGAATTTACTATACTTTTTGCTGGAAAGTCAGTCCTTTCTTAAAATCAATGTTAGGGATATCTACCATAGGCTTTTGGGGACTGCGGGAAGTAGTTCTTATTCTCGCCATGGGATCAATCCTGGGGGGATGTGGTGCTCTCCTGCCCTTTTTCCTTCAGGCAAGTTCTTTGAACCATACTCGGAAATGATTGCTTTTCCTAGAAAAAAAAGGTATGATATTCTTTTTTTACTGAGTATAATCCTGGGCTCCTCGTTCAGTACTCCTGCTTTGGCTCAAAAGGTTGATACTCTGCAGCACCAGATCCAACAGACAGAGCGAAGGCTGGAAGATGTTGAGCGCGGTATTCAGGAGAAAGAGGAGAAACTGAAATTCTTACGAAAAGAGAGGGAAAAAGTTCTTAAAAGGATTGAACATTGTGACCAGGCCATAGAGCGGTATAGGGATAGACGGAAAGTATATGACGATAAAATAAGTATGAATGTCTTGAAGCAGGAAAGCTTGAATAATGAAATCGAGCAATGTAATAAATCCCTTGCTGAGCAGAAAGACCTTCTGGCCCTGCGTCTCAGATCCTGGTATAAAGCAGGGTCATTAAGCCTCTGGCGGATAATTTTAGGATCCGACTCTTTTCTAGACCTTTCCCGGAAGATGTATTCCTTGAAACTGATTGCTTGTGAAGATAACCGGCTCATAAGAGAAATGTTACGGCAAAGAAAAAAGATACAGGAGAGCCGGGAGCAGGTTCGTTTACATCAGTGTGAGATTGAAAGAATTCGGGAAGAGGCTGCTGGACAGGAGGCTGAGTGGATCCGAAAAAGGGAGGAAAAAGCAGTACATCTCCGTTCCCTGCAGGGTGAAGGGAATCGCTATAGACTGGTCTCAAAGAAGTTATCACATGATCTTGTTGAGATCAAGGAATTATTGGAGAAGCTGAAAAAAGAGCAGATCCGGAATCAAAGGCCATATCAGCTGTCTGACTTTTCCTTACGAAAAGGGAAGCTGCCTTGGCCTGTCGGAGGTGTATCCAAATCTTCCTTTGGAAAAAAAGCCGGGAATATCTCCAAGGATCCCTTGTCAACAAGTAAGGGAATTACCATCAAGGTCCCCTTAGGTGAAAAAATTTACGCTATTCATGATGGAAAAGCATTGTATACTGATCGGTGTATGGGCTATGGGAAACTCCTTATCATTGATCATGGTAAGGGATATTGCAGCATCTATGCCCATGTTTCTGAATTTTTGGTAAAATCTCAAGATACCGTTAAGGAGGGGCAGGTAATTGCGCTGGGTGGTGATACAGGTGTGGTGAGTGAACCTCAGTTATATTTTGAAATTCGTTACCAGGGATTGCCTCTGGAGCCTTTGAACTGGCTCCGGTAATCAGCTATTGAGAGCTAAGAGTTACAAGAATACCGGACTCTTCAGCAGAAATATCTTTTTGAGGAGAAATGAAATGGAAAGACTGACCCAGAAAAGAAAAATATGGCTGTGTTCGTTTTTGGTTGTGATCTTACTCCTGATTGGGGTGGTTGGCCTTGGAAATCGGTCCGTCTCAGGAAAAGAATCGTATGAAGAATTAAAAGTATTCAGTGAAGTTCTATCCAAGGTCCAAAACAATTATGTTGAGGATTCAGAGGTCAAGGATCTGGTTTATGGTGCAATTAAAGGCATGCTTCAAACCCTTGACCCACATAGCTCCTTTCTGACTCCGGATATGTATAAAGAGATGCAGGTTGATACTCAGGGTAAATTTGAGGGAATCGGTATTGAAATTACCATTCGTGATGGAATATTAACCGTTGTGTCTCCAATTGAAGGAACTCCTGCCTTTAAGAAGGGCATCAAATCTGAAGATCAGATTTTAAAAATCGATACTGTCTCTACCAAGGATATGTCATTAGCGGAAGCTGCCAACAGGATGAGGGGCCCTAAAGGAACCCAGGTAACCATCACCATTATGCGCAAGGAATTTGAAAAGCCAAGGGACTTTACTATTACTCGGGGTGTCATTAAGCTGGCCAGTGTCAGTTCTAAGGTGATAGAAGATAAAGAATATAAAATCGGTTATGTCCGTTTGCGTCAATTTCAGGAAAACACGGCCAAGGATATGATGAAGGAATTGAAAAGCATGAATGTTAAGGAATTGGATGGGGTGATTCTGGATGAACGGTTTAATGCCGGTGGACTGCTGAGCGTCGCCGTTGATGTAGCTGACAAATTTTTACCAAAGGGGGAGGTAATCGTCACTACCCGGGGGAGAGGAGACGATCAGACCATAACCTTCAAATCGAATAGTGATCCAATAGTTCCTGAAGCGATCCCTATGGTGATCATAGTCAATGCAGGCAGTGCCAGCGCATCCGAGATTGTCGCGGGGGCACTGCAGGACTGGAAGCGGGCTGTTGTTGTGGGTACGAAGACATTCGGCAAGGGTTCGGTTCAAACCATTTATCCTCTATCAGATGGATCAGCTTTACGCCTCACTACAGCCAAGTATTATACTCCAAAGGGAATTTCAATCCACGCTAAAGGGATTACCCCAGATATTTTAGTAGAAAATATGAGGATTGAAGATAAAAAGAATATAATTTCGGAGGAGCATGCTATCCGGGAGAAAGATCTCGTGGAAATGGATAACCGCCAGAAATCACCGAATGATGTGGATACAAATCATGGAGACCCGAATTCTCAAGATACGGAAAATAAAGAAGGTATAAAATATTTTGAGGATTTACAACTCCAGCGTGCCATTGATATTATAAAAGCCGCCAGGATATTAGAATCGGGTAAAAGGCGTTAACCTTCCCAGCCAGGGAATCATGGGAAAAGGCAAGAAAAGAAATTCCCGAACCAGGAAGAAGAAAAGGTATTCGAGGAATTGGATCATTCTTATATCGGGTTTGTTGAGCCTTCTTCTTGGCGGGCTTACCTATCGCAGCCATGAAAAGTATTTCGACGACGTAATCCGGAACGGAAGGCACGCTTTGTCCTTTTTGTATGCCGAGGGCAGAGCATACCTTGTTCGTTCATACCAAACCATGGTGAATAGAGGAGAGGAAGATTTTCTCTGGGCCAGGGAATTTGATGTAAGGCTTCAGCGATCCCTGCCCCGGCTTGGTTTGAAAAAGCCATCCCTTAGTCTTGAACTCGACGATTCCTCGAAATCTTCAAAACGGATGATTGAATTCACGGAAATGGTTCCCCGCTCGAAAATTCGCTCCTTTGTTATTTCCCTGGTTCAGGATTATGGAGGCGAGGTTTTTCAGATCGAGGAAAGGAGTTTGCCGAAAGTCCATCAATTCATTTTCCTCATAGGAAGGCAGGGAGCGGATTCCGGCAGCTACACGCTGGTTTTCCAAAACAAAGCTCTTCCTGCCCAGACACAGGAACAGGGACCGGTGATCGCTCTGGTTATTGATGACCTCGGATATAACCTGGAACTGGCCCGTTCTCTTTTTTCTTTACATGTGCCTCTGACCGTTTCAATTTTACC